>NZ_CP016353.1:4240227-4560000 GCF_002240355.1 Prauserella marina
GCTTCCCGTCGCGGGTGCACGGGGGTCCCAGCGAACGCTGTGGCTCGTCGACAAGGCCGCCGCCGGAAAGTCGAGCGTCCCTTCGCCGCCACGGGTCTGAATCACCCTCGCGGGCCGCGCTGTGGGGGCCAGAATGGTCCTGACCTCCTGAATTCCTGACCGCAGGCCGACATCCCGCACATTTTTCCCGATCCGCGCGTCCCGATCGGCTTTCTCAGTCCTCTCTCAGGTAAGTCCACAAGACGAGAGGTCTGAGCCATGACCACAGAGGGAATCTCGATACCCGGGGTTTCGGTCGGCCGCCCCGGCATGGAAACCGCCAACAAGGTTCGACGGAGAACCATATCCGCCGGACCGCTGTCCGCACTGTGGAAACGTCCCTTCGTACGCAAGACCGCCGTCGATGTCGCCGTCATCGTGATCGCGGTTCTCGACGTGTGGCTGATCATCCCGCAGCAGGCTGAGACGTATTCGGTCGTGCTGTCCGTGGTGAGCTGTGCCGCGCTGGCATTCCGCCGTCTGCTGCCGTTCACGACGCTGTTGCTGACCGTTCCCGGGTTCTTCGCCGGCTGGGCCCAGGTCGCCGCCATGCTTGCGCTGGGCTATCTCGCCACGCGCAAGCAACTGCACTGGCAGGTGTGGGTCGGCGCGGGACTGGTGTGGCTCTGCCGGTTCATTTTGTGGCCACTGCCCGAGTTCTATGCCATGACCTGGCAGGAACACGCGCTCGACGTCATCTACGGCGTGATCGTGGCCGGTATGCCGCTGGCGATCGGCCTGCTCATCGGGGCCCGAACCGAACTGTCCGCGCGGCTGAGCGAACTCGCGGCCAGCAGGGACAGGGAACGCAAGCTGCACGCGCAGGCCGTGCGCGCCGAGGAGAGAGCACGGCTGGCGCGGGAAATGCACGATGTCGTCTCACACGACATCACCCTCATCGTCATGCAGGCGGGCGCCATGGCGGCCTCCGGCTCCGACGCGCAAACCCAGCGCACGGCGCAGACCATCCGCACGCTCGGCACCCACACGCTGGAGGAACTGCGCTCGCTGGTCGGAGTGCTGCGGTCCAGTGCGGCGGAGGAGGACCCCTCCCGTCCCGATCTGGCCGATCTGCCGGAACTGATCGACAACGCCGAAGTGCCGGTTCAATTCGCCGTGGAAAGGTTGCCGGACAACGTTCCTCCGCAGGTGTCGGCGGCGGCATATCGCACCGTGCAGGAGTGCCTGACGAACGTCCGCAAGCACGCGCCGGGGGCCACGGCCTTCGTGCGGCTCTCGGGCGACACGGAAGCGCTGACCATCCAGGTCCGCAACGACCGGCCGAGGGAGCAGCCCGGCCTGCTGCCTTCCGGTGGGTACGGCCTGACCGGCCTTGCCGAGCGGGCGCGACTGCTTGGCGGCACGTTCGAAACGAAGGCGACCGACGACGGTGGATTCGAGGCGGCGGCACGATATCCGGTGACGACCTAGCGCGAGCGCGGGCCGACGGCAGGTCCGGCAAACCCCGGTGCCAGGTGGTCACCGGGTCGCGGATCGCGCGCAGGCCGGGCGGCGGACGCCGGGCGAGGTCGGGCGCCGGGCGGCGAGGTCGGGCGCCCAGGCCGTGCGGCGAGGTCGGGCGTCGAGGTCGGGCGTCGAGCGAACGCGGGCGTCGGGTACATGCGCCTGGCGGGCTGCGGGAACGTAAGCCGGGCCCCACGCGAACGCGGGCTGCGAGGTCGTAAGCCGAGCGGCGGCTGCGGGAGATGTCAGGCTGGCGCGAACGGGCATCTCACCTGCTCGCGCGGCATTCCCGCATTGTGAACGCGCATGTCGCCGACCTGAGCGCAGAACTCGGCGACCTGCACGCGGATCTCGCTGGCCTGAGCGGGGGACACGCGCGCACGACTCGCGCATCGGCACCGACGCGCACCGGCACACCAGGCACACAGACAGGAGTGGGGCTCGCGGTTACACCGCGAGCCCCACTCCTTCGACCCCAGCCGCCGCAGGGGCTTCCCACCGAGGCGAGAAGACCCTGTTCAGCGGAGTTTCAGATCTCCCTGCGCTGCCGCAGCCGTTCCAGCGCCTCGGCGAGGATGGCCTCACCATCGGCGTCACTGCGGCGTTCCTTCACATACGCGAGATGCGTCTTGTACGGCTCCGTCCGCGGAGCCGCCGGCGGGTTCTGCTCATCCTGCCCACCGGGAAGCCCGCAACGCGGGCAGTCCCATTCTTCCGGGACCTCTGCGTCCGCCGAGAACGAAGGCCGGGACACGTGCCCGTTGACGCACCAGTACGAGACGCGGCGCCGGGGGGCCGACTCGCCACGCTCTGACTCGCCGGACGGACCCGCACCGACTCGGGTGCCTCGAATAGCGTTACCGCCAACCATGAATCCTCACACCCACCAGAGAGTTGGCGTGCCCCCGCCCAGCACGCCAAGGGCAACTAAATCTTCACCAGCAGTCCGAGGCCCACGATGGCGATCAGCCATACCGCACCAAGACCGAGCGTGATGCGGTCGAGGTTCTTCTCGGCCACACTCGACCCGGCCAGGCTCGACTGCATACCGCCACCGAACAACGAAGACAGTCCACCGCCGCGCCCGCGGTGCAGCAGCACCGCGACGATCAGCAGCACGCTCGTCGCGATCAACAGAATTTGCAGGAACAGCTTCATGTCATCCTCTGTGTACTGCGGGTGGCGGGGTACCCAGAGTAGCGGGTACCCATCGTTCTCATGGTAGAGGGCCTCCTGCGGCCAGCGCACAAAGCTTGGTGAATTCCTCACCGTCAAGGCTGGCGCCACCGACGAGAGCCCCGTCCACGTTGTCGCACGCGACCAGTTCGGCGATGTTGCCGGACTTGACGGAGCCACCGTAGAGCACGCGCGTGGCCTCGGCCAGCTCTGCCCCGTATTTGTCGGAGAGCGCCGCGCGCAGCGCCGCGCACACCTCTTCGGCGTCGGCGGGGGTCGCGACCCTGCCCGTGCCGATGGCCCACACCGGCTCGTAGGCGACGACGACCTCCTTGACCTGGTCGGCCTTGAGCCCTTTCAGCGCGGCGATGAGCTGGCCCGTGGTGTGCTCGATGTGCCCGCCGGCCTCCCTGACCTCCAGTTGCTCGCCGACACACAGGATCGGCTTGATCCCGTGCTTGATCGCCGCCCGCACCTTCTTGTTGACGACCTCGTCGGTCTCGGCGTGGTATTGCCTGCGCTCCGAGTGCCCCACCGCGACGTACGTGCAGCCGAGCTTTGCCAGCATCGGCCCGGAAACGTCACCGGTGTAGGCACCGGAGTCGTTCGCGGAAAGGTCCTGCGCTCCGTAGCTGAGCAGGAGCTTGTCGCCGTCGACGAGGGTCTGCACGCTGCGGATGTCGGTGAACGGTGGCAGCACCGTCACGTCGACCTTGGCGTAGTACTTCTCGGGGAGCGAGAAGGCGATCTTCTGCACGAGCGCGATGGCCTCAAGGTGGTTGAGGTTCATCTTCCAGTTGCCCGCGATCAGCGGCTTGCGCGCCACCATCACTTCCCTTCGCTCAAGACGGCCACGCCGGGCAGTTCCTTGCCTTCCAGATACTCCAGCGACGCGCCGCCGCCGGTCGAGATGTGCGAGAAGCCGTCCTCCGGCAAACCGAGCAGCCGGACGGCCGCCGCGGAGTCGCCGCCGCCGACGACGCTGAACGCCGGGGAGTCGGCGATCGCCCGCGCGACACCGCGCGTGCCCTCGGCGAAGGGGGCCAGCTCGAACACGCCCATCGGCCCGTTCCAGAAGACCGTCGCCGCCGCCGCGAGTTCCGAGGCGAAGGCGGACACCGTGTCAGGGCCGATGTCGAGGCCCATCCAGCCGTCCTCGATGGCCGTCGCGCTCACCGTGCGGGTGTCGGCATCGGCGGAGAACGCGTCGGCCACGACGACGTCGACCGGCAGCACGAGCTTGTCACCGGCCTCGGCGAGCAGTCGCCGGCACGTGTCGACCATGTCGGCCTCCAGCAGCGAACCGCCGACGCCATGCCCCTGCGCCGCGAGGAAGGTGAAGCACATGCCTCCACCGACCAGCAGCCGGTCGACCTTCGGCAGCAGCGCCTCGATGACGGCGAGCTTGTCGGAGACCTTCGAGCCACCGAGCACGACGACATAGGGCCTGCCGGGATCGACGGTCAGTGTGGTCAGCACGTCGAGTTCGGCGAGCACGAGCCCGCCCGCGTAGGCGGGCAGGACGCGGGCCACATCGTAGACGGAGGCCTGCTTGCGGTGCACGACGCCGAAACCGTCGGACACGAACGCGCCGCCGGTACCGACGAGGGCGGCGAACTCGCGGGCCAGCTCGGCCCGCTCGCTCTCCACCTTGCTGGTCTCTCTCGGGTCGAAGCGCACGTTCTCCACCATCGCCACCGAACCGTCGGTGAGCGCGGCGGTGACCCGCTTCGCCTCCTCGCCGACGACATCGCCCGCGAGCGGGACCTCGGCGCCCCCACCGAGCAGCTCACCGAGCCGCTTGGCGACCGGGCGCAGCGAGAACTTGTCCTCCGGTGCGCCCTTCGGCCGCCCGAGGTGTGCCGTGACCACAACTCGGGCACCGGCATCGGCCAGCTTCTTGATCGTGGGCAATGCCGCTTTGACCCTGCCGTCGTCGGTGATGGTGTCGCCGTCGAGCGGTACGTTCAGATCCGAACGCACCAGCACGCGGCGACCCGATACACCCTCGGCGAGCAGATCGTCGAGTGTCTTCACCGCCATGTCAGGACAGCTTGGAACCGACGAGCTTCACCAGGTCGGCGAGGCGGTTGGAGTAGCCCCACTCGTTGTCGTACCAGCCGACGACCTTCACCTGGTTGCCGATGACCTTGGTCAGCGGTGCGTCGTAGATGCACGACGCGGGGTCGGTGACGATGTCGGACGAGACGATCGGGTCGTCGCTGTAACGCAGGATGCCGTTGAGCGGCCCCTCGGCCGCTGCCTTGTAGGCGGCGTTGATCTCCTCGACCGAAGCGCTCTTGGTCAGCGTGACGGTGAGGTCCGTCGTCGAGCCGGTCGGCACGGGAACCCGCAGCGCGTAACCGTCGAGCTTGCCCTTCAGCTCGGGCAGCACGAGGCCGATGGCCTTGGCCGCGCCGGTGGAGGTCGGCACGATGTTCAGCGCCGCGGCACGGGCCCTCCGCAGGTCCTTGTGCGGGCCGTCCTGGAGGTTCTGGTCGGCGGTGTAGGCGTGGATGGTGGTCATCAGGCCCTGCTCGATCCCGAAGCTGTCCTGAAGCACCTTGGCCAGCGGGCCGAGGCAGTTGGTGGTGCAGGAAGCGTTCGAGATGATGGTCTGGCTGCCGTCGTAGTCCTTGTCGTTGACACCCAGAACGACGGTGAGGTCCTCGCCCTTGGCGGGGGCGGAGACGATGACCTTCTTCGCGCCGCCCGCGATGTGTGCCTTCGCGGCGTCGGCGTTGGTGAAGAAGCCGGTGGACTCGACGACGACATCGACCCCGAGCTCGCCCCACGGCAGGTTGGCCGGGTCGCGCTCGGCCAGCGCCTTGATGGTCTTGCCGCCCACGACGATGCCCTCGTCGCTGGTGCTGACCTGTTCGGGGAAACGGCCCAGGATGCTGTCGTATTTGAGCAGGTGGGCCATGGTGGCGACATCGCCGAGGTCGTTGAAGGCGACCACCTCGATGTCATGCCCGCTGGCTTGCACGGCACGGAAGAAGTTGCGGCCGATGCGGCCGAAGCCGTTGACGCCTACGCGAACCGTCACTGCTCTTCTCTCCTCGGGGTTCGCCCCGGTCCCGGACCGGGGCTACACGTCTTCGGTTTCCCGCCAACCCTAGCGTGCTGGCCTGGGCGTATCCGGGTGGCCTTCACGAGACGTCCCCCACCTGGAACCTTTCAGCGAATCGATTAAGTGGACAGTTCGCGTTCGAGCGGAGTGCGGAACCGGGGGACGACTCCGACCTGGCCGAGCCAGGCGTTCATCCTGGCGACCTCGGCCTCCACCGCCGAGGTCGCTTCCGCGCCGATGTCTTCCAGCAAGCGGTACACGACCTCGCCGCCGGGACGCTGCGCCCAGCCGCCCACGATCCGCCCTTCACTCCACACGGTGGGCCCGATGTTGCCCGTTTTGTCGAACAACGCGGCGCGGTGGGCACCGACCAGCCAGGTGCGCTCGGCCCAGCCCATCGCGCTGGGGTCGAGCGCGGGCAGCAGCGCCGCCCACGGCGCCCGCTCGCCCTCTGATTCGCCGGACACGCCGGGAAGGTCGTCGGGAAGCAGGATGCCGGGAATGCCGTCCATGTCGACCTCGGCGGGCCCGATCTCGGCGAGCGCCTTCGTGGTTTGCGCCGCCGTCCAGCCCGTCCACCAGCGCAGGTCGGTGACCTGGCCTGGACCGTAGGCCCGCAACCAGCGCCGGGCGAGCGCCACTCGCGCCGCGCCGGGGTCGAGGGGTTCGAGCCCGGCCGGCAGCCACTCGCCGGTGGGCGACCACGCGTACTGGGTGGACAGCCAGGTCCCCTTCGGCCTGCCGCGCACGATCCTGCCGCTCACGGCGAGCAGGAACAGCACCCTGTTGGTGATGTAGCCGCGCGCCTCGTAGGGCTTGCCCTCCGCCATCGTGATCTCGGTGCGCAACCGTGGTTCGTCGGCGGACAGTTCCTGCGCGCTCGCCGAGCCGCGAGCCGCGAGCGCGGCGACGGTGGCGTCCTCGACGTCGCGCAGCCACCGGCCGAGATCGGGAATGCCGGTCTGTTCGAGGTGCCGCAGCAGCAGCGCCCGTTGCTTGCGCTCGATGTCCTCGGCGCAGCCCGCCTGCACCAGCGGCGCGACCGGGACAGGGACGACGAACATCGTGCGCCGCATGCCGAGCATCCGCAGCAGGGTGCGGTCGTCGTAGAGGGCGCGCTCGACGTCGGCGACCGTGACCCCGGGGGCGCGCGCGGCCACGGCGAGGTACACGGTCGCCGGGTCGGTGGCGTGCAGAGCCACCATGCTGTCGGCGACTTCCTCCGGCGTGCTCGCCTTGGCATCAGGGGCAAGCCGGTGCCGCCGCGCCAGCCTCGCCCTGCGCTCGGCGACGGAAAACGTGCGTGTCATCAGCCTGTCCTACCACCGGGCACCGACATCAGGATCCGGTTCCCGCTCCGGGGACGCAGTCGAGCACGACGTGACCCAGCGGGGTGCGGTGCACGCCGGTGAGATCGAGTCCGGCGCGCGCGATGATCGGCGCGTAGTCGCCGGGGTCGGCCGGATCGTCCCCGTCGGTCGCGCGTTCGCGGCCTCCGCAGAATACGAGCATGCG
The DNA here is from genome assembly GCF_002240355.1 of Prauserella marina. Lineage (GTDB taxonomy): Bacteria > Actinomycetota > Actinomycetes > Mycobacteriales > Pseudonocardiaceae > Prauserella_A > Prauserella_A marina. Next base: position 4,247,495 of record NZ_CP016353.1, read on the forward strand.
CAGGTCCATCTCGGCGAGCGTCGCGGGATTGCCCGCCGAACCGCTCGGCGTCTCGATGACGAGCACCCTGCCGCTCTTGCCGTCACTGCCGATCGTCCTGCCGCGCGTGGCGGCCTCGGCGCAGCGGCGCAGGATGCGCACGGCGTCCTCGTCGCCCCAGTCGTGCACGACCCTCCTGAGCACGTACACGTCACCGCCTGGCGGCAACGGATCGAAGAAGCTGCCGGCGACGACGGCGCAGCGCCGCTCAAGGCCCTTGTCCGCGAGATGGCGCCGCGCCCTGTCCACCGTCTCCGGGAGGTCGACGAGAGTGCCCCGCATACCGGGATCGGTGCCGAGTACCCCGGCGAGGAAGGCGCCGGTACCACCGCCGACGTCGACCACGTGCCGGACACTCGACCAGTCGTAGCCGCGCACCGCGTCGGCGACGTAGTCGTCTCCCGAGGCCATCATCGCGTCGAACGACTCGCCGATCTCCTCGTTCTCGGCGAGATATCGCCACAGCGGAATCCCGAAAACCGTCTCCCATGCCGGTTCGCCCGTGCGGACGGTGTAGGCCAGCCCGGTGAAGGCAAGGTCCATCCGGCCACCGAAGCCGTCGAGGTCGAGCCGCCGCCTCATCCCGGAGGGATGGCTCGCCGCCAGTAACGCGGCCGGTTCGTTGACGGCGAACGCGCCGTGTTCCGGTTCGGTGAAAATGCCCTTGCACACGAGGTGGCGCAGCAACCTGCCGAGCGCGTCGGCGTCGGTGCCCGACCGGCGGGCCAGCTCCGCGACCGGTACCGGGCCCTCCGTCATCAGGTCGGCCAGCCGCAGTGAGGCAGCCACGCGGACCGCCATGGGCGTCACCAGGTCGATCACGGGAGCGAGCACGGCGAATGCCGCCTCCCACTCGGATCTCGTGCCAACTCCCTCGCGGTCGGCGCGGTCGTCCTCGGGCACGGCGGCTGCCTCCTTTCCGGTAGCGGCCTCAGTACTCAGCCAAGCCACGAGCGGCCGGTGAAAGCCTCGGCGCCGCTCGGCAGCCGGACGTCCTCGCCGCGAGCGAGCCTTTTGGCCAGCGCCATCATCGTGTCGCCAGAAGGGCGGCGCCGCACGCTGGAGAACCGGGCGCCGCCCGGCGACCACCACGAGTACCAGCCATCTCCCCTGACCAGCGCCGAGGGACCGCCGACGATCTCGCCGATCGTGGCGTCCAGCGCGGCGAGCAGGTCGGCGGAGCCGCTGTCACAGGCGTCGCAGCCACAGTCGGGCAGGTCCTCGCCGGTCTCCATCGGCCCGACACCGGCGTACAGGCTCGCGACCAGCGGGTCGGAGTCCGTGCCCCGCTGGTCGCGTTCGAGCAGCATCAGCGGCAACGTCCCCTGCCGGGGCGAGGTCAGCCGGACGCCGCGATCGAACCGCCTCGGATCTCCCTTCGCGCCGAGCTCGGCTCCGGACAGCTCGGCGGCCTCCGCCCCGGCGACCTCGCGAAGCAGCTCGGTCCACACCCTGGCGCGAGCGTGCAGGGCCCGGTATTTGCCGGGCCCTGTGACGCGCGAATATTCCTCGTCGCGCGGCATGGCCCCGTCAGGGTGCGGATCGGGCCACTCCGGCAGGCCGAGCCGGTCGTAGTTCGCGCTCACCCTTGCCACGAGTGCGTCCAGTGCCGTCGGTGTCGTCACGGGCACCACGGTAGGACGTGCCCGCACGGGGGCCCACCGAGTATTCGCTGTCCTCGCCGCGCGCTTGCTCCTAGGCTTCTCGCATGGAGTTCGTGGTCTCGGCAGGCCAGCTCGCCGCGTTCGCCGCGCTGACGTTCGTGATGGTCGTCGTTCCCGGCCCGAGCGTGCTGTTCACCGTCAGCAGGGCGCTCACCGTCGGCAGGAGGGACGCGTTGCTGACGGTGGCCGGAAACGCCGCCGGGGTCTACACCCAGGTCGTCGCCGTCGCGTTCGGCCTCGGCGCGCTGATCTCCCGCTCGGCCGAGGTGTTCACCGTAATCAAGCTGGTCGGCGCCGCCTATCTCTGCTATCTCGGGATTCAGGCACTGCGGCACCGGCGCTCACTCAGCGCCGTGTTCGAGGCGGGCGTGAAGGGCGGTCGCGTCCGCACACTGCGCGTAGTGCGCGACGGCTTCATCGTCGGTGTCGCCAACCCCAAGTCGATCGTCTTCCTCGCCGCGATACTCCCCCAGTTCGTGCACTACGAGAGCGGCGCGGTCGCGGCCCAGATCCTGCTGCTCGGCATTCTGCTCCCGGTGACCGCGCTCGTCACGGACAGCATGTGGGCGCTGCTTGCCGGAACGGCGCGCGACTGGTTCGCCCGCTCACCGCGCAGGCTTGAGGTGATCGGCGGAGCGAGCGGGCTGACGATGATCGGGCTCGGCGCGACGCTGGCTTTCACCGGCCGCAAGGACTGAGTCAGCTCTCCGCCTTCGCGTAGAGCCTCGTCGCGGACAACCTCGCCACCCCGTCCGGCTCGTTCAGTTCCTCCAGTTGCTTGCGGATCGTGGCGTCGACGGAAAGGTACTTGCGGCCTGCCCGCAGGTCGGCATCGTTGCGCAGGCGCACGATGAGCGGGAACTCGCTGAGCGCGCCCGCGTCGAACAACCCCGTCGTGTAGATCAACTGCACGCCCAGCGCCTCGGCGACGGCACGTTGCAGTTCCAGCAGGTACCCCGCCGACGCCCTGCCGATCGGGTTGTCCAGGAACAGCACCCCTGAGTGCCGGTTGCGCATCTTGCCCCTGTTGTTCGCACGCAGCGCCGCGAGCGTGCAATACAGGATGATGGCCGCGGTGAGCTGCTGCCCTCCGGAGAACACGTCGCGGATCTCCGAGACACGCTGCCGTTCGGTGCGCAGTACCGAATCGGGTTTGAGCATGTCCACCCTGAACCCCTTCGGCACCGCGGATTGCACTCCGCGCAGCAGCAGGGACATGCCGTCGCGTTTGACGTCCCTTCCGTCGCTGGTCTTGCCCGCCGCCGCTTCGTCGACGACCTCGCCGAGCCGTTCGGTGAGGTCGTTGTCCTCAAGTTCGGTGAACCGGATCCGGAGGAACTCCTGCCCCGACCACTCGCCGAGCCCGTCGGGAAGCCGCGAGACGCGCTGCGCGGAACGCAAGGTCCGCAGCGCGCCCTCGACGAGGCTCTGCAAGCGGGTGACGATGCCGGAGCGGTGCCGGTCGATCTGGGCGAGATCGTCGGTGAGGGTGCGCAGCCGGGGCCGCAGCGCGGCGGCCCATTCGTCGGCGTGCTCGGGAAGGCTGTCCCTTCGCACGGAGACGACCTGCTGCCGGACGGGGGTCGTGAGCCGTTCGAATCGCTTTTCGGTCGCGTAGTGCGCCAGCGCGTCGGCCGCCGCGCGCACCCGTTTCTCGGCGGCGTCGACGGCCTCGGTCGCCGTGTTCAGCGCAGCGCCGCGTTCGCTGTGCCTTGCCCTCGCCGTTTCGACGTCGGCTTCGAAAACCCGTTCGGGCTCACCCTGCGGAACGTAGGCGGCGAGCGTTTCGGCGAGCAGCCGGAATCCCGAAGCGGAGTGCTGCGCGGCGTCCAAAGTGGCCTGTGCGGCCGCGCGCCGCTCGTGCAGTTCCTCCCACGTTCTCGCCGCCGCGGAGGCTTCCTCGGCCGCCGCGTCGATCAGCTCTCGGCCGTGCTCGACGTCGCGTGGTTTCTCGAAAGTGTCGAGCGGGCCGCTGTGCTGCGGCAACTGGTTCAGCTCGGCCTTGCGGGTCGCCACCTGGCCGATCACCTCGGCGCGTTCTTCCTCAAGTGCCGCGAGGGTTCTCGCCGCCCTCGCCTGCGCGGCGGCGCGCGCGGAGGCGTCGGAGCCGTCTGGGGTCTCCAGCAGGTCGGCCGCGAGCGCCCGCACCTCACCGGCCAGGTTCTCCAGCGCCGCCCTCGCCGCCGCTTCGGCGCTCTCCGCTTGTTCTAGTTCGGCTCGCAGGTCGCTGCCGACCTCGACCTTCGCATACGCCTCCGCCGCGGAGGCGAACGTCCTGCGCAGCGCGTCGACCGGTTCACCGGGAACGGGATCGGCGCCGGAGACCGAGCCGCCACCCGGTACCTCTGCCAGTTCGGCTCGCGCCGTGCTCATCGTCCTGCGGTGCCCGTCGGCCGTGCGCTGTTCCTCGGCGGCCCGCTCCCGCAGTTTCGCGGCGGTCGCACCGGATTCCAGCGCTCTGGCTTCCGCCCGTTCCGCGATCTCGGCCGCCCGCTCCGCCTCTTCCGTCCACTGTGGAATTCGGAGGGCTTTCGTCGCGAGTTCGTCGAGCCTGCGCGCCTTGTCCTCGTTGTCGCGCACCGCCGTGCGCAGGAAAGGAATCTTCTCGGCGAGACCGTCGCGGGAGGAAACCAGCCTCGTCAGCGTCGTCTCGGCCTCCTCAGCCTCGGCCATCGCGGCGTCCCGCGCGGTCGCCGCCGTGTGCGCCTCCTCGGCGAGCAGCCCCATCGCGCCAGGCGGGTAGTCCTCCCGCCACGAGGTCAGCTTCCAGTACAGCGCGGCGTCGGCTCCAGCGGCCTGCTCCAGCGCGGCGAGCCTCGCCCTGCGGTCCCGCTGCCGCGCCGCGATGGCATCCCGCTCGGTGTCGGCGGCCTGCTCGTCGTACATGGCCGGGTTGGGCGGAACGAGGAAATCCACGCCGGGCACGGTGGCCAGCGCCTCGTCGGCGAGCGCGGCCGTGGTGCCCACCGCGATGGCCGCGCTCGGCAACAACCGAAGCCCGGTCAGCACCTCACGTGCCCTCGCGAGCTGCCCGCTCTCGTTGAGCAGCACGCCCGTGACGAGCTGCGGCGCCCTGCGCAACGCGTCGTCCCTCGCCGACGAATCCAGTTTGGACAGATAGCGCCAACCGGACCACGCGGTGATTCCCGCTTCCTCCAGCGCGTCGAGCGCGGCCTGTACCTCCTCTGGCGGCGGCAGCAGGCCGCCCGAACCGAGCGCGGCGAGCGCGCGTTCGTCGGCCGAGTCCTCGATGCGCAGCGTGGTCTGTTCGCTCTCCGCGCCCGCCCGCGCCTGAGCGAGCCGGTCAAGCAAAGCGGGGACATCGGTTTCGAGCGCGACGTCCTCGGTGCCGAGCAGTTCACCGAGCCTCGGCTCGGCAGCCAGCGCGTCGCCGCGCCGGTGGGCTTTCGCCAGCTCCTCGGAAACCCGTTCCGCCCTGTCGTGCGCGGAAGAAGCGGCACGATGTGCCGAGGTCAGCGTGCCCTGCGCCGCACCGATTTCCGCGGCGACCCGCTCCAGTTCGGCCTCGGCCCTCGCCAGCTCACCCCCGGCCGTCTCCCTGCCGGACGCGGCCAGCCTCGCCGCCTCGGCCACGTCACTTCCCGTGGCGAGCAGGCCGTCCCTTGCCGCGACGGCCACCTCGGCCCGCACCTCGGCGACCCGCGCTGTGAGCCCTTCCGCCTCGGCTTTCCTCACCGCGGCGGTGCTCGTCGCCTCGTCGCGCTCCTGCTGGGCCTTTTCGGCATCGGCCCTCAGTTCGTGTGCCGCCTTGTCGGCGGCGTCGCCCTGGTCCTGTGCCTGCTTCGCCAGCGCGAGCAATCCCCTCGCCAGCGCGGAGGCCGCCGCGTTCTTGGCCTCCAGCGCGGGTTGCGCCTTCTGTTCCCTCGTACCGACCAGCTCGCGGATGTCGCGGGCCCTTCGCGCCGCGTTGAGCTGGTTGAGCACGGTCGTGGTCTCTCGCCACGCCTCAGCCGTTGTCTTGGCCTCGGCCAGCTCCTCCTCGACCCGGTCCTTCGCCTCAAGCGCCGAATCGAGCTGGAGACTCGCGACCGTCCTGCGCAGTTCGGTGAGTACCGCGGTCAGCCTGCGGTGATCGCCCTCCGCGAGCTTTTCGGCGCCAGCGACCTCCTCGACGTGCGCGGCCAGTCCGCCGAGCCGTTCGTTCTCGATCCGGTCGCGGGCCGCGATCTCACTCGCGAACGCGGCCAGCTCGTCCCTGGCAACCCCCGCGAGCTTCCGGTTCGCCGCCGCGAGCCGTTCCTCGTCGGACAACGGGCCCAGCAATTCGAGCGCGCCCTCGACGAAATCGCGCTCGTCGAGCAATTCGCCACGCTGCGCCAGGTTGTCGGCGTAGGTGGCGACCACCTCGGCGAGGTCCTTCGGCTCCTCCTCCGTGACAACGGCCTTGAGCAGGAACTCCACGAAGGCACCGTCGGTGTTGAACGCGAACGCGTCGGCGGCCTCGCCCTCCCCCGCGTTCATGGCGCGCTGATACCGGAACAACTCGGTGTCCAGCCCGAGCTGGTCGAGCCGTTCGGTCCACTCGTGCTGCCTTCGCGTCCAGAACAGCTCAAGCTCGGGAATCTCGGCATGCGTCTTGCCGAGCTGTTCGTGGAAGCCCGACATCGTCAGCAGCTTGCCGTCCTGGGTCAGCGGAAGCGTCTCCAGCCCGACGGACGTGCTCGGCCGGAAGCAGTACCAGGAGTCGATCAGGTTTGCCGGATCCGAGGAAGCGACGTGTCCCCTCCACTCGGAGACCTTGCCGGTGATGATCCGCTCGCCCGTCTCGGTGTGCTGCCACTCCAGCACGACGTGCGCGACGTCCTTGCCGCCCACGAACTTCTCCAGCACTCGCGTGTTGGTGGTGCCGACGACCTGCCGCCTTCCCGGCAGCATCACCGAGAAGATCAGCTTGATGAGCACCGATTTGCCGCCGCCGTTCTCCAGGAACAGCACGCTCGCCGGGGATGGCCGCCTTGGCAGCGAGGACTCGGCCGGATGGACACCCGCACCGAACAGCGTGTCCTGCTTGGGTGCCGTCACCAGGGGGCCGACGCCGCTGAAGTCCAGCACCACGTCCTGGTAACGCGCGCCAGAGGGCCCAACGGAGTGCAGCCGCACCCGCGACAGTTCGTACATCCCGCTCCCCTACAACGTGTCCGACGCGGCCGCGCGCAACGTGCCCGACCCGCCGCCGACGGACACCACGCCCAGCGCCAGCAGCTCGTCGAACGCCGCGTCCGCGGCCAGTTCCCTCACCTGCACCTGGTAGCGCGGCGTCGTCCGGTACGTGCCGCCCTGCTCGGCACTGACCTGCACAAGAAACCCCTGCTCGGCGAGGAACCGCAGCGCCCTTGCCACCATGCCCCTCGTCGTGTCCGAGGCCAGCCTTCCGTCCTTCGTCGCAGCGGCGGCCGGTCTGCGGGCGTAGGCTCGCCACGCCTGTTCGAGTTCCGGCGCGTCGGCGAGCGGGTCGCTGTTGGTCTCGGCGCCCGCCGCCCGCTCGTCCAGGATGCGGCACGCCTCCCTGACCACTCCGTCCACCTGCTCGACGCTGACCCTGCCGATGTAGGTGTCGTTGGCGAGGTCGTCCGGCCTCGGATACCCCAGCGCCGCGGTGGCGAGATGGATCAGCCCGTGCAGCACCTTCTCGGTGTCGCGCCGCTCCCTGATCTTGCTCTGCCTCGCATAGCTGTCCATCTTGATCTCGAAGATCGACTCGTCGGTCGCGGCCAGCACGGCGCCCGCCTGTGCGCTGACCTCCAGCACCAGCAACCCCAGCCCGGCCGCGACCGCGTGCGTCAACTGCTTGAACGCACTGTCCTCCCCGTACCTGCGCACGAGCTCGCCGTAGACGACGTCCCTGCCGGGAAGGAGTTTCGGGCGCATCCCGAACGAGATGAGCCTCGCCGCCGCTTCCGCGTCGGCCGAACTGTGCGCGACGCTCACGCGACCTCCTCCGTAGTGCTTTCCAGCTGGCGGACGCCCGCCGCCATCAGCAGCAGATCGGCACCACCGAACTCGGGGTCGGCCAGCTGCGTCCCGTCGTCGAAGGCGACGAGGACCCGGTGTTGCGCCTGCCGCAGCGCGGCACCCACCTCGGGACCGTAGGCGTGCAGTGCCCGCAACGCCACGAGCCTCGCCACGCCTGGGTCGCTCTGCCTGGCCTCGGCCAGCAGCCCCGACAACCTTCTCGGTACCTCTGGCAAGTCGAGCAGTTCGTCGGCGATCCGCCACTGCTCGTCGCTGTAGCTGTCGGTGTCCTCGGCGGGCATCAGCTCCGGCTCCGGCACCTCGCCGACCACCTGGTCCCGCTCGGGAACGGGCCGCAGCAGCAGCGACACCAGCGAAGGCAACGAGGGCACGACGGGCACCGCGATCCCGGTGACCGCGTGGAAGAACGCCCGCGTCGGCGGGCCCGCGTCGGCGAGCGGCAACTCCAGCGCCGGGGTCAGCAGCTGGCCGAAGAGGTCGATCGCGGCCCGCTGCGGCGGCCCGGAGAACTGCTGCCGGTCCTGTTCGGCGCGGAACACCGCGCCCGCGGCCTGCAACCTCGACTGGAGCTGGGTGTGCCGCCTGATGCAGTCACCCACGATGTCGACGAGCTCGGCGGCCCTGCGCTTGTGATCGGGATCCTCCGCCTCGTCCCTCGCGGCGGTGATGTTCTTCAGGATCGCGGTCTCCGACCTGAACCGGGACTCGATGTGCGACAGCGCCGAGTCCAGCAGCTCGGGTACCTCACGCTCCCAGTCGACCGACCGCACGTCCCTTCTGGTCGCGTCGAGCTTGGCGCGCAACGTCTCCCCGTACTGCACCGTGCGGTACCTGGCCTGCTCGGCGGCCAGCTTCGCGTCGGCGAGCCGGCCCCTGCTGATCAGGTTCTCCAGCTTCACCTCGGCGGCGATCTGGGCGGATTCGACATCCGTGTCCAAGGCTCCGACCAGCACGTTGATGGCCTCGTCCGTGGCGCGCAGGTACACCTCGCCGTGTGGCGCGGCCAACTCGACGAGCAGCTTGAAGTCGAAGGTCCGCCGCCGGTACCGGCCGTCGGCGTCGACCGCGCCGTACACCCTGCGGAAACCCCGGTCGGTGGTGCCGACGTTGATCAGGTTGTCGAGCACCCATTTGGCGACCTGCGTGTGCTCGATGACCGTGCGATTCGGCGCCTGCGCCGCGATGAACGGCAACAGCCGGTTCACCACCTGCTGGTGATCGGCGCCGGTGTCGAAGTCCATCGCGATGGTGACCTGATCGATCGTGTGCAGCGCGATCTCCGCCATCTGGTAGATCGTCGCCTCAGCCCAGTCCAGCTTGCCCTTCCTCGCGTCGAGGTCGTGCAGCGGCGCCGTGCAGGCGAGAGCCTTCAGCCTGCGGGCAAGCCCCTCGTCGGGGTCGGCCAGGCCACCACGGTCGTCTACTCGCACAGCGCGCAAGGTTAGTCGGCCGTACCCGGTAGGCGCGCGGCAAGGCCGGTAGCGTGCCGATCATGCATGAGATGACGCGAGACGAATGGTGGTCCTTCGCCGGTTCCGGGACGCTGACCGGCAAGCTGGGCGTCGTGCGGGCCGACGGTTCCCCGCACGTCACCCCGGTGTGGTTCGTGCTCAACGAGGGACCGGACGGCGACGAGATCATCTTCAACACCGGCGCGGACACCGTGAAGGGCAAGGCCCTGCGGCGAGACCCCCGCATTTCCTTCGCCGTCGACAACCAGACCCCGCCCTACTCCTACGTGCAGTTCACGGCCGAAGCCACCCTGTCGGAGGACGTGGACGAGATGCTGCCGTGGGCAACCGCGATCGGCGGAAGGTACATGGGCGAGGACAACGCCGAGGTGTTCGGCAAGCGCAACGCCGTCGCGGGCGAACTTCTCGTCAGGGCGAGGATCACGAAGGTCGTCGCCCACGCCGAACTGGCCGACTGACCGCCCCGCCCCTCCGCTGGCCCGGCGGTCTCCGCTCACCGGGCCACTGGGGGCGAGCGGAGCCCCGCCCGGTACCACGCGGTCAGACTTCCTCTTCGAGCATGTCCGCGGTGACGGCCGACTCCGTATCGGGAAGGCCCAGGTCCTTCGCCCGCTTGTCGGCCATGGCGAGCAGTCTGCGGATCCGCCCCGCGACCGCGTCCTTCGTCATCGGCGGATCGGAGATCTGGCCGAGCTCCTCAAGCGAAGCCTGGCGGTTGGTCAGCCGCAGCTTGCCGGCGGCGAGCAGGTGATCGGGAGCGGTGTCACCAAGGATCTCCATGGCCCGCTCGACCCTCGCCGCCGCGGCGACCGCCGCCCGCGCCGAGCGGCGCAGGTTCGCGTCGTCGAAGTTGGCGAGCCGGTTGGCCGTCGCCCGCACCTCGCGGCGCATCCGGCGCTCTTCCCACGCCATGACGCTCTCGTGGGCACCGAGCCGGGTCAGCAGCGCGCCGATGGCGTCGCCGTCGCGCACCACGACCCGGTCCGCTCCTCGCACCTCGCGCGACTTCGCCTGGATCCCGAGCCTGCGGGCCGCCCCCACCAGCGCCAGCGCGGCCTCCGGACCGGGGCAGGTCACCTCCAGCGACGACGAACGCCCCGGCTCGGTCAGCGAACCGTGCGCGAGGAAAGCCCCCCGCCACGCCGCCTCGGCGTCGGCGAGGCCACCGGAAACGACAGCGGCCGGAAGGCCACGCACCGGCCTGCCCCGCTGATCGATGAGACCGGTCTGCCGGGCGAGCCCCTCACCGTCCTTGACCACCCTCACCACGTAGCGAGTGCCCTTGCGAAGCCCGCCCGAGGTGATCATGTGCACGTCGGAGGAGTGCCCGTACAGGTCGTAGATCTCCTTGCGCAGCCTGCGCGCCACCGAGCCGGTGTCCAGTTCCGCCTCGACGACGACCCTGCCGCCGACGATGTGCAGTCCTCCCGCGAAGCGCAGCATCGACGACACCTCGGACCGCCGAGGCCCGACCTTCGTGATCTCCAGCCTGCTCAGCTCGTCCTTGACCGCTGAGGTCATGGCCATTGGTTCCCCTCCCTGTCGCTCTCGGTCAGACCGAGAGCTTCTCGCACACAGCCGGCAAGGGCATCCGGATCGTGCCGCCCCGCCACGCCGGGGTCGGCGATCGTAGCCAGATGCGCCCGCCCACCCAGTTCCGCCGCGGCACGGCGCAGTCTCGCGGGCGTCGGCACGGAATCGCGATCCGCGATCACGGCGTCGACCCTGAGCTGGGGAGCGTGCTCGAAGAGTACGTCCAGGTGCCGTTCGGGTGAGAAACCAGCCGTCTCACCCGGCTGAGGGACAAGATTGAGGATCACGACCTTCGTCGCCGCCGTACGCACGAGCGCGTCGGCCAGTCCGGGAACCAGCAGGTGCGGAAGCACGCTCGTGAACCACGATCCGGGCCCGAGAAACACCACATCGGCTGACAGGACGGCGTCGACCGCGTCCGCGCACGCACGCGGCGGCTGCCCCGCGCGGGCGGGCGACCGCAACGTGATACGGCGAACCTGCCCCGGGGTGCTGGCGACGGCGACCTGTCCGTGAATCCGGCTGACCTTCCCATTCTCAAGACCGGTCACCTCGGCCTCGATCTCCAGCGGCTCCGTCGACATCGGCAGCACCCTGCCCGTGATGCCCAGCAGCCTCGCCGCCTCGTCAAGTCCGGCCACCGGATCGCCGAGTACCTCGAACAGCCCCGCCAGCAACAGATTCCCCACCGCGTGCCCGGTGAGCGCCCCCGTGCCGCCGAAGCGGTGCTGGAACACCTCCGCCCACAGCGTGCCGCCATCCTCGGCCGCCGCGAGCGCGGCCAGCGCCTGGCGCAGATCCCCCGGCGGCAACAGGCCCAGCTCACGGCGCAGCCGGCCGGAAGAACCACCGTCGTCGGCGACGGTCACCACCGCGGTCACCTCGGCGGTGATCCGCCGCAACGCGGTGAGCGTCGCGTGCAGCCCGTGCCCGCCTCCGAGGGCGACCGCCCGCATCGCGCGACTCACTCCCTGCCCAGGTCCCTGTGCACCACCTTCACAGCCATACCATCCTCTTTGGACAATCGGGCCGCCAGCTCTTCGGAAATGGCCACACTGCGGTGTTTCCCTCCGGTGCAGCCGACCGCGAGGGTCAGGTAACGCTTGCCCTCCCTGCGATATCCCGCGCCGATCAGGCGCAGCAATTCCTGGTAGCGCTCAAGAAACTCCTCGGCGCCCTCCTGGGTCAGCACGTAGTTGCGCACGTCGCCATCGAGGCCGCTGTGGTCGCGCAACTCCGGAATCCAGAACGGGTTGGGCAGGAATCGCACGTCCATCACGAGGTCGGAATCCATGGGGAGACCGTACTTGTATCCGAACGACAGCACCGTGACCCTCGTCTGCGCGCTGGCCTCCGAGCCGAACGCGTCCTCGATTTTCGCGCGAAGGTCGTGGACCGACAGCGCCGAGGTGTCGAGCACGAGGTCGGCTTCCTCACGCAGCGAGGCCAGTAGCGCCCGCTCCGAGGTGATGCCGTCGACCAGCCGCCCGTCCCCCTGCATGGGGTGAGTGCGCCGCACCTGCTCGAACCTGCGGATCAGCACCGGGTCAGTCGCTTCGAGGAACAGCACCCTCGGCTTGTAGCCGCGCGCGTCCAGGTCCTTGATCACCGAGGCCAGGTCGTCGGTGAAGGCGCGCGAACGCACGTCCATGACGACAGCGACCCTCGTGATCGCGCCCTGCGCCTGCGCCCCCAGCTCGACCATCGTCGAGATCAGCTCCGGCGGCAGGTTGTCGACGACGAACCAGCCGAGATCCTCAAGGCATTTCGCCGCCGTGCTGCGTCCCGCCCCTGAAAGGCCGCTGACGACGGCGACCTCCATGCCTGTCCTGGCTTCTTCCTCGGTCACTCCCGTGACTCCCCTCGTTTCTCACTGTTGCCCCCGCCGAGCGCGGCATGCACCGCCTCCGCCGTGCGCTTGCCGAACCCCGGCACGGCCGAGATCTCGTCCACGCTCGCCTGCTTGAGCCGCTTCACCGAACCGAAGTGCTTGATCAGCGCGGTCTTGCGAGCCTGACCAAGCCCCGGAACCCCGTCCAGCGCGGACGCCTGCACCCGCTTCGACCGTTTCTGCCGGTGGTACTGGATGGCGAACCGGTGCGCCTCGTCGCGTACCCGTTGCAGAAGGTACAGCGCGTCGGAGGTGCGGGGCAGGATGACCGGGTCCGGGTCGACGGGCAGCCACACCTCTTCGAGCCGCTTGGCCAGTCCCACCACCGCGACGTCGGTGACGCCGAGGTCGGCGAGCACGTCGGCCGCGGCGGTCGCCTGCGGACCCGCGCCGTCGACGACCAGCAGGTTGGGCGGGTAGGCGAACTTACGCGGCTTCCCGGTTTCCGGGTCGATACCTGGCCGCTGGTCAGGCATCTCCTCTGGGACGTCGGCCTGCTCGGCCGACTCCGGCGCGGTTTCCTTGAGATAGCGGGAAAACCGGCGGCGGACGACCTCGGCGATCGCGGCGACGTCGCCCTCGGTGGCCGCCTCCCGCAACGCGAAGCGCCGGTACTCCGACTTGCGCGCGACACCGTCCTCGAACACGACGAGGGAGGCGACGACGTCGCTGCCACTGATGTGACTGATGTCGACGCATTCGATGCGCAGCGGGGCGGAATCAAGCCCCAGATACTCCTGTAGCTCGGCCAGCGCGGCCGAACGGGCCGTCAGGTCACCTGCCCTGCGCAGCTTGTGCTGAGCGAACGCCTCTTTCGCGTTGCGGGCCACCGTCTCCGCGAGCGCCCTCTTGTCCCCGCGCTGCGCGACGCGCAGCCGCACCTTCGCCCCGCGCAGCTCCGACAGCCATTCGGTGAGCGCGTCGGCGTCCGGCGGCAGCTCGGGGACCAGCACCTCGCGCGGCACCGGCGAACCACCACCCGGCGCCTGCTCGGCCAGGTCGGCCTGCTCGGCGTAGAACTGGCTGAGGAATTGGGCGACCAGCGCCCGCACGTCCATGTCCTCGACCTTGTCGATCACCCAGCCGCGCTGGCCCCTGACCCTGCCGCCGCGCACGTGGAACACCTGCACGGCGGCTTCGAGGTCGTCGTGGGCGAAGGCGATCACGTCGGCGTCGGTACCGTCGCCGAACACGACGGCCTGCTTCTCCATGGCCCTGCGCAACGCTCCGAGATCGTCGCGCAGCCGCGCGGCCCGCTCGAACTCCAGCGACTGCGACGCCGCCGCCATCTCCTTTTCCAGCCTGCGCATCATGAGGTCGGTGCGGCCGGCGAGGAAGTCGCAGAAGTCCTCGACGATCTCGCGGTGCTCCTCGGCCGACACCCTGCCCACGCACGGCGCCGAGCACTTGTCGATGTAGCCGAGCAGGCAGGGCCTCCCGATTTGCCCGTGCCTGCGGAAAACGCCCGTCGAACACGTTCTCGCCGGGAACACCCTCAGCAGCAGATCGAGGGTTTCGCGGATGGCCCACGCGTGGGCGTACGGCCCGAAATACCGGACCCCTTTCCTGCGGGGGCCTCGGTAGACGTGCAGCCTCGGAAACTCCTCGTTGAGGGTCACCGCCAGCACCGGATAGGACTTGTCGTCGCGGTAACGGACGTTGAACCGCGGATCGAACTCCTTGATCCAGTTGTATTCCAGTTGCAGCGCCTCGACTTCGGTGCCGACGACCGTCCACTCGACACTCGCGGCCGTCGTCACCATCTGCCGCGTTCGCGGGTGAAGCCCGCTCAAGTCGGCGAAATACGAGTTCAGCCTCGCCCGCAGGGTCTTCGCCTTGCCGACGTAGATGACCCGCCTGGTGGCATCACGGAACTTGTACACGCCGGGCGCGTCGGGGATGCTGCCCGGCGAGGGGCGGTAGGTCGAGGGGTCAGCCACCCTCCCAGCCTATGGCTCACCCCCGACAGTGGGGCCAGGTGGCCGATCACGCCGGGAACGAACGGCCCGCTCCGGCCAGAGGACTCACCAAACCCGAGCCGTATAGGACGTTATACGACAGTCTGGTGTGTCATGGTCTCCCCATGCGCATCGCCACCTGGAACGTCAACTCGGTCGGCGCCCGGCTGCCCCGGCTGCTGGCCTGGCTCGCCTCGGCCCAGCCGGACGTGCTGTGCCTGCAAGAACTCAAGTGCGCCGACGACGCGTTCCCGCACGCCGAGATCGCCGAACTCGGCTACCAGGCGGCGACCTACGGAACGGGAAGGTGGAACGGCGTCGCCGTGCTCTCCCGCGTCGGCATCGCCGACGTCACCCGCGGCCTCGTCGGCGAACCGGCATACGAACAGGCACACCAGCCGCGCGCGATCGGCGCGACCTGCGGCGGAGTCAGGCTGTGGTCGCTGTACGTCCCCAACGGAAGGGACCCCGGCCACCCCCACTACGCCTACAAGCTCGCCTGGCTCGACGCGCTGCGCGCCACCGTGCTCGCCGAATCGACCGGCGACCGGCCGTTCGCCATACTCGGGGACTTCAACATCGCGCCGACCGACGACGACGTATGGGACATCTCGCTGTTCACCGAATCGACCCACGTCACCGAGCCGGAGCGCAAAGCGCTGGCGACGCTGAGGGACGCGGGCCTGAGCGACGTGCCGCCGAGGGCGCTCAAATACGACCGGCCCTACACCTACTGGGACTACCGGCAGCTCGCCTTCCCCAAGAACAACGGCATGCGCATCGATCTGGTCTACGCCGACTCCGCGTTCGCCGCCGCCGTCACCGACGCCTACGTCGACCGCGAGGAACGCAAGGGCAAGGGCGCCTCCGACCACGCTCCCGTCGTCGTCGACCTCGCGAACTGAGCCCCGTTCGGGCTACTCGCCGCGCGCCAGCTTGTGCAGCTTGCGCAGCGAGCGCACCGCCTCGACCGCACGAGCGCGGTCGACCGACTGCACGGCCAGCAGCGAGTAGTACTCGTCGTCGGGCAGTTCGAGCCTGGCGAACGAGGCGCCGTCGGGGAAGCTGACCGACAGCACCTCTTCCCACGAGAAATACCTGCCGACCAGCACGTTGCGCACCCGGATACCGGACTCGTCCGCCCGCACCCTCGGCGTCGCGAACAGCATCGCGCCCGCGCCGAGCAACAGCCCGACGCCGATCATCGCCACCTGGTCGCTGGTCTGGAAGATCACGCCGGTGTCCGAGCTGCGCAGCAGCACCGCGACGACCGTGAACACCACGACCAGCACCAGCGCGAGCACACTGGACATCCATGCCGCCCGCACGGGCCTGACGACGAAAACCTCGCCTGTCTCGCTCACGCGCTTCGCTTCGCCGGACACAACACTCACCCGAAACCCCGTTCGGTCCTCGGTTGCCGCAACCCTCGCAGCACCCCTGCCGTCGTCAGGGCGGCCACGGTCGCCTCCCTGCCCTTGTCCTCCGCCGAATCCGGCAGCCCGGCCCTGTCGAGGGCCTGCTGCTCGGTGTCACAGGTGAGCACCCCGTTGCCGACCGGGGTGCTCTCGTCGAGCGCGACCCTGGTCAGCCCAGCTGTCACCGCGTCGCACACGTACTCGAAATGCGGGGTCCCGCCCCTGATGACGACCCCGAGCGCGACGACGGCGTCGTGGTCGCGGGCCAGCGACTGTGCCACGACCGGCAGCTCGACGGCACCGGCGACCCTCACCACGGTGGGTTCGTCGGCGAGCTTCACCTCGCTCGCCGCCTTCAGCGCGCTGGCGAGCAGGCTGTCGGTGATGGTGGGATGCCAGCGGGTCACGACGATCGCGAGCCGCAGGTTCTCACACTCGCCCAGTTCCAGCCCCGCCTCGTCCGGCCGGCCCTCGCCACTCACTGCGTGCCTCCTCCATTGCGGGCGTCGCCCGTCCCTTCGCCCAGCTGCTCAAGCTGGTCGAGCTGGGCCAGTTCGTGCCCCATGCGGTCGCGCTTGGTGCGCAGGTAACGCAGATTCTCCGGGTTCGGCGAGATCGGCAACGCGACCCGCCCCTTCACGGTGAGCCCGTAGCCTTCGAGGCCGACTCGCTTGGCCGGGTTGTTGGTCAGCAGCCGCATCGACTTCACGCCCAGATCGCACAGAATCTGCGCGCCGGTGCCGTAGTCGCGGGCGTCGGCAGGAACGCCGAGCGCCAGGTTCGCGTCCACGGTGTCGGCACCGGCGTCCTGCAATTGGTAAGCCTGGAGCTTGTGCAGCAGGCCGATGCCCCTGCCCTCGTGACCCCTGATGTAGAGCACGACGCCCCGGCCTTCCTTGGCCACCGTCTCCAGCGCGGCCTCAAGCTGGGGTCCGCAGTCACAGCGAAGCGAGCCGAACACGTCGCCGGTGAGACATTCGGAGTGGACCCGAACGAGAATGTCCTCGCCGTCGCCCACCTCGCCGCACACGAAGGCGACGTGCTCGATGCCGTCGAGCAGGCTGTCGTAGCCGATGGCGCGGAACGTGCCGGCCGCGAGCGGGATACGAGCCTCCGCGACCCGCTCGACCTGCTTCTCCTTGCGCCTGCGGTAGGCGATGAGGTCGGCGATCGTGATCAGGCGCAGGTCGTGGTCGGCCGCGAACACCTCCAGCTCGTCGCGGCGGGCCATGTCGCCCTCGTTCTTCTGGGAGACGATCTCGCACAGCACCCCGGCAGGCGCGAGCCCCGCCATCCTCGCCAGGTCCACGGCCGCCTCGGTGTGCCCCGGCCTGCGCAGCACGCCGCCTTCCTTGGCCCGCAGCGGAACGACGTGGCCCGGCCTGCGGAAGTCGGAGGGAGCCGACGCTCCATCGGCAAGCAACCGGATCGTGTGGCTGCGGTCGGCGGCCGAGATCCCGGTGCTGATCCCCTCGGCGGCGTCGACGGTGACCGTGTAAGCGGTACCCCGCATGTCCTGGTTGGTGTGGTACATGGGCGGCAGGTCGAGCCGGTCACAGTCCTGCTCGGTCAGCGGGACGCAAATGTAGCCGGAGGTGTAGCGCACCATGAAGGCGAGCAGTTCGGGAGTCGCCTTCTCGGCGGCGAAGATCAGGTCGCCCTCGTTCTCCCTGTCCTCGTCGTCCACGACGACGACGGCGCGACCGTTCGCGATGTCCTGGATGGCCAGTTCGATGGTCTCGATGTCCAACGACGGCCCTGACTCTGTCATCGTCACGCGTCCTCCTTGCCCTCACCATTCTCCACCGCGGTGCCAGGAAGGTGGACAGCGGCCAGTTTCTCGACGTACTTCGCGAGCACGTCGACCTCGATGTTGACCAGATCCCCCGGCTCGGTCCGGCCAAGCGTCGTCAGCGCGAGCGTCGTCGGGATGAGCGCGATGGAGAACTCCTCCTTGTCGATGCCCGCGACCGTCAGCGACACCCCGTCGACCGCGATCGAGCCCTTTTCCACCACGTACCTGCCCAGTGTCGGCGGAAACGCGAAGTGAGTGAGCCCATCGGAATCCTTGGAAAGGAAGACCCCGGTTCCGTCGACGTGGCCCTGCATGACGTGCCCGCCGAACCGGCCGTCGGCGGCCATCGCGCGCTCAAGGTTGACCGTTTTCCCCCGCTCGGCCTTGCTCAGGCTCGACCGGCGCAGCGTTTCGTGCACCACGTCGACGGTGAAGCTCTCGCCGTCGACGTCGACGACCGTCAGGCACACGCCGCTCACCGCGATCGAGTCGCCGTGCTTGGCATCGGTGGTGACCAGCGGACCTCGTACCGTGAGCCGGGCCCCGTCGGGTAACCGCTCGACGCCGGTGATCTCGCCGAGCTCCTCGACAATGCCGGTGAACAACTAGCTGCCCTCCTCGCCTGTGGCCGGAACGGCGGCGATCCGCACGTCGTCCCCGCTCATGGTGACCCCTTCTACCCGCCAGCGGTGTGCTTCGGTGATGGTCGACACTCCCGCCTCCCCCAGCGCCGCCAGGCCGTCGCCGAGCAGCACCGGCGCGACGAATCCGATGAGCCGGTCCACCCTTCCGGCTCGGACGAACGCCCCAGCCAGCGTGGGGCCGCCCTCCAGCAGCACGTCCACGACACCGCGTTCGGCGAGCGCGGCCACGACCTCGACCGGATCGCGGGTACGCAGGTGCACCGTCTCCGCCGCTGTGTCCAACACGCGGGCACCGCTCGGTATGCCGGTTGTGCCGACCACCACCCGCAGCGGCTGGCGAGCGGCCGGCTCGCCGCGCCCGTCACGCACGGTCAGCCACGGATCGTCGGCGAGCACGGTGCCGGTACCGACGACGATCGCGTCGGCCCCGGCCCTCATGGCGTGCACCTCGGCGCGGGAGACCGGGCCGGAAATCCAGCGGCTCGATCCGTCGGCCGCCGCGCTCCTTCCGTCGAGGCTCGCCGCGTACTTCCAGGTCACCCTTGGCCTTCCGGTACGGGCGAAGTGCAGCCACGCGCCGAGCGGTCCGCTCGCGACCTCGTCGGCGAGCAGGCCGCTCTCGACCTCGACCCCGGCCTCGGCGAGCACCCGTCCGCCACCAGCCGCAACGGGGTGAGGGTCGGCCACCGCGAACCTCACCGAGGACACTCCAGCGGCCAGCAGCGCCTCAGTGCAGGGCGGAGTCCTGCCGTAGTGGGAACAGGGTTCCAGCGTCACGAACGCGGTCGCGCCGCGGGCCAGGTCACCCGCCTCCCGCAAGGCCATGACCTCGGCGTGCGGACCCGGCGGCGGCTGGGTGGCTCCCCTGCCGACGATCCGGCCCTCACGGTCGACGACGACCGCCCCGACGGGAGGGTTCGGGCTCGTGCTGCCCCTGACCGTCTCGCTCAGCGCGAGCGCGGCCTCCATGAACTCCCGAGCGCGCTCACCGGAGGTGCCGGTCACCTCAGTGCGCCTCCCGTGCCTTCGCGGCACTCGCTCGCAGCGCGGCGACCGCGGCACCGGGGTCGGCAGCACCGTAGACGGCCGATCCGGCGACGAAGCAGTCGACGCCCGCCTCGGCCGCCTGCTCGATGGTGTCGGCGTTGATCCCGCCGTCGATCTCCACCAGCACCGTCAGGTGTCCCGTGTCGACCAGCCCGCGCGCGGTCCTGACCTTGTCGAGCACCGACGGGATGAAGGACTGCCCGCCGAAACCCGGTTCCACCGACATCACCAGCAGCGTGTCGTAGTGCTTCAAGGTGTCGAGGTGGTCTTCGAGCGGGGTGCCCGGCTTGATGGAGAGCCCGGCCTTGGCCCCGGCGGCCCTCAGGTTCTTGGCGAGCATGACCGGATCGTGTGCCGCCTCGACATGCACCGTCACGTTGTGCGCGCCCGCCTCGGCGTATCCGGGTGCCCAGCGGTCGGGGTCCTCGATCATCAGGTGACAGTCCATCGGCACGTCGGTGCTCTTCAGCAGCGATTGCACGACGGGAAGCCCGAGAGTCAGGTTGGGAACGAAGTGACCGTCCATCACGTCGACGTGGATCCAGTCGGCGCGGGTTTCTCCCTCGCCCGCTACAGCGGCGATCTCCTCACCGAGCCTGGCGAAGTCCGCGGAAAGAATGCTGGGTGCGATCAACGGTTGGTGGGCCACTCACGCGAGTCTAGAGGGGAGGTTCCCTCCCCGGTCGGTGCGGACCCCCTGCCGGCCGGCACCCCGCCACGAGCGGGGATCCGGCTCACTCCAGCAGGTCGAGAACGCCGGTCCACGGCCGGTCGACGGCCAGTCTGCTCGTGGTCACGCCCGCCGAGGCGAGCGTGTCGAGATGCCCCTGCCAAGCGGGATGCCGGAACCTGCTGTCCCTGACCTGGTAGCCGACGACCATCCGCACTCCCGGCTCGCCGAGCGCGTCCCCGAGCACGGTGGTCGCCTGGTTGTCGGCCAGTCCCAGCGCCAGTTTGGCGACCGAACCGGCGCTCGCGGGCGCGAACAGGAAGACCTCGGGATCGGGGTGCGGCCGTTCCTCGCCCGGCAGCCGGGATTCGCTGCGCACGTCGAGACCGGTCAGCGCGCGGAGCCTTTCCAGTTCCCCGGTGGTCGTGAGCCACCGGTGAGCCGTCGGCGTCAGCGTGACCGCCAGCCGCCAGCCGCGCAGGGCGGCCGGTTCGGCGATCTCGGTGACGAACCGGGACTCGACACCGCCGCACGAGGAGGCGACCAGTCCCAGTACCGGTCCCGGTGTCACCGTGCGATGGCGAGCGCGACGAACATGGCGTCGGTGCCGTGCCGGTGTGGCCAGAGCTGGACGTAGGGTCCGTCGCCGAGCAGGGGAACGCCGGGGAAGTACTCCCTCGCGTCGATCACCTCGGCTCCCGCCCTGCGTGCGGCGTTGCCGAAAACGCCCTCGGTCTCGGCGAGGTGCGGGGAACACACCACGTAGGCGACGAGGCCACCGGCGCGCACCAGCCCGAACGCGGAGGCGAGCAGTTCGCCCTGCAAGCGGGTCAGGTCCGCGACGTCGGAGGGCTGTCTGCGCCAGCGTGCCTCCGGCCGCCTGCGCAGCGCGCCGAGCCCGCTGCACGGCGCGTCGACGAGCACCCTGTCGTAGCCGCCGTCGAGTCCGGGGTCCCTCCCGTCGGCGACGTGGACGGTCACCGGAAGGCCCTCGGTGGCCCGCTCGACGAGCTTCGCCCTGTGCGGGGCCTTCTCGACGGCGTCCACCGTGACGCCGGCCGTGGCGGCGAGCGAGCCGAGCAACGTCGCCTTCCCTCCGGGGCCGGCGCACAGGTCGAGCCATCTGGTGTCGCCGCCGCTGCCGCCGTCGACCGGCACGTTGGTCGCGGCGATGGTGACGAGCTGGCTGCCTTCGTCCTGTACGACGGCGAGCTTCTCCTTGATCGGCTCCGCCTCGGCGAGATCGCCACCACCGGTGGGAAGGTGGACGCCGTAGGGCGAGTAGGGCGCTGGGTCGCCGCCGGTGATCGCGGCCAGCTCGTCAGCGGTGATCTCGCCGGGCTTGGCGAGCAGGTGCACGGCCGGACGGGTGTCGTCGGCGAGCAGCGCCGCCTCCAGCTCGGCTCCCTTGTCACCCAGTGCTTCCGCGAAGGAGCGCGCCACCCACCTCGGGTGCGAGGTGCGCATCGCGAGGTTCCCGATCGGGTCGGTTTCCGCGTCGGGAGTCAGCTGCCGCATCCAGTCCGCCTCGTCCTTTTCGGACACGTTGCGGAGCACGGCGTTGGCGAAACCGGCGACGTGCGAGCCCGTCTCCTCCCTGACGAGGTCGACGGTGGAGGCCACGGCCGCGTGCGGAGGGATCCTCGTCCGCAGCAACTGGTAGGCACCCAGCCGCAACGCGTCGAGCACCACCTTGTCCACTTCGGACAGCGGCCGGTCGAGGCAGGCCGTGATGATCTCGTCGAGCAGCCCCTGCGCCCGCAGGGTTCCGTAGGTCAGCTCGGTCGCCAGCGCGGCGTCCCTGCCCGTGATGCGGCGCCTGCGAAGTTCTTCCGGCAGCATCAGGTTGGCGTAGGCGTCGCGCTCGCTGACGGCACGCAGCACGTCGAGGGCTACCCTGCGGGCCGGATCCTGCGCGGGGGGCTTCCTCGGCCCCTGCTTACGAGGGGCCGGGCGCCTGCTCCGGTCCGGCTTTCCCTGCCGGCCAGGTGTCATGTCAGCCGCTCCCCTTGCTCGATTCTGGTGCCGCGGGCCCAATCGGCCGCCGCCATGCGTTTCTTGCCCTGAGCCTGTACGTCGCCGAGTTCGACGGGCGTCGTCGCCGTTCCTGCCAGTACCCGCTTGCGTTCGACGGCGAGTTCACCCGGCGCCAGCCCGGGCCCGTCGGCGTGGCGCACCGGCCCCAGCTTGATCCGCTCTCCCCTGAACGTCGCCCACGCACCCGGTTCGGGGGTCACGGAACGGATCCGCCTTTCGACGGCGACGGCGGGAGCGGAGAAGTCGGCGCCCGCATCGGCGACGGTCACCTTCGGCGCGTAGGTCACGCCCTCCGCCTGCTGTGCGACCGCGCTCAGCGTACCGTCCTCGATTCCATCCATTGTGGACACCAGCAGGCTGGCGCCCGAATCGGCGAGCCTGCCGAGCAGTGCGCCCGCGGTGTCGGTGCCGGTGATCTTCTCGGTGACGAAACCGAAAACCGGGCCCGCGTCGAGTTCCTTGACGATCCGGAACGTCGAGGCGCCGGTGATCTCGTCGCCGGCCCTGATCGCGGCCTGCACCGGCGCGGCGCCGCGCCACGAAGGCAGCAGTGAGAAGTGCAGGTTGACCCAGCCGTGCGCGGGAATGTCCAGCGCCCGCTGGGGCAGCAGCGCGCCGTAGGCCACGACGGGGCAGGCGTCCGGAGCGATCTCGGCCAGCCTCGCCAGAAACTCGGGATCTCCCGCCTTGCCGGGGGTCAGCACCTCGATGCCGTGCTCGTCGGCGACCGCGCCGACCGGAGAGCGCACCAGCTTGCGCCCACGGCCCGCTTGCGCGTCCGGCCGCGTGACGACGGCGACCACCTCGTGCCTCGGCGAAGCCAGCAGTGCCAGCAGCGAGGGTACGGCGGGTTCGGGGGTACCGGCGAAGACAAGCCTCATGGCCGCTCCGTACCGGTCGGGGATTCACACATCGCGAGCCAGTCTAGAGCGCCCGCGCCCACGAGCCGACCTCGCGGGCCGACTGGCCTTCCGCGAGGTCAGATCAGCGCGAGCGGATCCAGCTGGACACGCACCGGATCGGTTTCCTTGCGGGCGTTGCGCAACGCGTTCACCGCGTGCGCGGCGTCGGCGAGCGCCCTTCCCTGCGCCCGGGGAACCCTCACGAGCGCGCGTTCCCGTTCCGCGCGGCCTTCCTCGTCGACCTCGCCGAGCGGCACCGGACCCAGCACCTCGGCCGACGGCGGCAGGGTGATCTCGTCGAGCAGCGCGCCGACCGCCTCGGGAGTGCCCTCGAAGGCGGCCATCCTGACCGCTGGCGGGAACCCGAGTTCCTTGCGCTCCGCTAATTCCAGCTCGGCGTGCCAGCCCGGGTCCCAGCGCACCAGTGCCTGCACGACGGGGATTCCCGCCTCGGCGCCGACGACGACCCTGCCGCCCTCCCTCGCGGAGCGCACCATGGCAGCGGCGGTCAGCCACCGCCGCAAGGTCTCCTCTGCCGCCCGCAGATCCTGCCTTCCGAGCAGCGCCCAGCCGTCCAGCAACAGCGCCGCGCCGTAGCCGCCCTCCGCGACCGGCTCGGCTCCCGGTGTCGACACGACGAGCGCCGGTTTGGCGGGCACGCTCGCCAGCACCTCACCGCCTCCCGACGTACGAACGGCGACCCCCGCGAACGCCCTGCCGAGTTCCTCGGCGGTCCGCTTGGCGCCGACGACGACGGCACGCAGCCTGGCTGAGCCGCAGGTACCGCACCGGTAGTTGGCGTCGGCGACGCCGCACCACCGGCACCGGGGTACTCCGGCGGCGCCGCCTCCCGGCAGCAACAACGGTCCGGCGCACCTGCGGCAGCGGGCCGGAGTCCGGCACTGGGCACAGGCCAGCCCCGGAACGTAGCCCCTTCGCGGGACCTGCACGAGCACCGGCGCACCGGCCGCGAGCGCGGCTCTCGCGGCCTCGAACGCGACGGAGGGCAGCCGCGCCACGCTCGCCGCCTCGTCCCTCGCCACGTCGAAGTCCTCGCCGAAGGGGGTCACCCTCGGCGCGCTGGCGCGCACCTCCTCCCTCGCGGCGACGATCGGGTGTGCCCAGCCGCTTTCCAGCAGCAGTTGCGCCTCTGCCGTGCGGGTGTGCCCCGCGACGAGGAAGGACGCCTTCTCGGCGTGTGCCCTGACCATGAGCACGTCCCGCACCTGCGGATACGGCATGTGCGGGTCGGCGTGCAGGTCGTCGCCGTCGTCCCAGACGACGAAAAGGCCGGGATCGCTGACGGGGGCGAACATCGCCGCTCGCGTGCCGACGACGATGCGGACCGCGCCCCTCAGCACGGCGAGCCAGCGCCGGTACCGCTCGGAGGGGCCGAGATCGGCCGACAGCGCCACGACCGCGTCGGCACCCGCGAGTTCGGCGCACGCCGCCCGCACCCGCGCGACATCCCTGTGGTCCGGAAGGACGAGTACCGCGCTCTTGCCGGTCGCGGCCACCTCGGTGGCCAGTTCGGCGAGCCGGGAAGGCCAGTGCTCGCCGGGCAGCGCCTGCCACACGCCGTGCGCGGCCCTTCCGGCCCGCAGCGCGGCGAGGAACCCCGGCCCCCACGGGTAGCGCCGCCAGCCCTCGGCTTCGGGCGGCGAGGGAAGGGGTGCCGGCTCGCGAGGGGGCTCGGCCTCCACCTTCGCGTGCCGGGGCGGCAGCGCGAGGCGCAGTACGTCGATGAGGGTCCCGCCGTAGCGGGCGGCCACCGCCCTGCACAGCGCGGCTAGTGAGGGGGTCAGCACGCGCTCACTGGAGGTCACCCGCTCAAGGAACGACAACCTGCCCTTGTGCTCGGTCTCGGTCGCGCGTTCCAGCAGAAAGCCGTCGACGAGCTGCCCGGCGAACCGCACGCGCACCCTGCACCCCGGCACCGCGGCGTCGGCCAGTTCCTTCGGCACCTGGTAGTCGAACGTGCGGTCGAGGTGCGCGAGCGGCACGTCGACGACGACCCTGGCGATCGGCTCGGACTCGGCAGGCTGGCGCTTTCCCTTGGCGGAACCGCGTCCGGCCTTCGCCTTTCCGCCCGATGGCCTGGGTTTCCCTGCCTTCGGCAACTCCCACAGCGGGGGCGCTTCGTCGTCCTTCACGCCTTCTTCTCTTGGCGCGCCTCGGTTCGTGGCCGCGTCGCGGGCACGACCGGTTTCGTGTCGAGACGGCGGGTGAGCAGTTTGAAGACCGGCTGCTCGACACAGCGGGTGAGCACCCAGCCGAGGAAGACCGCGGTCGCCGCGAACGCGGGCATCCAGCCCCACCACGGCACGCCGAGGTCGGCCAGCCTGCGTGCCACCACGGTGCCGACCACGTAGTGCATGAGGTAGACGCCGTAGGAGATCCCGGCGAGCCATTGGATGGGCCTTGCCAGCTTCTGGAGCACCGGCAGTTCCCACACCGGCTGGTAGGCGGCCACGCAGATCAGCACGAGCGTGACGGCGAAGGCGAGCACCGAGTCGCCACCAGGCGGGTGCTTGTCGTGCGCGATGAGTACGACGCCCAGCATGAGATAGAGCTGGGTGAAGCTCATCCTGCCCTTGGACCAGCGGAAGATCGCCACACCGGCGACCAGCAGGTGGGCCCTGTTCAGCCCGGTGCCGTCGAGCGCCATGCTGAGCCACTGCGGAGGCGCCTGCCCCGGCCCCATGAACAGGTAACGCGCCGCGAGCGGAACCAGCAGCACGAGCCACAGCACCACCGAGGCCGCGGTCCCCCGCACCTTGGCCTTCCAGGCCAGCAGGCCGATCGCGGTGAAACCGGCCACCTGCACGGGAACGGTCCAGTGCGAGAGGTCGATGTACTGGACGTCGGCCAGCAACGTGTGCACGAGCCCGAGGTTGCCGACAAGGTCGCCGTAGGAGGGCCGGGGCAGGCCCTCCGGCGCGAACAGCAGGGTGATGCCGAAGATGAACACCACGGCGACCCAGAACGCGGGCAGCAGCCTGGCCAGCCTGCGGAACCACCAGCGCAACGGCGTCGACTTCCCGATGGTCATCGCGGCGAAGTAACCGGAGATGACGATGAGAATCGAGGCCCCGAACGGGAAGTCCATCTGAAGCGGGCCCGGCGGCAGCTCAAGGCCGGGAAGGGTCAGCGGCGCGAGGAAGGTGACGTGGAAGGCCAGCACGGCGACGATGCCGAGCACTCTGATCGCGTCCCAGCTGATGTGCCGGGTGCTCTTGGGTTTGGCCTGCTCCTGCCGGTCCGCAGGAGACCCAGCTGGTGCTGAGGACGCCGCGACTTCCTGAGTGTCCACCACGAGATCGGGAGCTTAGGGCACGAACACCTTCCGAGCGCCGCCGGGTCAGGCGCCGACGGCGCGCCGGAGATCCCCGGAGCGGGCCGTGCTCTCCCACGGCAGATCGAGTTCCGGCCTGCCGAAGTGGCCGTAGGCCGACGTCGGCGTGTAGATGGGGCGCAGCAGGTCCAGGTCGCGGATGATCGCGGCCGGGCGAAGGTCGAACACCTCGTTGATCGCCGCCTGGATCTTGACGGGATCGACGGTCTCCGTTCCGAAGGTCTCGACGAACAAACCGACCGGAGCCGCCTTGCCGATGGCGTAGGCGACCTGCACCTCGACCCTGCCCGCGAGTCCGGCGGCGACGATGTTCTTGGCGACCCAGCGCATCGCGTAGGCGGCGGACCGGTCGACCTTGGAGGGGTCCTTGCCGGAGAACGCGCCACCACCGTGGCGAGCCATCCCGCCGTAGGTGTCCACGATGATCTTGCGACCGGTCAGCCCCGCGTCGCCCATCGGACCGCCCACCACGAACCGGCCCGTCGGGTTGACGAGCAGCCTGGCATCGCCGCTGTCGAGGTCGACCCCGGAAAGCACGGGCGCGACGACGTGTTCCTTGACGTCGACGCCGAGCATCTTGTCGAGGTCGATGCCCTCGGCGTGCTGGCTGGAGACGACGACGGTGTCGAGCCGCACCGCCTGCTCGCCCGCGTACTCGATGGTCACCTGGGTCTTGCCGTCGGGCCGCAGGTAGGGCAGCACGCCCTCCTTGCGGACGGCGGTCAGCCGCTGCGAGAGCCGGTGTGCCAGCGCGATCGGCAAGGGCATCAACTCAGGAGTGTCCGAGCACGCATACCCGAACATCAACCCCTGATCACCAGCACCCTGCTTGTCCAAATCGTCGAGCGCGTTCTCCAACCGCGACTCATACGCCGTATCCACACCCTGCGCGATATCCGGCGACTGCGACCCGATCGCCACATTCACCCCACACGACGTCCCGTCGAACCCCTTCGCCGACGAGTCGTACCCGATCTCCAGAACCTTCTCCCTGACGATCGTCGGGATGTCGGCGTAGGCGTCGGTGGTCACCTCGCCGGCGACATGGACCTGGCCGGTCGTGATGAGGGTTTCGACGGCGACCCTGCTGCGGGGGTCCTTGGCGAGCAGCGCGTCGAGGATGGAGTCACTGATCGCGTCACAAATCTTGTCCGGATGACCTTCGGTCACGGATTCCGACGTGAAAAGCCTGCGGTTGGACGCGGTCACGACTGTCGTCACTTCCTTTTGCCGAGCTGGATTGCGGAGATGTCGAAGAGCCTACTGGCCTTTGCCAGGGCGATGCAGTAGTCCGGTTACGGCGTCCCACACTGTGGCCGCGAGAAGCGCTTTGGCGCCGAGCGGGATGCGTTCGCGCAGCCCCTCCGCCGACAGCAGCCAGCCGGTGTTCTCCTCCATCTCGAAGGCCTTGCCCTCACCGACGGCGTTGACGACGAGCAGGTCGCAGCCCTTGCGCTTGAGTTTGGCCGTGGCATGGTCGAGCACGCTGCCGTCGGCGTCGCCGGTCTCGGCGGCGAAACCCACGATGACCTGGCCGGGAAGCCGTTGCCGGACGAGCCCTGCCAGTATGTCCGGGTTTCTGACGAGTTTGATGTCCGGATCGGGGTTGTCGTCCGACTTCTTGATCTTGTAGTCGGCGGTGTCGGCAGGCCGGAAATCCGCGACGGCGGCGGCCATGACGATCACGTCGGCGGTGCGCGCCGCGTCCTGGACCGCCTCACCGAGCTGGGCGGCGGTGGAAACGGGGCGGATGTCGACACCGGCCGGTTCGGCCAGTGCCTGGGTGTGCGCGGTGACGAGGGTGACGCGCGCACCGCGCTGCGCGGCGACCCTGGCGAGCGCGTAGCCCTGCTTTCCCGAGGAACGGTTGCCGAGATGGCGGACCGGATCGAGCGGTTCCCTCGTGCCTCCGGCCGAGATCACCACGTGCACGCCTTCGAGGTCGCGCGGCAGCGCATCGGCCCTCGCCAGCAGCAGCCTCGCGATGTCGACGATCTCGCGGGGATCGGCGAGCCTGCCCTTGCCGGTGTCGGCGCCGGTCAGTCTCCCGGCCGCGGGTTCGGCGACGAGCACTCCCCGTGAGCGCAGCAGTGCCACGTTGTCGCGGGTCGCCGCGTGCTCCCACATCTCGGTGTGCATGGCGGGAAAGAACGCGACGGGGCAGCGGGCCGTCAGCAGGGTACTGGTGAGCAGGTCGTCCGCCCTGCCATGGGCCGCCCTTGCCAGAAGATCGGCCGTCGCGGGAACGACGAGAACAAGGTCGGCTTCCTTGCCGATCCTGACGTGCTGGACGTCGGGAACCTCGGTGAAGACGCCGGTGTGCACGGGGTGACCGGACAATGCCTCGAACGTCGCGGCGCCGACGAAGTTCAGTGCCGCCTCCGTGGGCACGACGCGCACGTCGTGGCCCGTCTCGGTGAGACCGCGCAGCACCTCGCACGCCTTGTAGGCGGCGATACCGCCGCCTACGCCGAGCACGATCCTCGGCTTACCGGTGGCCTGTGCGCCCGGCACGGCTTGGCTCGATTCGGTCACGTCAGTCCGTTTCCGTTGCGCCAGGCCGCATTCCGCTCCCGACGGCCGTTGCGGTGGACGGTGACGACGGCTCGGGATCGCCGCACTCGGTGGGTGGCAAGGACGGCACGAAGCGGAGAGGCGGCCTGGCCGCCTCAGGCGTTATTCGCCCTCGGTGTGCTCAAGCAGTCCGGCGTGGATCTCGCGCAGCGCGATCGAGAGCGGCTTCTCCCTCGGGCCCGGCTCGACGAGCGGGCCGACGTACTCAAGCAGGCCCTCGCCGAGTTGCGCGTAGTAGTCGTTGATCTGGCGTGCGCGCTTGGCCGAATAGATCACCAGCGCGTACTTGGAGCTGACCTTCTCAAGGAGGTCGTCGATGGGGGGATTGGTGATGCCTTCGAGCTGCTCGCTCTGAGGACCCAGCGTAATCGCGGTCACTGACTGTGCTCCGAATCGTCAAAAACAGTGGTCTCGCCGGTTATCAAGTCTAGCAACTCACGTGCGGCGGTCTGCACGTCGGCGTTGACGACCCGCGCGTCGAACTCCCCAGCGGCCGCGAGTTCCCGTTCGGCCTCGCTCAGCCTGGCCTTCACGGCGTCGTCGGCTTCGGTGCCGCGGCCGGTCAGCCTGCCGACGAGCTCGCCCCATGACGGAGGCAGGAGCATCACCAGCCGTGCCTCCGGCATGGCCACGCGCACCTGCCTCGCGCCCTGGAGTTCGATTTCCAGCACCGCGGGCCTTCCGGCCCGCAGCGCCGCCTCGACCGGCTCGCGTGGAGTGCCGTAGCAGTTGCCGGCGAACTCCGCGTGTTCGAGAAGTTCGCCGTCGGCCACCATGGCGTCGAATGTCGCGCGGTCGACGAAGTGGTAGTGCTCGCCGTCCACCTCGCCCTCCCGGGGCTGACGGGTGGTGACGGAAACACTGAAATAGAGGCCGGGGTGAAGTTCGCGCAGCGCACTGACCACGCTCGACTTACCCACCCCGGAAGGTCCCGACACGACGGTGAGCCGGGGCCGGGAGGAACCCGGCACCGACCCACCGTTCGTCATGTGGCCGCCGCGTGCGCCGGCCTCGATCGAGCCGCCGTTGTGCCGCTCGCTCACTCGCCGCTGAACTCGGCCAGCAGCGCCTTGCGCTGCCGGTCACCGAGGCCGCGCAGCCGACGGCTGGTAGCGATCTCAAGCCGCTCCATCGTCTGCTGCGCACGCACCTTGCCCACGCCCGGCAGAGCCTCCAGCAGTGCGGAGACCTTCATCTTGCCAAGGACCTCGTCCTCGTCGGCCTGCTTGAGCACGTCGGCGAGAGTCGTGCCGCCACGCTTGAGCCGTTCCTTGAGCTCCGCGCGGGCGCGACGGGCAGCGGCGGCCTTCTCCAGCGCCGCAGCACGCTGTTCCTCGGTGAGCTGGGGAAGTGCCACGTTTTCCTCCGGTATTACTCAAAATTCTGGGTGGGTGTGGCGACCGTACCCACCCTGGACCTCGGCCCACAATGCGGGGTAGCCGCTCGCCGGAACGCGCCGACCGCCTCAGATGTGCCTCGGACGGCCCCGCGCCCAGCCCGTTACCGCCACGGCTCACCGTGGCACGGGCCAAGTCAGACCCTACTCACAAAAGCTTCTCCGGTGTCAGTGGCAAGTGCCTGATCCTTGTTCCGGTGGCGTGGAAAACGGCGTTGGCGATGGCCGGCGCGACGCCGATCGAGCAGATCTCGCCGAGTCCCTTCGCACCGACCGGATGGGCGTTGACCTCCGCTTTGTCCACGAAAAGCGCCCTGACGTCGCCGATGTCGGCGTGCACTGGCACGTGGTAGTCGGTGAGCGCGGAGTTGGTGAACCGGCCGGAAACCGGGTCCTGGTCCAGTTTTTCCATCAGCGCACCGCCCATCGCGAAGATCATGCCGCCGCGGGCCTGGTTGGCCGCCGTCGCGCGGTTGAGGACCCTGCCGCAATCGAACACCCCGATGTGCCGCACCACACGCACTCGTGGAAGATCAACATCTATGCGGACCTCGGTGAAATGCGCGGCGAAGGTGGCGAGGGCGAACGGTTCCTCCCCCGAGGCCGGCGGTATGTGCCTGCCTTGGTCGGCGAGCACGCCGATACCGTGCCTCGTGAGCAGTTCGGCGTACGTCTCGCCGCGACGTGGCTCCGCACGCGCGAACATCCTGCCGTTCTCGACGGCGACCGCGTCCTGCTCGACCCCGTGCAAGGGAGACCGGGGATCCGTGACGGCAAGCCGGATCGCGGCGGCCCTGACCTTGCCCGCGGCGTCCTGCACGGCGCTGCCGGTACTTCCCGACGTCATCGAGCCGAACGTGGGCGCGCCCGGCGGCAAATCGCTGTCACCAGCCGAAATCCGCACCCGCTCCGGAGCCATTCCCAGCCCCGAAGCGGCGATCTGGACCATCGTTGTCAGCGAGCCGCCGCCGATCTCCTGCGTCGCCGTCAGCACCTCCGCTCCCCCGTCGGCGGCAAGGCGCACGGCGGCGACGGCGGGCGCCGAATGCTCGGCCCTGATCGCGACGGCCATGCCGTAACCGACGAGTTCCCCGCCGTCCCGCATGCTGCCGGGACGGGCATTCCGTGCGCCCCAGCCGAATTCCCTCGCACCGATGTCGAGGCATTCGAGTAACCTGTTGCCGCCCCACGGTTTTCCGGTATGCGGGTGCGCACCGGAGGCAACGTTGCGCCTTCGCAGTTCGACCGGATCGATTCCGACGCGGTACGCCAGTTCGTCCATGGCGCACTCGGTCGCGAACTGGCCAGGGGTGTCGCCCGGTGTCCGCATGGCGCCGGAGGTGCCGATGTTGACCTTGGCGACCTTTGCCGTAGCCAGCAGGTTCGGCACCGCGTACAGCGCGGGTGTCGACTGGATCGCCGGTTCGGCCCTGTCGTCGGTCGGCGAGGTGGGGTTGACGGTGTGATGTTCGATCACCAGCAGTTTCCCCGCCCCGTCCGCGCCGAGGCGGACCCTGTGCACAAGCTCCGGCATGTGCCCCGTGCCCGTGAAGACCTGCTTGCGCGTCAGCGTCAGCCGCACCGGCCGGTGCACCATCATCGACGCGAGCGGAGCCAGCAGGGTGTGCGCCCACAGGTAGGACTTGTTGCCGAAGCCGCCGCCGACGAGCGACGAGATCAGCCGGACGCTGCTCTCCGGAAGCCCGAAGGCCGTGGCGATCACCGGCCGGTGCGCGACCACCGACTGGGTCGAGTCGTGCACGATCAGCGTGCCGCTCTCCCACCTCGCGAGCGTGACGGAGGGTTCCATCGGAGCGTGCGACAACGCCGAGGTGCGGTAGTCCGCCTCGACGGTCACCGGGGTTCTCCTCGCGACCGAGCCTCGCTCGTAGTGCACCGGAAACCGGTCTGTGTAGGGGCCTTGCGGCACGTAGGCATCGGGAAGGCCCGCGTCGAGGTCCGGAACCGGCCGCCTCCGCTCGTAATCGACGCGCACCAGACTCGCGCCGTACTCGGCCTGCTCCAGGGTTTCGGCCACGACGACGCCGATGCACTGGTTGCCGAAGTGGATCACGTCGTCGGTGAGCGGCAGCCTGCTCTCGGCGAGGTAGGGGATCGTGGGAACCCCTTTCCACGCGGGCCGGTTGCGGTGGGTGATCACGGCGAGCACGCCCGGCGCGTCCAGCGCCCGCCTGCTGTCGATCCCGCGCACCCTTCCCGCCGAGATGGCGCTCGTGACGAGTACCGCGTGCGCGACCCCCTGCTGCCGCACGTCGCCGGTGTACACGGCCTTTCCGGTGACCTTGTCCCTGCCTTCGACCCTGCGCAGCGGGGCGCCGATCGGTTCGCTCCACTCGGTTCGCGTCTCGGCTGTGGTGTCCATCAGCGCTGCCCCAGTTCCGTCAGTGCCCTGCGCACGACCCTGCGCACGAGTTCGACCTTGTGCTCGTTGTCCTTGCCTGGCCGCGCGCCCTCGGTGGCCGCCTTCGCCGCGGCGTCGATCACCTCGGCGGTGGGGCGCTTGCCGGTCAGTACCCGCTCGGCGGCAACCGCGCGCCACGGCGCGGGAGCGACACCGCCGAGCGCTACCCGCGCCGTCCGTACCGCCCCTCCCCGGATGTCGAGGGCGACGGCCGCGGAGACGAGCGCGAAGGCGAACGAGGCCCTGTCCCTGAACTTGAGGTAATGCGAGTGCCCGCTGTGTGCCCGCGCGGGCAGTTCGATGGCGGTGATGAGCTCGCCGGGGCGCAGCGTCGTCTCCCGGTGCGGGGTGTCGCCAGGCAGCAGGTGGAACTCGTCCATGGGGATCTCCCTGCTCCCCCGCTGGCTCTGGGCGATCACGACGGCGTCGACGGCTCTCAGCGCGACGGCGAGGTCGGAGGGATGCACCGCCGTGCACGAGGACGACGTACCGAAGATCGCCTGACCGCTCCCGTCACCTTCGATCGCCGAGCAGCCGCTGCCAGGTGCTCTCTTGTTGCAGGCGAATTCGGGCAGCCGGAAGTAGCGGCATCTGGTGCGCTGCGAGATGTTGCCCCCGAGGGTGGCCATGCCGCGGATCTGCGCCGAGGCTCCCGCCCGCAGCGCCTCGGTGACCACCGGGTACTCCCTGGCAAGCCTGCTGTCGGCGACGGCGTTGGAGTACAGCGCGCCGATGCGCACGCCGCCGTCGCGGCGCCATTCGATCCGGTCGAGCCCGAGCAGGGAGACGTCGACGAGGCGGTGGGGCGTGGCGACCCCGTCCCTGAGCAAGGTGACGAGGTCGGTGCCGCCCGCGATGACCGTCGCGTCTTTCTCGCGGTGCAGGATCCGGACGGCTTCGGCGACCGACCTCGGCCGGTCGAGGTGGAAAGTCTCCACGGTCACTTCCCTCCTCGCGCGGCACGGACCGCGGCGTTGATGTTCGGGTATGCGGCGCAGCGGCACAGGTTGCCGCTCATCTCCTCCGCGATGTCCTCGTCGGGGACGTCGGGTCGTTCGGCGAGCAGCCCCGCCGCCGACATGATCTGACCGGAGGTGCAGAACCCGCACTGGAATCCGTCGTGTTCGAGGAAGGCCCGCTGCACGGGATGCAACCCTTCGCCGCCGCCGAGCCTTTCCAGGCCCTCGATGGTGGTGACCTCGGCGCCTTCGTGCCGGGCCGCGATCGTCAGGCAGGACAGCGTCCTTCGCCCGTCGACGAGCACGGTGCAGGCGCCGCAGGCACCCTGGTTGCAGCCCTTCTTGGTGCCGGTGAGACCGATCCGGTCGCGCACCGCGTCCAGCAGGCTCGCGCGCACGTCCAGGTCGAGGGTGCGCGTCCTGCCGTTGACGCTCAGCGTCAGCCGCCTCGTCGGTGGAGGTGGCGGGGCCGCCGCGGCATCGGTCGCGGCGGCAGGCGGCGCGCCGACCGTCCTGAGCATGCTCGCGCCCGCGATGCCCGCTCCCGCGGCGGCGCCGCGGACCAGAAACGTCCGCCGCGAACTGCCTCCGGCAGCACCGCCGGGATCATCCGGCTTGTCCGGATCATGGGAAACGGAACGCTTTCTCAAACCCACCTCGACCACACCTTCCACCAGTAGACAGACGAAGATAAGAACTCTGTCATTCAGCAGTCTGCTGGCTATCGGTAAAATTCGAGTGTGACGAGAAAGCCGCCGGAGAGCCCCACGACGCCAGTGACGTCCCTGCCAGCGCACGAGCGGGTCGGGCACCACGTGAAGCGCGTCGAACAGGAACTGATGGCGCTCAAACACGCCGCGCTGAAACCCTCGGGACTCACGGTGCCGCAGTACTCGGCACTGGCGACCACGGCGATGCACCCCGGGGTGTCAGCGGCGGCGCTGGCCCGCCTCGCGCTCGTCACGCCGCAGACCATGGCCACCACGCTGGCCAACCTGGAAGCAAAGGGGCTCATCAGCAGAGCGCGCGACCCCTACCATCTCAACGCGCGGCAGATCGAGCTCACCGAACCGGGCTGGGCGACGCTGCGCCAGGCCGACGCCGCCGCCGTCGCGATCGAGCGCAGGCTCGGCGACACGTTCACCGAAACGGAACGCGCGACGCTGCTCGACCTGCTCGCCCGGTGCTCGCGGACGTTGCACGAGGAGGCAGCGCACGTATCGGGTGGCAGCGCGGCGCTGGCGCCGTTCAAACAACCCGCGCGGTAACCCGGCGCTTTCAGCGCGCCAGCACGGCGACCGTCTCCCGCACGCGCAGGACCGCCTCGCGCAGCGCGGCCGGATCGGGACCGTGCTTGAGCAGATCACGCGACGACGCGGGAAGAACCGAAGCGGTGTCCGGCCCGAACACCTTCACGAGGTCGTCGGCCGTCGCGCCCTGCGCGCCGAAACCAGGCGCGAGGACGGGACCGTTCAGCGCGGTGAGATCCAGTTCGCCTGGCCGGATGGTGGCACCGACGACGACGCCGACCCCGCCCATCGGTGTCGCTCCCGCATTGCGCGCGGCCGCCTCGTCCACCATCGCCTGCGCGACGGACCTCCCCGAGGTGAGCGCGCCCTGCACCTGTCCTCCGTCGGGATTCGAGGTGCGGGCCAGCACGAACAACCCCCTCCCGCTCGCCTGAGCCGCCGCGAGCGCCGGTTCCAGCGCGCCGAAGCCCAGGTAGGGCGACACCGTGATGGCGTCGGCTGCCAACGGCGCGGCGTCGGTCAGGTAGGCCGAGGTGTACGCGGCCATCGTCGAGCCGATGTCGCCTCGCTTGACGTCGAGCAGCACCAGGGCCCCCGCCTGCCTCGCGAGCACCAGCACCCGCTCCAGCACCGCGATCCCGGCCGAGCCGTACGCCTCGAAAAACGCCGACTGCGGCTTGAGCACGGCCACGTGCTCGGCAAGTACCTCGGTCGCCGACAACGCGAACCGCTCAAGCCCCGCCGCGTCGGCGGTGAGCCCCCACGCCGAGAGCAGACCCGGATGCGGGTCGATTCCCGCGCACAGCGGCCCGCGGTCGGCGACCGCCGACGCGAGCCGCTGCCCGAACGGAACCGTCATGCCTTCGCCCGCAGCGCCGCCTGCAAGTCCTGGAGCGACCGGACCCCGATGTCGCCTCGGATGAGTGCCTCGATGCCGTGCACGGCCGCCGCCGCGCCCTGCACCGTCGTAACGCAAGGGATTCCCCTCGACACGGCGGCCGTCCTGATCTCGTAGCCGTCGATACGGGGACCGCTGTTGCCGTACGGCGTGTTGATCACCATGTCGACGCCGCCGTCGAGGATGACCTCGACGATGTTGGGTTCGGCCTCACCACTGCCCTGGTAGTGCTTGCGCACCTCGGTGCACGGAACTCCGTTGCGCCGCAACACCTCCGCCGTTCCCGACGTCGCCAGCACCTCGAACCCGAGATCGGCGAGCCGCTTGACGGGGAAGACGAGCGAGCGCTTGTCGCGGTTGGCGACGGAGACGAAGACCTTGCCCTTCGTCGGCAGCGAACCGTAGGCGCCGGCCTGCGACTTGGCGAACGCCTTGCCGAAGGACACGTCGACGCCCATGACCTCGCCGGTGGACTTCATCTCCGGTCCCAGCAACGAGTCGACGCCCTGCCCCTCGGGAGTGCGGAACCGGTGGAACGGAAGCACCGCCTCCTTGACCGCGACGGGCGCGTCGACCGGAAGGTGGCCGCCGTCGCCTTCGGCGGGCAGCACACCCCTCTCCCGCAGATCCTTCACCGAGGAGCCGGTCATGATCAGCGCGGCGGCCTTGGCCAGCGGGACCGCCGTCGCCTTCGACACGAACGGCACCGTGCGCGAAGCCCTCGGGTTCGCCTCAAGCACGTACAGCACGTCGTCTTTCAGCGCGTACTGCACATTGAGCAGGCCGCGCACCCCGACACCGCGCGCGATGGCCTCCGTGCACCGGCGCACCTCGTCGAGATCGGTGCGGCCGAGCGTGATGGGCGGCAGCGCGCACGCCGAATCACCGGAGTGGATACCGGCTTCCTCGATGTGTTCCATGACGCCGCCGAGGAACAACTCCTCGCCGTCGAACAGCGCGTCGACGTCGATCTCGATGGCGTCGTCGAGGAACCGGTCCACCAGCACCGGATGCTCCGGCGTGACCTCGGTGGCCCGCTGGATGTACCCGGCCAGCGACGCCTCGTCGTACACGATCTCCATGCCCCGCCCGCCGAGTACATACGACGGCCTGACCAGCACCGGGTAACCGATCTCGTCGGCGATGCGCTTGGCGCCCTCGAACGAGGTCGCTGTGCCGTAGCGAGGCGCGGGAAGACCGGCCTCGGTCAGCACGTCACCGAAGGCACCCCTGTCCTCGGCGAGGTGGATGGCCTGCGGAGGCGTGCCCACCACGGGCACGCCCGCGTCGGCGAGGCGCTGAGCCAGTCCGAGCGGGGTCTGCCCGCCGAGCTGCACGATGACACCGGCGACGGTGCCCGACTGCTGCTCCGCGTGCACGACCTCCAGTACGTCCTCGAAAGTCAGCGGCTCGAAGTACAACCGGTCGGAGGTGTCGTAGTCGGTGGAGACGGTCTCCGGATTGCAGTTGACCATCACCGCCTCGAAACCCGCCTCACGCAGGGCGAGCGCGGCGTGCACGCACGAGTAGTCGAACTCGATGCCCTGCCCGATGCGGTTGGGCCCCGATCCGAGGATCAGCACCTTCGGCTTCTCGGGCTGGGCGGTCACCTCCGACTCGGCCGCGGGATCCAGTTCGTAGGCCGAGTAGTGATACGGCGTGCGGGCCTCGAACTCGGCCGCGCACGTGTCGACGGTCTTGAAGACCGGGTGCACGCCGAGCCGGTGGCGCAGCGTCCGCACCCCGTCCTCACCGGCGAGTTCCGGCCGTAGCGCGGCGATCTGCCGGTCGGAAAGACCGGTGCGCTTGGCTCTGCGCAGCAGCGAGGCGTCCAGTACCGGCGATTCCCGCACCTCGGCACCGACCTCGCCGATGAGCGCGATCTGGTCGATGAACCACGGGTCGACGCCACTGGCCTCGTGCACCTGCTCGACGGTGGCGCCAAGGCGCAGCGCGCGCTCGATCGCGTAAAGCCTCCCGTCGTGCGGGGTCCGCAGTTCGGCGAGCGTCGACTCCAGCGTCGCGCCGGCGGGATCCTCGCGCGTCCAGAAACCGACGGCCTTCGTCTCGACGGAACGCAGCGCCTTGCCCAGCGCCTCGGGGAAGCTCCTGCCGAGCGACATGGCCTCGCCGACGCTCTTCATCGTCGTGGTGAGAGTCGGGTCCGCACCGGCGAACTTCTCGAAGGCGAACCTCGGCACCTTCACCACGACGTAGTCCAGCGTCGGCTCGAAGCTGGCCGGGGTCTCGCCGGTGATGTCGTTGCTGATCTCGTCGAGCGTGTAGCCGATGGCGAGCTTCGCGGCGATCTTGGCGATGGGGAACCCGGTCGCCTTCGAGGCCAGCGCCGAGGACCGCGACACCCTGGGGTTCATCTCGATCACAACGAGGCGGCCGTCGGCCGGATTGACGGCGAACTGGATGTTGCAGCCACCCGTGTCGACGCCCACCTCGCGCAGCACGTCGATGCCGACGTCGCGCATGTGCTGGTACTCGCGGTCGGTCAGGGTCATCGCGGGCGCGACGGTCACCGAGTCGCCGGTGTGCACGCCCATCGCGTCGACGTTCTCGATCGAGCAGACCACCACCACGTTGTCGTGCCGGTCGCGCATCAGTTCGAGCTCGTATTCCTTCCAGCCGAGCACGCTCTCCTCGACAAGCACCTCGGTGACCGGGCTCTCCTCAAGCCCGAACGAGGCCAGCCGCTCTAGTTCCTCGTCGGTGTGCGCCATGCCGGAGCCGAGTCCGCCCATCGTGAACGACGGCCGGATGACGACGGGAAGGCCGACCTCGGCGACGGTGGCCCTGACCTCGTCCATGGAGTGGCACACCGCGCTGCGCGGGACGTCGCCACCGATGGTGCGCACGATGTCCTTGAACTTCTGCCGGTCCTCGCCACGCTGGATCGCGTCGATGTCGGCGCCGATCAGCTCGACGCCGTACTTCTCGAGCACTCCCCGCTCGTGCAGGGCCACCGCGCAGTTCAGCGCCGTCTGCCCGCCGAGGGTGGCCAGCACCGCGTCCGGCCGCTCACGCGCGATGACCTTCTCGACGAACTCCGGTGTCACCGGCTCGATGTAGGTCGCGTCGGCGAACTCGGGGTCGGTCATGATCGTCGCCGGGTTGGAGTTGACGAGGCTGACGCGAAGGCCCTCCTCCTTCAGCACCCGGCACGCCTGCGTGCCCGAGTAGTCGAACTCGGCGGCCTGTCCGATGACGATCGGACCGGAACCGATGACGAGGACATGCTCGATGTCGGTGCGTTTAGGCATTCTTCGTCTCCATCAAGCCGACGAACTCGTCGAAGAGCGGGTTGGCGTCGTGCGGGCCGGCGGCGGCTTCGGGGTGGTACTGCACGGAAAAGGCGGGAACGTCCTGGCAGCGAAGGCCCTCGACGGTGCCGTCGTTGGCGCAGTAGTGACTCACGATCGCGGCGCCGAAGGGCGATTCGAACCGCTGGCCCGGCTCACCTTCCAGCGCGAACCCGTGGTTCTGCGCGGTGATGGCGACCCTGCCGGTCGCCGTGTCGAGCACGGGAACGTTGATCCCCCTGTGCCCGAAGCGCATCTTGTAGGTGCCGAGCCCCAGTGCCCTGCCGAGGATCTGGTTGCCGAAGCAGATGCCGAACAGCGGGATCTCCCTGGCGAGCGTGGCCGAGGTCAGTTCGATCGCGTGCCGCTGCGTCTCGGGGTCGCCCGGCCCGTTGGAGAGGAACACGCCGTCCGGTTCGACGGCGAGCACGTCGTCCATGCTGCTCGTCGCGGGCAGGACGTGGACCTCGATGCCCCGCTTGGCCAGCTGCCTCGGCGTGTTGGCCTTGATGCCGAGATCGAGCGCCGCCACCCGGTACAGCCGCTGTCCTTCCGCGGGAACCACGTAGGGCTTGCTCGTGGTCACCTCGCCCGCGAGATCGGCACCCTTCATCGCCGGGCTCGCCAGCACGGTGTCCAGCAGCTCCTCGACCGGCGCGAGCGCGTCGCCGGAGAACACGCCTGCGCGCATCGCCCCGTGCTCCCTCAGGTGCCTGGTCAGCGTGCGGGTATCCACCTCGGCGATACCGACGATGCCCTGCTCGCGCAGTTCGTCGTCGAGCGAGCGGGTCGCCCTCCAGTTCGATGGCGTCCTCGCCGGATCGCGCACGACGTAACCGGCGACCCAGATGCGCGAGGACTCGTCGTCCTCGTCGTTCCAGCCGGTGTTGCCGATCTGCGGCGCCGTCTGCACCACGATCTGCTTGCGGTACGAGGGATCGGTCAGCGTTTCCTGGTAGCCGGTCATGCCGGTGCAGAACACGGCTTCGCCGAGTGAGGTTCCCCTCGCACCGTACGCGGCTCCCCGGAAGACCCTGCCGTCCTCAAGCACGAGCGCCGCCGGTGTCCTGGTGCCGCTCATACCTGAGCACCTCCCTTGACCTCTTCGATCCACTGTGGATATTCACCGAGGTCGTCGCCCCGGAATCCGGTGTCCAGCTCGACATCGCCGAGCCGCCACGTCAACACGAGCAGGCTGTCCGTGCCCATGACCTTGCCAGCCATCCCCTTCGCGGTCTTCAATTCCACAATGGACTCCCGGGGAATCCAGAATCCCTTCGCCCCGGCGCGATCCACCTCGATACCGTCGTCGAACAACCGCAGTTCGGCAGGCCCCCGCATGCCGACTCCCCTGGTGACGACGCGTTGCTGCCAGTGCCCGGCGTTGGTCGTCGCCACATAGAGCCCCTTGGTGGTCATCACCGGCTCACCGGTGACCTCCGGCACCTCGGGGAACGGCGGAATACGCACGCTCTGCGCGATGGCCTGACGTCGCCAGCCCTTCCACATGCCGTAGACGGCCAGCGCGAAAAACGCCGCGACCAAAAGCGAAAGCAGAAGCCTATCCATTACCCAATCTTCCCTTCGCGCGCCGTGATCCGCCCACGCAGCAGCGTGGCGCTCACCACGGCGGGCAATCGCATCCCCTCATACGGAGTGTTGGCCGAAATACTCGCCAGTTCCGGCCCGTGCACCGTCCACTCGGCGTCCGGGTCGACCAGCGCGAGGTTGGCGGGCTCGCCGACCTCAAGGGGCCTTCCCTGATCGGGAAGCCCCGCGATCTCGGCCGGTCGTTCGCTCATGACCCTCGCCACGCCGCGCCAGTCGAGCAATCCTGTGCGCACCATTGTCGCCACCACGATCGACAGCGCGGTCTGCAAGCCCAGCATGCCGGGTCGCGCCGCGGCCCACTCGCAGTCCTTGTCCTGCTCCGCGTGCGGCGCATGGTCGGTGGCCACACAGTCGATGACCCCTTCGGCCAGCGCCACGCGCATGCGCTCGACGTCGGCCTCGGCGCGAAGCGGCGGGTTCACCTTGTTGACGGGGTCGAAGCTAGCGAGCCGTTCGTCGGTCAGCAGCAGGTGGTGCGGCGTCACCTCGGCCGACACCGCGATTCCGAGCCCCTTCGCCCAGCCGAGCACGTCCACGGTTCCCGTCGTCGAGACGTGACACACGTGCAGCCGGGCACCCGCGTGCCGGGCCAGCACGCAGTCGCGCGCGACGATCGACTCCTCGGCCGAGGCAGGCCAGCCCGCGTACCCGAGCCTCGCGGCGCGCTCACCCTCGTGGGCCTGCGCGCCGCTGGTCAGCCTCGGCTCCTCCGCGTGCTGGGCGACGAGGACACCCAGCGCCGTCGAATACTCCAGCGCCCTGCGCATCAACAGCGGATCGGCGACGCAGTGCCCGTCGTCGGAGAACACCCGCACCCCCGCGGCGGAGCCCGCCATGGTGCCCATCTCGGCGAGCCGCTTGCCTTCGAGCCCGACGGTCACCGCGCCCACGGGGTGCACGTCGACGAGCCCGGTTTCCCTTCCCCTTCGCCACACGTGTTCGACCACGACCGCGTTGTCCGCGACCGGATCGGTGTTGGCCATGGCGAAGACCGCGGTGTAGCCACCTATGGCGGCCGCGGCCGAGCCGCTTTCGATCGTCTCGGTGTCCTCCCTGCCAGGTTCCCTCAGGTGGGTGTGCAGGTCGACGAAGCCGGGCAGCAGCACCATGCCATCGGCTTCGATCACCTCGGCCGCGTCACCGGCGCCGAGCGAGCCCCGCTCGCCGATCTCGGCAATGACGCCGTCGGCGACGAGCACGTCGACCGGATCGCCCTCGCCGTAGCGAAGGGCCCCCCTGATGACGACCTCGTTCACTTGCCCTCCTCGCTGTGCCGGTCCTGCTCGTGCTGCTCGTGTTCCTGCCCCGCGAGCAGGTGGTACAGCACGGCCATCCGGACGTGCACCCCGTTGCGCACCTGTTCGGTGATCGCCGATCGCGGCGAGTCGGCGACGGCGGAGCCGATCTCCATACCGCGCAGCATCGGGCCTGGGTGCAGCACGACGGCGTTCTCCGGCAGCAGCTTCGCTCGCTTCTCGTTGAGGCCGTAGGCGATGGAGTACTCGCGCGCGGAGGGGAAGAAACCGCCGTGCATGCGTTCGGCCTGCACCCTGAGCATCATCACCGCGTCGACGGCTGGCAGTTCGGCGTCCAGCTCGTGCGAGACGGTCACCGGCCATGCCCTCACCCCGACCGGAAGCAGAGTCGGCGGGGCCACGAGAACCACCTCGGCGCCGAGCGAGGCGAGCAGGTGCACATTGGATCTCGCGACCCTGCTGTGCAGCACGTCGCCGACGATCGCGACCCTTCTGCCGTCCAGCGTGCCGAGCCGCTCCCGCAGCGTCGCCGCGTCGAGCAGCGCCTGCGTCGGGTGCTCGTGCGTACCGTCACCCGCGTTGACGACCGCGGTTCCGGCCTCGTCGAGCCAGCCCGCGAGCCGGTGGGCCGCGCCGGTCGCGGGGTGCCTGACGATCACGCAGTCGGCACCCGCCGCCGACAGCGTCAGCGCGGTGTCGCGCAGCGACTCCCCCTTGCCAACCGAGGAACCGCTGGCCGAGACGTTGATCACGTCGGCACTCATCCACTTTCCCGCGATCTCGAACGAGACCCTGGTGCGGGTGGAATTCTCGTAGAACATCGTGATGACGGTCCGGCCGCGCAGCGTCGGCAGCTTGCGCACCTCCCTGCCGAGCAGGGTGCGCTTGAGCTCGTCGGCGGTGTCGAGTATCGCGGTGGCACTCTCGGCGCTCAGGCCGTCCGTCGTCAGCAGGTGCCTCATCACTCGCCCTCCCGCCGGGGCCCGCTCAACAGCACGGCGTCGCGATCGTCGACCTCGGCCAGCAGCACCGACACGTCCTCCGAACGCGAGGTCGGCACGTTCTTGCCCACGTAGTCGGCCCTGATCGGCAGCTCGCGGTGCCCCCTGTCCACCAGGACCGCGAGCTGGACCGACCTCGGCCGTCCGTTGTCGCGAAGGGCATCCAGGGCCGCGCGGATCGTGCGGCCGGAGAACAACACGTCGTCGACGAGAATCACGACCCTGTCCTCGATGCCGCCGTCGGGAATCCGGGTCTGCTCAAGCGGCCTCGTCGGCTTCCTGCGCAGATCGTCTCTGTACAACGTGATGTCGAGCGCACCGGCCGGCACGGCGATTCCGGCGAACTCGCCGATTCTCGCGGCCAATCTGCGGGCGAGCGGCGTACCTCTGGTCGGGATCCCCAGCAACACGGGTGGAGTCTCGTCCCCAGCACCCAGCGCGGTTTTTTCGATGACCTGATGGGCCATTCGGGCGATGGTTCGCGCGACGTCCCCAGCCGAGAGCAGCTCGCGCTCAGCGGCCGAATCCGTCGCGCCACGTGGACGTGGCGCCACGAAGACCTCCTTCCCCGCCTCACGGGACGGGTCCTTAAAGGATGTCGGCACCCCAGGTCTACGCGGGGAACCGTTCCGACCGTAGCAGGTCACAGGGCTAAGCCTTACGGGTGGTGCGGTCCTGGCGGGTCACTCCGCCCAGTGATGATCTGCTTGACCTGGTGACGACAACGAGTAACCATTACTCTGAGTATTCGACTCAGGAATTCCCTGTCGGTCATCCGGGCCGCATCGGGGCGAGGAAACGGAGAACCACCAAATGGGCGATTACGCCAAGGCGCTCGGGGCCAAGCTCCGCGGAATCCGCCAGCAACAGGGTCTTTCCCTGCATGGGGTCGAGCAGAAGTCCGGCGGCCGCTGGAAGGCCGTCGTCGTCGGCTCCTACGAGCGGGGCGACCGTGCGGTCACCGTTC
Organism: Prauserella marina; assembly: GCF_002240355.1. Classification (GTDB taxonomy): domain Bacteria; phylum Actinomycetota; class Actinomycetes; order Mycobacteriales; family Pseudonocardiaceae; genus Prauserella_A; species Prauserella_A marina. The sequence continues at coordinate 4,291,559 of NZ_CP016353.1, forward strand.
AGAAGCTGGCCGAGCTCGCCGATTTCTACGGTGTCCCCGTGGTCGAGCTGCTGCCTGAGGGCCGGGTGCCCTCTGGAGCCGAGCCCGCCACGAAAATTGTGATCAATCTCGAACGGCTCCAGCAACTGCCTGCCGAGAAGGTCGGGCCGCTCGCGCGCTACGCGGCGACCATCCAGAGCCAGCGCGGCGACTACAACGGCAAGGTGCTCTCCATCCGCACCGAGGACCTGCGTTCGCTGGCGATCATCTACGACATGACCCCTGGTGAGCTCACCGAGCAGCTCATCGACTGGGGCGTGCTGCCGCCCGAAGCCCGGCCTGCCAAGGAAGACTGATCGCCGCCACGCGGTCGTGAGTGCCCGCCGGCCCAGCCGGCTGCCCACTCACGACCCGGCGGCGGTCGATCGTGACGAAATGAACAACGAGAGCTACAGAACAGCACGCAAGCGATCGGCGATGTTGCCGATCCGGCCGAGTACCCCGTTGACGAACCGGGGTGAATCGTCGGTGGAGAGCTCCTTCGCGAGCCCCACCGCCTCGTCGATGGCGACGGGGTCCGGCACGTCGTGCGCCCACAGCATTTCGTAGACACCGATGCGCAGGATCGCGAGATCCACCGGCGGCATCCGGCTCAGCGTCCAGCCCTGCGAGTGTTCGGCCAGAAGTTCGTCGACGCGCTCCAACTGCGCGCTGACGCCCTCGATCAAGGTGATCGTGTAGTCGTTCACCGGCTCGACAGCGGGCGAGCCGACCCGTTCCCGCAGCAACTCGACCGGGGTGGCCGAGCGCTGCGCGGCCTCGTAGAGGAATTCCACCGCGCGACGGCGGGAAGCGCGGCGACTCGTCGAGCCGCCGCGGCGGGGTGCTGGCGCGTCCACCGAAGCTCTCACGCCCGGCCGAGGTAGCGGCCGTCGCGGGTGTCGACCTTGACCTTCTCGCCGCTGCTGACGAACAGCGGTACCTGGATCTCGGCTCCGGTCTCCAGCGTCGCGGGCTTGGTGCCGCCGGTGGACCGGTCACCCTGCAGACCGGGGTCGGTGTGCTTGATGACCAGCTCGATCGAGGTCGGCAGCTCCACGTACAGCGGGACGCCCTCGTGCGTCGCGACCTGGACCTCGGTGTTCTCCAGCAGATATCCGGCGCCGTCACCGACGATCTCGGTGCTGACGTTGATCTGCTCGAACGTCTCCGAGTCCATGAACACGAAGTCGGTGCCGTCGTTGTACAGGTAGGTCATCTGCCGACGGTCGACGGTCGCGGTCTCGACCTTCGTACCGGCGTTGAAGGTCTTGTCCACCACCTTGCCGGAGAGCACGTGCTTGAGCGTCGTCCGCACGAACGCCCCGCCTTTGCCTGGCTTGACGTGCTGGAAGTTCACGACGGACCAGAGCTGGCCGTCGAGGTTGAGGACCAGGCCGTTCTTCAGGTCGTTGGTGGTGGCCACTGAGTGAGTTCTCCTGTGTCGGGTCGGCCGCGTAGTGAACGGCCCCGGATCGTTGGTGGTGCTCGGGCCGAGGAACCCGGAGCTTCCTCCACACGACGAGCATGTCCTCGCTACGGGCCACCGCGATTGGTGACCGCCATACCGGCGCTCCATTGTACTGGCGGCCACGCTGCGGGAACGCGGCGCCTCCTCGACCCCGCCTCGGGCTTCCCGCTCACCACACGGAACTCGCGATGCTCCGGGGTTCGGTCGCGACAGGACGAGCCTCGGTCAAGGGGCTTCCACAACTGCCTCGCGGGTCTACAGTAGGGCGATGCCGCACTGGGTAGTACGCGGATTCGGCATGGCCGTACTTCATGCCGCCGCGACCGTCGCGCTCGCGAAGATCGCCGTCTTTCAGCCGACCGAGGTCACTTTCGTCACCGCCGTCGTGCTCGCGCTGCTGGTGGGCGCCGCCGCGCTGTGGAGCGCACTCGACGCCTGGCTCGGTCTCCGCGAACCCGGCCGGACCTGGTTCATCGCGGCGCTCGTCGCCGGGCCCGTCTCGGCCGTGCTCAGCGTGATCGGACGCGGCGTGTTCGTCGACCAGACCGGGACCAGTGAACTGGGTTCCGCGCTCACCGGCGGCGCCGCGTTCACCGCACTGCTCGTGCTGATCCCCGCAGGGCTCGGCATGTTCGTCGGCGGAAAGCTCAACGCGCGTGCGAACGACTTCGAGGACTCCGACGACGCCGAGGACTCCGGGAGCGGCCCCCTCGCGCCCGTCGGCGCGCGTGCGGACGAAGACACCGAAGGTGTCCTCGTCGGTTCCGGCAACGACGGCGGCACCGGCGATGACAACGGTGGCAGCGGGGACAGTGACGGCAGTGGGGACAACGCCGCCGACGGTGCCGGTGGCTCACGGGCCGGAAAGCGGCTCGGGCGGACGATGAGCCGCCGCACCCCGAAGATCGGCCCGGCGAGGTAAGCCCGACCGCCACTGACGTTCTCGCCGCTCAGCGGCTCAGGGCCGCACGCCCAGCGTCGGACCAGCCGGATACGCCTCCCAGTCGGCGCGGCTGACCGGTTCCACCTCGGAATCATTGCGGGCGGCCGCCTCGGTGGACGTCACCGGCCACAACCGGTCGTCCAGCACGAACGCCGTCCCCAGCCCGGGGGCGCCCACCGCCCGCGCCCCCGGCTCAAGCCGGGCCATCACCGGCAGTTCGTCGAGCACCGGCAGCCGCTCGTCGAGTACGTGAACGGCAAGTTCCTCCGCGACCGAACGGCGATCGACCCTGACGATCTTGCCCCCCGCGACAACGTCCATCGTCCGCACCGGCGAGGGCATGGCGAACCCGTCCAGCACGGCGAGCGCCTGTTCCGGGTTCGAGCACGCGTCGACCCCGTGCACGTCGAGCCCGAAATGCCGCAGCCCGGTCGGTGCCTTCGCCTTGCCGATCACGGTCGCGTGGATGACGTCGAGCGGCACCCTGGCACACGGTTCCGTTTCCGAGATGGGCGCGTGCCCGTCGGGCTGGCGGACCAGGCCAGGCCCCTCCTGCCACTCGTCGGGGATGAGCACCGGCTCGTAAGGCGTCGCGGTGAAGTCCCTGTTCCAGAACGTGATCGTCGTGCCGTGCTCGGTCTGATGCGCGATGGCGAAAGCGGCAAGAGCATCGACCCACATCAGATCGGCGCTGAACGCGTCGACAAGGGAGTTGGTGCGCACGTTCCCGGTGTCGCCCACGCGGGAGAACCCAGTGGGGCTCAGCGATTCGACACCGGCGGAGAAGGTGGGATCCTTCGCGCGCAACAAGAACTGTCCCGCACCGTTCCACCCTGCCGCGCGGCCGGTCGTGTCCGTGAACATCACGTAGAACCAGCCGTCGAGATAGACGGCGGCAGGCTGCCCCGCGCCGTAGGTGTTGTCCCTGTGCTCGTCGTGGGCGGGCTTGATGACCGGCTCCTCCGAAGGGCGCGTCCAGTTCTGGCCGTCGGTGCTGGTGGCCAAGCCGATCGCGTTGCCGAGAGCGTGATCGCCCGCCGCCCCGGTGTAGTACATGTAGTAGGTGCCGTCGACGCGGATCACCGACGGATCGCAGGTGTGCACCGCGTCGAACCGCCCCGGATTGCCGGAGAAGACGGCTTTCGGGATGCCACCGCCCGGCCCCGCGAACGGGCCATCCGGCGTGTCCGCCTCCGCGTACAGGATGTCATCACCCGGCGGCGGCGCACTGCCGTACTGACTGCACCACCACATCCGGGTCCGGCCGCCGTCCATCATCACCGTCGGCCCGTAGTTGTAGACCGCGTCGGCGCCGCCCTCCGCGACGACACCGGCGCTGGCGCGCTGGTTGTCCGTGGACAACGGCTGCGGCGGCTCCGAGGGGGCCTGCTGCTCACCACCGCCGCCGATGTCGGGCTGGGCGCCTTGAGCCTGAGGTTGCGCGCTGCCCGCCGTGCACGCTCCCGCGACCAGAGCGCTCGCCATGGCGAGCGCGCCGGCGACGATACGCGCGCGATATTGCCGGGTGCGCATGCTGGCGGCCAACCTCCATCCCTCCCCCGCTACCGGGAGACGGTAACCCGGCCGAGACCAAAAACAGTCTACGAAACCATCTCACCCGAACGGGTGCACACCTCGCGACATCGCGCCCATGCCGCCAATCGCGAGGTCGCGGCACCCGGTGGCGAGTACGACGGACGCCCGTCTCTGCGCGCCTCCCGGTACCGGATGGGCGTCCTGCCGCCAGGCGTTCCGGCACCGTGTGGAGTACGCGCGTCCAGCCACGGAAACCGCCTCGGCGAGCGCGTCCGCCCGCACTCGTGGCGACGATCAGTGCGAAACCGTTCCGCGCGCTCACCGGCCGAGGGCCGGGTTCGCACGCGCCGTGTTCTCTCACCGGTACGCGCCCCGCACCCGGTGAGATCTGGATCCGATTCCGGAAACCCCGGCCGCACAACGGTTTCCGGTCGGCCACATCGGACTCGCGGAACAACCGCAGCATGGTGGCAGCCTCCGGCCACCGCGCGTGCCGGACGAGAGCGGGCGCCCGCTCAGGTGGCCTTGTCAGCCAGCCAGCGCAGAGCGAGCGGGTACCCCTCGGCCCCGAGGCCCACGATGAGCCCGGTCGCGACGTCCGAGAGCACGCTGTGGTGCCGGAACTGTTCCCGCTTGTGCACGTTGGAGATGTGCAGCTCGATGAGCGGGGCACTGAGCTGCGCCGCGGCGTCTCGCACCGCGATCGAGTAGTGCGTCCAGGCGCCCGCGTTGAGTACGACGGGACACCCCTCGTCGGCGGCCTCGTGCAGCCAGCCGACGAGTTCGCCCTCGTGGTCGGTCTGCCTGACCTCGACGTCGACCCCCAGTTCCTCACCGGTGCCGGTGCACAACGAAACGAGGTCGGCGTGGGTGGTCGCGCCGTAGACGGCGGGTTCCCGCGTACCGAGCCTGCCGAGGTTGGGACCGTTGAGTACCAGGATCCTCACAGCAGCACACTCCCGCCCTGTCCGCTACCGCCCGCGATCACCGAGTAGGCCGCCGCCAGCAACGCCGGGTCGGGGCCTTCCAGCCTGCCCGGTTTCGCCAGCCCGTCCAGCACCACGAACCGCAGGGTGCCGGAACGGTTCTTCTTGTCCGACCGCATACCGTCGAGAAGCTGTGGCAACGCGTCGGCGTCGTAGGTCGTCGGCAGACCAAGCGACTTCAGCACCGAGGCGTGCCGGTCGGCGGTCGCGTCGTCGAGCCTGCCGGCGAGACGGCCGAGCTCGGCCGCGAACACGAGGCCGACACTGATGGCGGCCCCGTGCCGCCAGCGGTACCGCTCGCGGCGTTCGATGGCGTGCCCCATCGTGTGGCCGTAGTTCAGGATCTCGCGAAGATCCGATTCCCTCAGGTCGGCGGACACGACATCGGCCTTCACCTTGATCGACCGCCGCACCAGTTCGCCGAGCACGTCGTCCTGGGTGTCCACGGCCGCCGCCGAGTCGTTCTCGATCAGGTCGAGGATCGCGGGGTCGGCGATGAAACCCGCCTTGACGATCTCGGCCATCCCCGCGACGAGCTCGTTGGGCGGCAACGTCTCCAGCGTGGCGAGGTCGACCAGCACGGCACTCGGCTCATGGAAGACGCCGACGAGATTCTTGCCCGCGTCGGTGTTGATTCCCGTCTTGCCGCCCACCGCCGCGTCGACCATGCCGAGCAGCGTCGTCGGCACGTTCACGAGCCGCACCCCGCGCATCCAGGTGCCCGCGACGAACCCGGCGAGGTCGGTGACCGCCCCACCACCGAGCGCGACCACCACGCCCTTGCGATCCAGACCCATCTGGCCGAGTACGTCCCAGCAGAAGTCCGCCACGCGCAGCGCCTTGCCGTCCTCGGCGTCCGGGATCTCCACACGGTGCGCGTCGGCTCCCGCCTCGTTCAGTTCCGCTCTCACGGCCTCGGCCGTCGTGGTCAGGGTGGGCGGGTGGATCAACGCCACCTTCGACGCGCCCCTGACCATCTCGGTCAGTTCGCCGAGCAGGCCCCTGCCGACCACAACCTCATACGGCTGCGCGGTCTTGACCTCGATACGAACCGGCTCGGACATCCTGCTCCTCACTACTCCTGACCACTACGCCATCACGCTCACGCGCGCGCTGCGCCCTGGACGGCGCGGGGCTCCCGCGACATCCTCACTGTGGTGGCAGCCGCGTGGCTTCACTCACCGAGCATGTCAGGTCGCCTTCCACGGGATTGGCACCGGGAACCGTGTCGGTGACGGTCCGGCCAGGGCCCAGCCGCCCCTCGACGAAGTAGGCGTCCGTGGCGTCACCCGCGTTGTTCGAGATGGTCACGGTCACCGCGTACCGGTACTCGGTGCTCGTGCTGTTGGTCACCGCGAGAGCCACTCTCGGCGTGTACACGGTCTGCTCGCAGCCGGTGACCTCAACGTCCTGTTTGGCGTCACTCTCCGGTGGCGCGTCGGTGGCCGAGCGGGTGTCTCCCGAAGGGCTCCCCGCTGCCGTGGTCGGCTGCGGCTGGCCGGAACCACATCCGGCCGCCAGCGCGACGACGACGGCAAACATCCCGGCAAACCGGACCCGTGAACGCATTTTCACTCCACAAAGGACTCGTCTGGCCGTTCAGGCGACGATTGTTCCATGTTCCCGGCAAGGTGTTCGACGATCGCGGCGACCACCTCGCCCGCCGTCTTGTCGTCGGTGGCGACCTCGATCGTCGCGACCTCCCGGTAGATCGGCAGCCTCGCCTCCAGCAGCGCTTTGTAGGTGGCCCTTGGATTCACGCCGGCCAGCAACGGGCGCGCGGTGGACATACCGGTCCGCCGGACCCCCTCCGCCATGCCGACATGCAGGAACACCACGGTGTGCTCGCTCAACAGCTTGCGGGTGGCCTCCGAAAGAACCGCTCCACCACCGAGTGCGTAGACACCGCTGTGCCTCGCCAGCCCGGCCGCGATGACCTCTTCCTCCCGCTCACGGAAGTACGCCTCACCGTGGGTGGTGAAGATGTCGCCGATCGTGCACCCGGCCGCCGCCTCGATCTCGTCGTCCGCGTCCACGCAGGCGACACCGAGCTGCCGCGCCAACAACGATCCCACCGTGCTCTTCCCCGAGCCGGGAGGACCGACGATGACGACAAGACCGCGAGTACCCATGCAGGTCACGGTAGCCCTTGCCAGCACAGCGCCATCGTCCGCCTCACCCTCGCCGCCCGATCAGCCACCAGCGGTCACCAGGACGCCGCGACGACCGGGGCCGAACCGCGGGCTACCTGTCCCACCAGGCTTCGAGACCCGCGAGATAACCGTCGACGTTGCGCTTCGACTCGGCCAGCGAGTCACCGCCGAACTTCTCCAGCGCGGCATCGGCGACCACCAGAGCCACCATCGATTCCAGGACGACACCGGCCCTCGGCACCGCGCAGACGTCCGAACGCTGGTGGATGGCCACGGCGGGTTCCCCCGTTTCGACATCCACTGTGGACAGAGCACGGGGGACGGTCGAGATCGGCTTCATCGCGACCCTGACTCGCAGCGGCTCACCGTTGGTGATACCACCCTCAAGGCCACCCGCCCTGTTCGATCGCCGCGTGACGCCCTTGGGCCCGCTGCCCCTGTCGATCTCGTCGTGCGCCTGGCTCCCCCACCGCCGAGCGGTCGTGAACCCGTCTCCGACCTCGACGCCCTTCATTGCCTGCACGCCCATGAGAGCACCGGCGAGCCTCGCGTCCAATCGCCGGTCGCCGCTCACATGCGAGCCGAGACCGGGCGGCAGCCCATAGACGATGACCTCGATGACACCACCGACCGTGTCGCCTGCCTTCCGGACCGCGTCGACCTCGGCGACCATCGCCTCTGTCGCCTCGGTTCCGAAGGCACGCACCGGACTCTCGTCGATGGCAGCCAGATCCCCAGGGCCCGGCAACGGTCCCTCCGGCGCCTCGGCGCCGCCGATCGACACCACGTGGCTGACGACCTCCGCGCCGAGCAACTGCCGCAGAAACAGGCGAGCCACCGTGCCGAGCGCCGTGCGGGAAGCGGTCTCGCGGGCACTCGCCCGCTCCAGCACCGGCCGGGCCTCGTCGAAGCCGTACTTCTGCATCCCCGGCAGGTCGGCGTGGCCGGGGCGCGGGCGCGTGAGCGGTTCGTTACGTGCCAGCCCCGCAAGTTCGGCGGGCTCCACCGGGTCCGCCGCCATGACCCTTTCCCACTTGGGCCATTCCGCGTTCTCGATCTGCACCGCGACCGGACCACCCTGCGTCAGCCCGTGCCGCACGCCACCGATGATGTCGATCCGGTCTTTCTCGAAGCCCATCCGCGGGCTCCGGCCGAAACCGAGCCGCCTGCGAGCGAGCTGCTCATCGAGGTCGGCGGTCGTGATCTCGACCCCCGCGACCATGCCTTCGAGTATGGCCGCCAAAGCAGGACCATGCGATTCACCAGCGGTTATCCAGCGCAACACACCGGTAATCCTGTCACGAGGCCGGTCCGGCCCGTCAGTTGCCCATACTCACCTCCACCCCGATCCGGGGAACACCGCGATCAGACACGTCGCGGCGAGCATTCCCGGTCCGTGCGGCACTCCTTCCCGCCACCGGCGGGCACGAAGGAGTACCGCCGAACCGGCCAGCACGAGCGTCACCACCGCGGCCGCGAATGCGGCGACGACAAGTGCGGGCCAACCCGTCGCGCCGAGCACACCACCGAGGCTGCCCGACAACTTCACGTCACCCGCTCCGAGTGCGTTCGGCGCGACGGCATGCACCAGAAGATGGGCGGTGGCGAACACCGCGCCGCCCACCATCGCGCGGACCGCGAGCCCTTCCTCGGGGCCGGTCACCGCGGCCACGCACAACGCCGCACCCAGAATCGGGTACGCGGGAAGCGTCAGTACGTCGGGAAGACGGCGGTGCCCGAGGTCGGCCAAGGCCAGCGGGACGGCCAGCGCGGTGACGGCAAGTGGCACGGGCAGCCACCATCCGGGCAGGCCGCTCACCGCCCACCGCAAGGCCACGCCTGACCACGATGCCGCGACGCCGAGCGCGCACCACCGCGCGGACACGGTCGCGGGGCGGGCTGCCCCGCGGAGCAGCAGCGCGGCGCTCCAGCCGACGACCCCGCCGACGGTGCCGAGCACGCCGATCGCGGCGAACATGATCAGGTTCCAGTACACGCGCTTCAGCTTCACCGCTGGTCAGCGGGATGGCAAGACTGAAGCGGAGTGAAGACTCCGTTCGCGCGGGATTCGGGCGGATATCACCCGATAGGCCATCGCCAGGCGCCGCGACCGGTCCGTTCGCACCGGTCCCCTGGGCTTCACACCGGTCCCGGACCTCTGGCCGGTCGCCGCCGGTTCGCGGCGGCGAGCAAGAACCCCGCCGCGTAGCCGGTTCTGAAATCGAGCGTCACTGCCTGAGGCACCAGCGCCGAACCGGGCAGGGACCGGGTGTCCTCGCGCTACGACATGACGAACACGACCGTTACGACATGACGATCGAGGCGCGCGTGACCTCGCGCCGCGCCGACGCGTCGAGGGCATCGACGATGCGTTCGAGCGGGAACTCCGCGTCGACGAGCCCTTCGAACGGGAACCGGCCGCCCTCCTCGGCGAGGAAGTCGAGCGCCTGCTTGAGGTAGAACGGCGCGTACCGGTCGACGTGCAGGACGCGCAGAGCGCGCCGGGTGGCCAGCCCCGGGTCGTAGTCGACGACGGAGCCTGGCGAGAGGTTGCCCATGACGAGATACGTGCCGCCCCGCCTGATCAGGGACAGTCCCTCGGCGAACGCGGCCGGAACGCCCGTCACCTCGATCATGCCGTCAGGGCCGTGCTGTTCGGTGAGGTCGTGGACCCAGGAGCGCCGCTCGTCGGCATCCGGCATCGCGCTGATGTCGAGCGTGTGATCCGCCCCGAACCGGCGGGCCTGCTCAAGGCGTGCGGGCACGCCGTCGACGACGATGGTCCGGATGCCGCGCGTCGCCGCGACCGCGGTGGCGTAGAGACCGAGCCCGCCGGCCCCCTGGATGAGGATCGTCTGGCCTGGGCCGAAACCGGCCTGGTCGATGCCGTACATCACCTGGCTCAGTGCACAGTTCGCCGCCGCCGCGACGGAGTCGGGCACGCGGTCGGGCACGCGGTAGACGTGCTGCCGTGGCGTCGCGTAGTAGTGCGTCGCGAACGAGGTGTGGAAGTGAGGCCATTCAGTGGGTTGCTTGGCGTAGTGCTCGTAGGCGTTGTCGCACAGGTTCCACTCGCCGCGCACACAGTGAAAACAGCGCTCGCACGCCTGGAAGTAGACGACGGCGATCCGGTCGCCGACCGCGAGCGGGGCACCGGCGTTGTCGCGGTCGGTGCCTTCGCCGAGCGCCGCGACCACCCCGGTCATCTCGTGGCCGATCCCGCCGGAGCGCTTCACGGGATGCTTGCCGTTCCAGATGTGCAGCTCGGAGCCACAGACATTCGCGCGCGTCGTGCGCATCACCAATGCCCCCGGCCCCGGCTCGGGAACGGGGAACTCCCGCAGTTCGAGCTTGCCCGGCTCGGTCATGTAGGCCAGCTTGCCTGTTTGGACGGTCATACTTCGGCTCTCCACAGCGATAGTTCGGGCGGTGTGCGTGGTCGGTGGCTCACACGAGAGACGGGAGTGAGGTCACGATGGCGGGGGCGAATGCCAGCAACGCGACGACGGCGAGGTCGGAAAGGACGAACGGGACCGCCGCCTTGTAGATCTCCGACATCGGCATCGACTTCGGCGCGTACTGGCGCATGACGAACAGCGACATCCCGAACGGCGGAGTCACGGTCCCGATCTGGATCGCGATGATCATCAGGATGCCGAACCAGATCGGATCGAATCCGGCGATGTGCACGATCGGCATGAACAACGGGATCGTCAGCAACACGATCGCGATCGATTCGAGGAAGAGCCCGAGGAGGACCACGATCCCGAGCATGACGATCAGCAGCACTGTCGGATTGCCCGTGATGCTCGTGACCCCGTCCACGAACGCCGTCACGGTGCCGCTTCCCGCCATCACCCTGCCGTAGATCGTGGCCGCGGCGATGATGAGGAATACCATCCCGGTCGCGAGCAGGGTGTGCTTGAGTGCCGCGACGACGACCTCGCGGGTCAGCCTGCGCTGAACGACGAGAATCACGGCCGTCAGGCCGACCGCCACCGCCGCGGCCTCGGTCGGCGTCGCGATCCCGAACAGGATGAGCGCGAGCACGCCCGCGATCATGCCGACCAGCGCGACCAGGTTCAGCAACGAGCCGCGCTGATCGTCAGAGCCGCCTTCCGGCCCCTTCGGAATCGTGGCGGGGGCCTCGGACATCGTGGCGACCGCCGCAGGGGCTCCCGAATCGGCGGATTCCCTCCGCTCCTTGCTCGCGCGAGCCGAGCGCTTCCCGAGCACGGCAGGCCGCTCCGCGCCGCCGAAGAAGGCCGACCACGCCCCCACCACGACGGCGTAACCGAGCGCCATGAGAATGCCGGGGATGATGCCCGCGATCAGCAACGGTCCGACCGGGACACCTGCCGTGGCTCCCCACACGATGACGACCGTGCTCGGCGGGAGCACCATCGCGAGCCCGCCGGAGCCGAGCACCGAGCCGACCGCGAGGCGGCGCGAGTACCCCCGCCGCTCCATCTCGGGTACGAGCGTGCCCGCGAGCATCGCGGTCGAGGCCATCACCGAGCCGGACAGCACCCCGAGCACGGCACCCATGCCGACGGAAAGGAACGCGAGCCTGCCGGGCAAACGCGCGAGCCCGCGCTCGGCCGCCCCGATCGCGGAAAAGGCCACGCCGGAGCGGAACAGGAGCTCGCCCATGAGAATGAACATCGGTATGGCCGTCAGGGTGAAGGTCGCCAGCCCCGAGACCATCGACACGACGGTCATCTCGATGCCGGGCGAAAACCCGTAGAGCAGGACCGCACCGACGGACGACACCACGAGCAACGCGACGGCCACCGGGATGCGCAGGAGCACCAGAACTCCAAGGCCCACCACGAAGATCGCGAGCCACGTCGCTGGACTGAGGTCGATCATGCTTGCCCCTCTTCGGACACGTTCTCGGTGGCGTCGCGCTCGTCGCTGACGGGGGCGCCGGTGTGCAGCCGTTCGAGCGCGGTACGAAGTTCGTTGGCCGCGAACAGAACGAGGCCGACCGTGAGACCGAGCGTCAGAATCCATCTCGGAAGCCCGAACGTCGATCCCATCCGGATCCCGGTGCCGAGGTCACGCACGAATATCTGGACGGCGAACCAGCCGAACGTTCCCGCGATCGCCGCGGTAACGAACCGCGAGGCGACGTCGAGTTTGTGGTTGGTGCGCACGAAGCGGCTCGGTATCAGATCGACCCGCACGTTGCGGTCGTACAGCGCGACCATGCCGAGCGCGAAGAAGACCGTGAGCGGCAGCGCGAACTCGGTCGACTCGAACAGGAACCTGTTCGGTGCCCTGAACACGTACCGCAGCACGACTCCCGCGATCGTCGCGAGCGCCATGTAGACCAAACCCGCGCCCGCGATCACGGCACTCGCCGTGGTCACGGCTCGCAGCACCCGGTCGGCCTGGCCTGGCCCTGCCTTGGCGGACTTCATCGTGCCTCGTAGAAATCGCGGACTTCGGTCGAGCGGGGCGCGCGCTCTTCCAGCAGCTCCCACCCGATGTCCCTTGCCCGTGACTGGAACCGCTCGGTTTCGGCTGCCGTCGGTTCGAGCAATTCCTTGCCGTCTTCTGCCCAGCGCTGGTACTCGTCCTCGACGACAGGCCGGTAGATGTCCGGCAGCGAGACCTCCAGTTCGGTCATCGCCTTGTCGAGCGCCTCACGCGTGCGGTCGTCGAGACTGTGCCAGGTCTGGAGGTTCACCAGCAGCGGGTAGCGGATCGTCAGGTACGGCGCCATGTACGACGCCTTGATGGGCTCGGCGATCCCGAGGTCGTACATCCCGCTGTTGCCCGCCGCGAAGCCGTCGATCGTGCCGCGCTCCATCGCCGTGTAAATCTCGCCGACCGGCATGTTCACGACCTCCGCGCCCAGCGCCTCAAGCATGGGTTGCTGGGTGGGACCGCCTCGCATCAGCCAGCCCGTCAGGTCGGGACGGCTGATGTCGATCTCGGTCCAGCGCGAGCCGAAATGCAGCATGTAGGCCATTTCGGAGATCGTCACGCCCAGCACGCGCAGGCCGACCTCCTCGTGCCAGTTGTTGATGACGTCGAGTGCCCCTGACTCCCGGTCGACCGCCGGGGCGTTGGGTGTCAGGTCGAACACCTCGGCCTCCGGCAGGATCTGCGTGTAGTACGCGCTCGACACGCTCGCCAGGTCGAGCGCTCCGCTCTGCACGTTCTCGGCCGCGTCGTTGGGGGCGATCGTCTCGGGGCCACCGACATAGTCGATGGTGATCCAGGGCGCGTCCTTCTCAAGGCGCTCGATCATCTTCCAGAGCCCGAGGTTCTCGGGCGCGTCACGGGTCTGTGTCGTCGCCAGGCGCAGGGTGACCTTGCCGTCCTGGGACACGACGCCGCCGCCTGCCGAAAGACAGCCGCTGAGGACCACCGAGGCGAGGGCGCCTGCCCCGAGGCGCAGCGCGGCCCTGCGCCGGTATTTGGGTGCTGACATCGTCGTCGCGTCTCCTTCTCGCCATCGAGTCGGCCGAATTATTGTCATATGATCCGACATTTCGCAACCAGGCCGGTCCGGCTGCCCGAGAAAAACAGGACACCGAGAGCGCTGATCGGCATACATATCAGCAGCTCAGCGCATATTTTCAGGTGAATCTGGCAAACTTTCGCCGCCGCCCTCGGATTGACGTCTCCTCTCAGATCGTCATACGATCCGCCGGTATCGACGACGAGGACCAAGGAGGATTCTCATGTCGAATGCGATCGAGCCGAGTGGCTCCTCCCCCGCGGAGCCTCGGCGAGACATGCGCCGCGTCGCCATCGCGGTCGGGATCGGCAACTTCATGGAATGGTTCGACTGGGGCCTCTACGGCTTCTTCGCGACCATCATCGGAGCCCAGTTCTTCGCCGATTCCTCACCCGTCGTCGGCCTGCTGTCGGCTCTCGGCGTCTTCGCCGTCGGGTTCGTTTTCCGGCCGATCGGCGGCTTCGTCCTCGGCCCCATCGGCGACAAGTACGGCCGCCGCGTCGCGCTGTCCATCGCCGTCCTCCTCATGGGATTCGGCACGACGATGATCGGCCTGCTGCCGACGTACGCGGAGATCGGCATCTGGGCACCCATCCTGCTCGTGCTGATGCGCTGCATACAGGGCTTTTCGACGGGCGGTGAGGCCACCGGCGCCAACGCCTTCATGGTCGAGAGCGCGCCAGGACACCAGCGCGGCCGGTACGGCAGCATCAACTCGGCTTCCTCGGCCGCCGCACTGCTTTCGGCAAGCCTGCTCGCGCTGTGGCTCACCACCAGCCTCTCCGAGGACGACCTGAACTCGTGGGGCTGGCGACTGCCCTTCATCCTCTGCGCCCCGCTCGCGCTGGCCGGGCTCTACCTCCGCCTCAAGCTTGAGGACACGCCCGTGTTCGAGCACATCAAGCAGGAGCAGGAGATCGACCATTCGTCACTGTGGCGAAAGATCGCGCGAGACCGCAGGCCGGTTCTGCTGACGCTCGCGATCGGTGCCGTGCAAGGCATCGGCTACTACTACCTCGGCACCTACGCGGTGAACCTGCTGACGGTCTCGGTCGGCCTCGAACGTGCCGACGCGCTCGCGCTGATCGCCGTCGCACTGGCGATCTACATCGGATTCTGTGTCGCGGCCGGATTCGCCATCGATCGGTTCGGCCGCCGTAGCGTCAACCTCGTCGGCACACTCGGCTTCGTCCTGTCGTTGTTCCCGGTCTTCGCTCTGCTGGCGACCGGCGAGGGCGTTCTCATCGTGCTCGGCCTGATCGTGCTCGGCCTGTTCCAGTCGCTGGTGAGCGTCTCGACCGTCGTGCTCATGGTCGAACTGTTCCCGTCGACCTCGCGGGCGAGCGGCAGCGCGTTCGGGTTCAACTTCGCCAACGTCATCTTCTCCGGCCCGGGTCCCTACATCGCCGCGTGGCTCGCCGCCTCGACCGGCAGCGCCGTCGCGCCAGCCGGATACCTCGTCCTCGTCTCGCTGCTCGCGCTGCCGATCCTCTACCGCTGGCTGCCCGAGACGAAGAACCGCGATCTCAACAGCACGGACGCCGTCGCACACCACCCATCCAGCTCGCGCGCAAAGGAGATCAACAGCGCATGACGACGCCCCCGCCGAACCCGCCGAACTGGCGGGTGACGATCGCGAAGTACGGCACGCGGTCGACGACGAAGTCCGACGTCTACCTCAACCACCACATCTACGGGCAGCCCGACGATCCGATCGGCATGGACTACTTCGTCTGGGTCCTGCAACGTCCAGGAAGGACGATCGTCGTCGACACCGGCTTCTCGGAATCGGGCGGCGCGGCGCGGAACAGAACGTTCGTCGCGGAGCCCGCACGGATCTTCGCAGCGCTCGGCGTCGATCCCGGCGACGAGCCAACGGTCGTTGTCACGCACGCCCACTACGACCACATCGGCAATCTGGGCTTGTTCCCGCGATCGGAGATCGTCATCTCGGCAGCGGAACTCGCGTTCTGGACGGGCCCGCTCGCCGGGCGGGCCCAGTTCGCGCACTCCGTCGAGACCGGCGAGATCGCCCAGCTCGCCGCCGCGAACGAGGCGGGGCGGGTGCGCACGTTCGACGACGAACTCGAACTCGACGCCGGAGTGCGGATCATGCGCGTCGGCGGCCACACCCCTGGGCAGAGCATCGTGCTCGTCTCCACCGACGAGGGCCCGGTGCTGCTCGGCTCTGACGCGGTGCACTACTACGAGGAATACGAAAGCGACATGCCGTTCGCGTTCGTGGCCGAGCTGCCCGCGATGTACTCCGGTTTCGACCGGATCAGGGCAATGCTCGCCGACGGCACCGCGAAGCATCTCGTCTCGGGGCACGACCCGGCCACACTCGCCCGGTTCCGTCCGGTCGAGGAAGGGCCGCTCGCCGGCATCGCGGCGACGATCGGATCCATCGACACCAACGCCGAGGAGGCGCAGTGATGAGCACGGCAGGACGGTTCGCGGGAAAGGTCGCGGTCGTCACCGGCGCGGCCTCGGGACTGGGGCGAGCCTCCGCGGTTCGGCTCGCGGGGGAAGGCGCGAACGTCGTCGCGGTCGACATCGACACCGACGCCGTCACGGCCGTCGCGGCCGAGTTGCCGACCCGCTCGATCGCGGTCGGCGGCGACGTGTCCCGTGAGTCCGACGTCGAGACCTACATGCGCGCCGCCGTCGACGCTTTCGGGAAGGTCGATCTGCATCACCTCAACGCGGGTGTCTTCGGGAGCTTCGCGACCCTGCCCGACCTCGACGTCGACGACTTCGAGCGCGTGATGGCCGTCAACGTCAGGGGTCCGTTGCTGGGTTTGCGGGCGGCGTTCCGGCACTGGCGGACGAGCGGTGAGCGCGGCACGATCGCGCTCACCGCGTCCATCGCGAGCCTCACCGGTGCCGCCGACCTCGTCCCCTACCAGGTTTCCAAGCACGCGGTCACCGGTCTCGTCCGGTCGGCGGCCGTCTACGGCGGCCCGCTCGGCATCCGGGTCAACGGCGTCGCGCCGGGGATCGTGCCGACCGAACTGTTCCGGAACGCGGCCTCGGCCACGGGCGGAAAGAACGACATGTCGCGCCGCGCTTCCACCGCGCCACTGCGCCGCGCGGGCAAAGCGGAGGAAATCGCGGGCGTCGTCTCGTTCCTGCTTTCCGACGACAGCTCGTACCTGACGGGACAGCTCGTCGCCGCCGACGGCGGCGCGTCGGTCGTGAACACCGTGCGGCCATCTGGCGGCGCGGGAGCCTGGGACACCGAGGTCGTGGACTCCGCCCTGTACGAGGGGTGGGTCCGATGACGCGGCGAGTCGGGTTCGTCGGC
Organism: Prauserella marina; assembly: GCF_002240355.1. Classification (GTDB taxonomy): domain Bacteria; phylum Actinomycetota; class Actinomycetes; order Mycobacteriales; family Pseudonocardiaceae; genus Prauserella_A; species Prauserella_A marina. The sequence continues at coordinate 4,308,448 of NZ_CP016353.1, forward strand.
CTCGGGAACATGGGCGGCCGCATGACGCGATGCCTTGTCGACGCGGGCATCGAGGTAATGGGCTTCGACGCGCGTGCCGACGTGATCGCCGCAGCCGGGGCGAGCGCCGCGCCGAGCGCGGCCGACGTGGCGCGGGAGTGCGACATCGTCCTGCTTTCCTTGCCGGACAGCCGGGTCGTCGAGAGCGTCGTGTACGGCGAAGGTGAACTGCTCGCGGCGCTGCGCCCCGGGACGGTGGTCGTCGACCTGAGCACCTCGGCTCCGGCCTCGACGCGACGGATCGCGGCCGACGCCGCCGAACGTGGCGCGACGTGGATCGACGCGGGCATCTCCGGTGGAGCGGCCGCGGCCGAGCGCGGCGCCCTCACCTTGATGGTCGGTGGCGATCCGGCGGCTCTGGACACGGTGCGGCCGGTGCTCGACCACCTCGCGACCAAGATCGTGCACTGCGGCGACATCGGCGCGGGGCACACGGTCAAGCTGCTCAACAACTTCCTCAACGCCGTGACGCTGTCGGCGACCTCGGAGGTGATGGTCGCCGCGAAGAAGGCGGGACTCGACCTCGACAACGTCCTCGACGTCATCAACGCGAGTTCGGGCGAGAGCTTCGCCAGCCGCAACCGGTTCCCTCGCATCATCCACGGCGACTATCTGGAGGGAGGGCTGACGAACACCTTGATGCTCAAGGACGTGACGCTCTACCTCGACCTCGTCGCCGAACTCGGCGTCACGAGCCTCAATTCGCCCGGCCCCGTCGCGAGTTTCGGGCTCGCCAGGGCGCTCGGGTACGCGGACCAGATCAGCAACAGGGTCGTCGACGCGATCGGCGACGTCTCGGGCGGCGTTCGGCTGCACGACGCGAGCACGGAGGAGCGCGCATGATCCACATCCCGCCACGGCAACAGGCCGGAACAGCGGGGAAGGCAGGCTCACAGTTCACGGGCGTGGCTTTTCCCTACGTGACCATGGCGGCGACCGACGGAGTCGTCATCAACACGGTCGATTTCACGCCAGGAGCACGCACGCACTGGCATTCCCACGAAGACGGGCAGATCCTGCAGGTCCTCGCCGGCCGGGGCCTGGTCCAGAGCGAAGGCGGCCCCGTCGTCATCCTGCGCGCCGGCGACACCGTCTGGGTCCCGCCAGGGGAACGGCACTGGCACGGAGCCGCGCCGGACAGCTTCATGGTGCACACCGCGATCTCGCTCGGCGAGACCACCTGGGACGCGCCCGTGGCGGAGGAAGAGTACCGCGCCAAAGCCGAGGAGAACGAGCGATGACGACAGAGGGCAGCCACCACGAGAGCTACGAGCGAGGCATCGACATGCGCAAACGCGTGCTCGGCGCCGAGCACGTCGAGCGCTCGCTCGCGAGCGTCAGCGAGTTCTCAAGGCCCATCCAAGAGCTCGTGACCGAATACTGCTGGGGCGAGGTGTGGACGCGACCGGGGATCGAACCGAGGACGCGGTCGATGCTCAACCTCGCGATGCTGACGGCCCTCAACCGGCCGCACGAACTCGCGGTGCATGTCCGAGGCGCCGTCCACAACGGCGTCACGGCCGCCGAGATCCAGGAGGTCCTTTTGCAGACCGCGATCTACGTCGGCGTCCCGGCCGCGCTCGAATCGTTCCGCATCGCGGAGCGCGTGCTGACCGAACTCGGCCAGGATGCCCAAGATGACTGAGACTTCGATGACTTCGATCGGTTTCATCGGCCTCGGCCGGATGGGCCTGCCCATGGCGGGCAGGCTCACCTCGGCCGGTTACCGCGTCCTCGGCTTCGATCTCTCCGAGGACGCGCTTTCCCGGCTCACGGCCGAAGGCGGGCACGCGGCCGATGACGCGGCGGCCGCCGCGGCCGCCGACATCGTCGTTCTCATGCTCCCCGACTCCGGAGCGGTCGAGCACGTTCTCGGCAAGGCCGACGTCGCGGCAGCCCTCGGCGAGGGAACGCTGGTGGTCGACATGAGCTCATCCGAACCGTTGCGCACCCGCGCGCTGGCCGAAAAACTTCGGCGGCAGGGCGTCGGCCTTGTGGACGCACCGGTATCGGGTGGAGTGCGGGGAGCGGAACGCGGCACACTGACGATCATGGTTGGCGGATCCGACGAGGAGATCGCGCGCGCCGAGCCGGTGCTCGGCAATCTCGGCACCGTGGTGCGCGCGGGCGGGACCGGAGCCGGTCACGCCGTGAAAGCCCTCAACAACCTCATGTCGGCGACCCACCTGTGGATCACCAGCGAGGCGATGCACGCCGGAAAGGGCTTCGGAATCGACCCCGAGGTGATGCTCGCGATCGTGAACGGCTCCAGCGGGCGCAGCGGCTCGACCGAGAACAAGTGGCCGAACTTCGTCCTGCCAGGTGGTTACGACTCCGGATTCGCCCTTCGGCTCATGCTCAAGGACATGCGGATCGCCGCGGACCTCTCGCGGGCCGTCGGGGTCGAACCAGTGCTCGGCGACGACGCGATCAGCCGGTGGGCGGCCGCGGCCGACGAACTCGCCGCCGACGCCGACCACACGGAGATCGCGCGCTGGATCGCCGACCACGCGGGCGAACCCTCGGCAACGGAACCGAAAACGGCGGATGTGCCCGCCTCGCGCGGGATTCGCTGACAGATGGAGAGCGGGAGACCTAAGGTGTCAGCCATGACGACGGCCACGAACGACGGGCAGAGCCAGCTCGCGCCCGTCGTCCGGGTGGGCGCACCGCTGCGTGAGCAGGTGATCGATTCCCTGCGCCAGGCGATCATGGAGTTCCGGCTCAAACCGGGCCAGCGGCTGGTGGAGCGGGAACTCATCGAATGGCTCGGCGTCTCGCGGACGACGATTCGCGAGGCCATCCGCGAACTCGCGTCCGAAGGGCTGGTCACGGTCGTCCCGCAGAAGGGCGCGCGAGTGAGCGCCCCGTCCCGCGAGGAGGCCGCCGACCTCTACGAGATGCGGGCCTCGCTCGAATCGCTCATCGTGCGGCGCTTCGTCGAACGCGCGACCGACGAGCAGGTCGCCCGGATCGTCGCGGCGGTCGACGAATACGAGCGCGTCGTCGACGCCAGTGGCGACATGCACGCCGCGCTCGCCGCGAAGTCCGGGTTCTACCGGGTGCTCGTCGAGGGGGCTTCGAGCGCACCGCTGCAACAGATTCTCGAAGGTATCCAGGCACGCGTGCAGATGCTTCGGGTGACGTCGCTGTCGCAGCCCGGCCGGCTCGGCGACGTCGTCGTGGAACTGCGCGAGATCGTCGAGGCCATCGAGCGTCGCAACGCCGCTCGCGCCTCGCGGTTGTGCGCCGAGCACATCATGATGGCCGCGCACACCGCGCTCGGCAACCTCCCCGACGGCGACTGACTCGGTCCTGAGGGTGCCGCGTGCCTTGGTCACGCGGCGCCCTGACCTGTCGTCACCTCACCTCGACCAGAAGGAGACGTCGTGAGCCTGACGCCGCGACAGCAAGAGATCAAAGACGAGTTCATCGCCGTGCGCGGAACCTGGAGCGAGGCGTGGGAGAGCATCCTGCGCCAGGACGCGGAGTTTCTGCGTGCCTATCTGAATCTGTCGGCCGTGCCGTTCCGCAAGAACCACCTCGACGATCTCACGAAGGAGTTCGTCTTCATCGCGGTCGACGCGGCGGCGACGCACATGTACTCACCGGGCACGCGCGTGCACATCGCGACCGCGTTGCGCCTTGGCGCCACGCCCGCGCAGATCATGGAGGTCATCGAACTCACCTCGACACTGGGCATCCACGCGATGAACATCGGCGTGCCGATCCTCGTCGAGGTGCTGGAGGAAAAGGGGCTGCGGACCGAGGCGGCACCGCTCGACGACGAGCAGAAGCGCATCAAGGCCGCGTTCGTGGAGCATCGCGGCTACTGGCACCCGTTCTGGGACCACATGCTCGAACTCGACCCCGAGATGTTCGAGGCGTACCTCGATTTCTCAAGCGTGCCGTGGAAGACCGGCACACTCTCACCGAAGGTCAAGGAGCTCGTCTACATCGCGTTCGACTCCGCGGCGACGCATCTCTACGTACCGGGTCTCAAACTCCACATCGAGAACGCGATCGGCCACGGCGCGACACCGGGGGAAATCCTTGAGGTCATGGAGATCGCGAGCGTTCTCGGTATCCACGCCGCGACCACCGCGGTGCCGATCCTCGAAGAGGAGATCGAGCGCTTCGAGCGGGAGCCGAGGGGCTGAACCGCACTGGCGCCGCACTGTCAGCCGGACACCGGCAACCGGAGCAGAGCGGGGCCGTCCGGCAACCGGATCTCCAGCGCCTTGATGTCCGCGCGGTCCAAGGTGGTTCCGATGGAAAGCTTCGCGGTGTCCTTCGGCGCCGCGTACCAGGTCGCGAGGCGCTGGGTACCGCCGTCGGCGCGCACGGCCACCAGCACGTAATCCCCGCCGGAGCCACCGCTGTAGCTGCACGACATGTCGACCTGCGTACCGGACCCGGAATCGGTCAGGCTCACATCGGCGGCCACCGGGTAGGCCCCGAGCGGAGTCATGGCCGTCCCCTCCCGCTCGGTGCTCGCGGGGAGCACCAGCGCGAACACCAGTGCCAGCGCTGCGGCGATCCCGGCCGCCGCGACCGCCACCGCACCAACGGTCCTGCCGCGCCTGCGCCGCTTGCGCACACTCCACAGCAGCGAGGGAAGCAGGTCGGCGGGCAACGGTTCCCTCGAAGGACGGTGACCGGCGTCGACCTGGCCGAGCAGACCCGGCATTCCCGCAAGTTCCCTGACTCCGCGGGCGCAGCCGGCGCAGTGCCGCAGGTGTTCTTCGAACGCCGCCCTGTCCTCGGGGGACAGCGCCCCGAGCACGTACGCGGCATCGAACGTCGCGAACGGATCCGTTCGCCCGGACACGGATACCTCGTCGCCCCCGTTCACCGGGTCACCCCCCTCTCCTCAAGCACGAGCCGCAGGGCACGCAGCGCGTAGTGCGTTCTCGACTTGACCGTTCCCTCGGCGACTCCCAGCCTCGCCGCGGCGTCGGCGACCGACATTCCTCGAAAGAAGCACAAGCCGAGCACCTCGCGGTGCCGAGGCGACAGTTCACCGAGCGCGTCGGCGACGATCCAGCCCTGTACCGCCCTTTCGGTGTCGTCCGGAACGGCAAGCTCCGGCACCTGGTCCGTCGCGACCTCCGCCCGCGCGGCCGCCGAGCGCCAGCCGTCGATGGCGATCCGCCTCGCCACGGTGAACAACCAGGCGCGAGCCGACCGCTGGGACTGGTCGAGGACCTTCGGATGCCGCCACGCCCTCAGCAGGGTCTCCTGAACGACGTCCTCGGCTTTCGCGCGGTCGCCATGGGTGAGGTGCAGCGCGTACGACCACAGCGCGGCGGCGTGCTCGTCGTGCAGGGCACGCATCAGCCGGGGTTCCGCGCCCTCGTTCACACGGGTTCGCCCTGTCTTTCCGCCCTCGCGAACCGGGGAAGCAGCAACAGCGAGCCGAACACGACACACGCGGCCTCGGTGACGACGCCCCACAGTTCCGCCTGCGTCGCGAACTGCTCTCGCACCCCGAACAGGCCCACCGTCAGCGACAGCACGTAGGCCACGAGGGTCACCACGCCGAAACCGACCGCGGCCAGCGCTGGCAGCCAGTGATGCCACACCAGCACGGCGATCGCGATCACCGCCCCCGCTGCGACGTTGACCAGGAACAGCGGGCCGATGACGTCGGTGTTTCTCGCCCAGTCGAGCCACACGTCGAGGTGAACCCATGCCGAGCCGAGCAATCCGAGCGCCACCAGCAGGCGGAGCAGCCAACCCGTCATCGTCGCCTCCAGCCCTCGCGGATCGGTACACCTATGACACGGTGGCGGACCCGATCGGGTTCGATCGGGGCGCGCGGTGAACCCGATCCCCGGTCACCTCGTGTCCAGACACATGACTGCCCAATCACACACCCGCCGCACCGTCATCACCAGTGGAGCCGCGGTAGCCGGAGCAGCCGTGGGTACGGTCGCGCTCGCCGCGTGCGGCGGCGGCGATTCATCCTCGCCGGCCGACCAGGGCGGTTCCGGTGAATCCGGTCCGCCCGCACAGCCAGGACAGCGCATCGCGGCGGTGAACGACGTTCCCGTCGGTGGCTCCACGGTGATCACCACCCCCAGTGGTCAGGAAGCCGTGCTCGCCAGGGAGTCGGACACGAAAGTGAGCGCTTTCAGCGCGATCTGCACCCACCAGGGCTGCGCGGTCACCGCGGAGGGCGCCGAACTGCGCTGCCCTTGCCACGGTTCGATGTTCGACGCCTTCACCGGGGCCGTGAAACAGGGGCCCGCGACCGAGCCGCTGCCGAGCATCGCCGTCACGGTCGAGAACGGTGAGATCGTGACGGCATGACGCGCTCGGCAGCCCGGCGCTGACGGGGGTGCTCACCGATGAGGGGGACGCACCCCCGTCAGCCCGTCCAGCGGAAGATCTCCTCGCCGGCGGTCACGGCGACGCCGGGCCGGATCCCGGCCAGCGCGCTCTGCTGAGCGTCGAGCGCGACCACGGGAACGATGGCCGAATAACCCGCCTCGGTCACCGCCTCGGGGTCCCAGTTCACGATGGGCTGGCCACGCCGCACGGTCTCACCTTTGACGACGTGCAGGGTGAACCCGTCGCCCTTCTGTTTGACGGTGTCGATGCCGAGGTGCACGAGTACCGCGTTGCCGTCCTCGCCCGCCACGACGAAGGCGTGCGGGTGCAGCGTCACCACGACGCCGTCGATGGGCGCGACGGCGTCGGCCCTCCCCCCGCTCGGCACCACCGCGATGCCCGGCCCCACCATCGCCTGCGCGAAAACGGGGTCGGGCACCTCGGAGATGGGCGCGGTGGTCCCGGTGACCGGGCTGCACACCGGAAGGCTCACAGCAGGTCCTCGATGTCGCTCGCGATCGTGTCGGCCTCGGGTCCGACGATCACCTGAACCACATCGCCCACCTTGACGACGCCGAGCGCGCCCGCCTTTTTCAACGCGGGCTCGTCGATGAGCGAGCCGTCGTGCAATTCGCACCGCAGCCGGGTGATACACCCTTCGATCTCGACGATGTTGCCCGCTCCGCCGAGCGCGGCGAGGATGTTCGCCGGCCTTTCGTCCGCCATGGCCGCCTCCTGGTGTGTTCTGTACTGGGCACGAACCCGTAACGGCGGTTGACACCGGTTGGGTATCGGAGCATTCTGCCCCATCAACGAATGGTCTAGACCGGAACGTACCAATCTTGAGCCGTGGACGCGAGTACGGAGGTGCCGATGGAGCACGGTGCCGACCGCGTCATCGACGGCCCAACCCCGAAACACACGCAATTGCGCGAGATATTGCGCCGGTTGGCCGAACGCGAACTGGCTCCCGGCGCACCCATTCCCTCGGAAAGGGAACTCGCGCGGCGGTACGCCGTCTCGCGGCTCACGGTCCGCACCGCCATTGGAAAACTCGTCGACGAAGGTCTGTTGTCGAGGGTGCGGGGACGGGGTACCTTCACCGCGGCCAGGCGGATGGAGCTACAGCTGTCCCTCATGTCGTTCACCACGGAGATGCGACGGCGCGGCCTGCGGCCGAGTACCGAGATCCTTTCCACCGCAACGGAAGTACCGTCGGCCGAGACGGCGACCGCGCTACGGCTCGGCGACCGCGAGGTCGCCTCGAAACTCAGCAGGCTCCGCCTCGCCGACGGTGTTCCGCTTGCCGTCGAACGCGGCTGGTACCGCAGTGCCGCCGTGCCCGGCCTGTTCGACCTCGACCTGACGCAGTCGCTCTACGACCAACTGGCCAGGAATTACGACATCCGGTTCGACACTGCCTGGCAGACGGTGTGGGCGGAGGCCGCCGGCAGGGAAACCGCGCGGCTGCTCGGCATCAAGACCGGCAGCCCGCTTCTCGTCTTCCGCAGGATCTCCAGCGTGCGCGGAGAACCCGTCGAGGACATGACGTCCTGGTACCGGGGAGAGCACTACCAGGTGACCATGCAACTGGACCGGAACTCCCCGGAATCCGGCCCGCTGCCAAACCATGGAGGACGGCCATGAGTGCCACGTCAGCGGAATCGAAGAGCAAGGGCAGGAGGTTAGCGGGGCTGCAACGCTTCGGTCGCAGCCTGATGCTCCCGATCGCCACTCTGCCCGCGGCGGGCCTGCTGCTCCGGCTCGGCCAGGACGACATGCTCGGCCGGTGGTCGGCGACGCAGGACATCGCGAAGGTACTCGCGGCGGCGGGAGGCGGTCTCTTCGACTGGTTGCCTCTGCTGTTCGCCGTCGGTATCGCGGTCGGGTTCGCCCGCAAAGGCGACGGTTCGACGGGTGTGGCCGCGGTTGTCGGCTTCATCGTGTTCAACAAGGTCGTGCAGGTGTTCGCACCGATCAACGAGCTGGAAGGATTCGACGAAGGCTGGTATCTCGCGCCGATCAAATGGCCCTACAGCGTGCTGTCGGGTGTCGTGGTCGGCCTGGTGACGGCGGTGCTGTGGCAGCGTTTCCACCGCATCAAGCTCCCGCCCTATCTCGCCTTCTTCGGCGGCCGCAGGTTCGTGCCGATCATCAACTCGTTCGTGCTGCTGCTGCTCGGTGTCGTGTTCGGGCTGATCTTCCCGGTGATCGACGCCGGGATGCAGAACCTCGGTGAGGCGGTCACCAGCGACGCCGTCATCGGCGGCGGCGTGTACGGCTTCTTGAACCGGCTGCTGATCCCGATCGGTCTTCACCAGCTGCTCAACGTGCCGGTGTGGTTCATCTTCGACGGTGGCGACATCAACAACTTCTTCGAGGGCGACCCCAGCGCGGGCGCGTTCACGACCGGATTCTTCCCGATCTTCATGTTCGCCCTCCCCGCCGCGGCGCTGGCGATCTGGCAGACCGCGCGGCCAAGCCAGAAGAAGATCGTCGGCGGCATCATGATCTCGGCGGCGCTGACGTCGTTCCTGACCGGTGTCACCGAGCCGATCGAGTTCGCGTTCATGTTCGTCGCCTGGCCGTTGTACCTCATCCACGCCGTGCTGACCGGCATCTCGCTGGCTCTGGTGAACGCGCTGGACATCCATCTCGGCTTCGCGTTCTCGGCCGGTGGTATCGACTTCGCGCTCAACGCGGGCGCCCCGGCCGCGAGCAAGGCGTGGTTGCTGATCCCGATCGGGCTCGCCTACGCGGCCATCTACTACCTGATCTTCCGGTGGGTCATCACCAAGTGGAACCTGCGCACACCCGGCAGGGAGGACGAAGGGGACGCGGCCGTCACCGATCCGACCGCCGACCAGCCGGACAGCGAGCCGGACACCGGCAAGGAACCCGCGGGAAGCGGCACCACGAAAGCCAAGGACAGCGGTTCTCAGGCGGAATCGCCACAGTGAACGGAAGGGAACCGATGGCCGAGGTCAGAGTCACGGTGGCGAGCAAAGTCGGCCTGCACGCCAGGCCCGCCGCACTCGTCGCCAAGACGGCGGCAGCGCAGCGGGTGCCGGTGACCATCGCCAAAGCCGGTGCGGAACCGGTACCGGCAGGCAGCGTGCTCAGCCTGCTCACGCTCGGCGCGCGGCACGGCGACGAGGTGGTGATCGCCGCGGACGGTGACGGCGCGAAGGATGCCGTCGAGGCGGTCGCCGCGCTCGTCACCACCGAACTGGACGGGTGATCGCGGCGGGCTGTGCCATCGGCTTGCCGTGAGCACAGCCCGCGTTTCCCCCGTGTGGGGCGGCGCCATCCGGGTACCCGGATGGCATGGAGCGACGGCAGGAACGGCCGCGCACCCGGAAGGACTACGAGCGCGGCCTACCCGATTACCACGACCCGACCGCGGGATTCGGCGGTGCCGCACCCGCCTACAGCGCGTTGACGCTGCGGATCGTGCTCGCCGCCATCTCGGTGCTGGTATGCGCGGGCGCGGCGGTGTTGTTCGCGTTGTACGGCGTCGTGTGGCTGACCGTGGTGCTATGTGTGCTGGCCGTGGTCATGATGGTCGACCTCGGCTGGGTCATTCACCGCAAACGCAGAGGTGAACCCGGATGAGCGGGCCCCGCGCCTTCGCCAACCGCGACGAGGGAGGGCGGGTGCTGGGGACCTTGCTGCGGGAGGAGACCTGGGCCGAGCCCGTCGTGCTCGGCTTGGCAAGGGGCGGTGTTCCGGTCGCGGCCGGGGTCGCCACCGCGCTCAGGGCACCGCTCGGCGTGGCGGTCGCGCGGAAGATCGGCGCGCCGGGACATCCCGAGTTCGGGGTCGGCGCCGTCACCGCCAACGGCCCCCCAATCTACGACAGCGGCAGCGTCAGCGCGCTCGGGCTCACCGAGGCGCAACTGACCGAGGCGAGCGAGCGCGAACGCGCGGAGGCCCGGCGAAGGGTCGAGCGTTACCAGCGTGGCCTGCCCGCCCTGCCGGTCGAAGGCAGGGACGTCATCCTCGTCGACGACGGTCTCGCGACCGGGGTGACCGCGACCGCGGCACTGCGCGCGCTGCGGGCCGAGGGACCACGCAGGCTCGTGCTCGCGGCACCGGTGTGCGCCGCTCAGGCGGTCGACGGGCTGCGCGGCGAAGCCGACGAACTGGTGTGTGTCTCGCGTCCACACGATTTCCGGGCCGTCGGCCAGTGGTATGCCGACTTCGGCCAGACCAGCGACGACGAGGTGATCTCGTTGCTCGGCCGGGACTGAGCGGGGTCACGTCGGCCACCTCTCGCCCCGCGGCGGCACCGTCGTTCGTAGGGTGGGGCCATGGACAGCGTGCGGTTGATCGAACAATGGCCGGTACCCACCGCCGCGGCGGCTGTGGTCGCCGCCGACGGCAGCGTCATCGGCGGGCACGGCGACACCACTCGCCCGTTTCCGCTGGCCTCGGTCACCAAGCCACTGACGGCATACACGGCGCTGATCGCGATCGAGGAGGGCGTCGTCGAACTGGACACCCCAGCGGGTCCTCCCGGCTCGACGATCAGGCACCTGCTCGCTCACGCAGGCGGCCTCGGCTTCAATGAGCACAAGGTTCTTTCCGCGCCGGGAAAGCGCAGGATGTACTCCAACGCGGGTTTCGAACAACTCGCCGACGCGCTGGCGGAACACTCGGGTATCGCGTTCGCCGACTACCAGCGTGAAGCGCTGATCGAGCCACTGCGGCTGAAGGACACCAGGCTCGACGGCTCCCCAGCGGCGGGCGCGGTGTCCACTGTGGATGACCTGGTCCTGTTCGCGGCCGAACTACAGCAGCCGAAGCTGATCGCGCCGGAAACGCTCACCGAGGCGACGACGGTCGTATTTCCCGGCCTCAGCGGCGTACTCCCCGGATTCGGCCACCAGGAACACAACGACTGGGGCCTCGGGTTCGAGATCAGGGACCACAAGAGTCCCCATTGGACGGGCGCGAACAGCTCACCGGCCACGTTCGGCCACTTCGGACAGTCCGGAACCTTCCTGTGGGTCGATCCCGAAGCCAACGCAGCGACCGTGGCACTCACCGACCGCAACTTCGGCCCATGGGCGGCCGAGGCATGGCCGCCGTTCACCGACGCCGTGCTCGCCGAACTCAGCGGCCGGTCATGACGCGGATCGGCGAACCGGCCGCGAACGCCGCGATGTTCTCCACGGCGTCGCCATAGAAGACCTCGTACACGTCGCGGGTGACGTACCCGAGATGCGGGGTCAGGGTCACGTTCGGCAACGACCGGAGCGGGTGGTCGGCGGGAAGTGGCTCGACGTCGTAGACGTCGAGCGCCGCGCCACCGATGCGCCGCTCCGTCAGCGCGGCCAGCAGTGCCCGCTCGTCGACGATCGGGCCGCGTGAGGTGTTGACCAGCAGCGCGGTGGACTTCATCGCGGCGAGTTCCCGTTCGCCGATGAGGCCCCTTGTGCGACCGCTGAGCACGAGGTGGACCGACAGCACGTCCGATTCGGCGAGCAGTTCGTCCTTCGACACCGCGGTGACCCCGTGTTCGGCCGCCCGCTCCGCCGTCAGGTTCTGACTCCACGCGATGGTGCGCATTCCGAACGCCTGCCCGACCTCGGCGACCCTCGACCCGAGCCTGCCGAGGCCGAGCAGCCCGAGCGTGCCGCCCCGCAGGCTCGTGCCCACGGTGCGCTGCCAGCCACCCCTGCGCATGTTCTGCTCCTCCTCGGGGATGCCGCGCATCGCGGCGAGGATGAGCGCCCACGTCATCTCGGCCGTCGGGTGCGGCAGGTAGCCGGTGTGCGTCACCACGACGCCCCGTTCTACCGCGGCCTCGACGTCGATGGCCGCGTTCCTGACGCCTGTGCTGACCAGCAGCTTGAGCGAGGGCAACCCGGCGAGCAGATCGGCCGGAAACCGGGTGCGCTCCCGCATCGCGACGATGACGTCGAACCCGGCGAGCCTGCGTACCAGTTCGGCCCTTTCACCGATGTGCTCGGTGAACACCTCGATGTCGGCGCCGAGTGAATCCCAGTCGGCGAACCCGAGCGCGACGTTCTGGTAGTCGTCGAGGATGGCGATCTTCATGCCACCACGCTAGGCCACGAACAGGTCGACCCTGACCAGGTGGTGGTCGGAGGCGTCGTTCAGCCGCGCCAGTGGTGAGCCGGGAACGGGCCAGAACACGCCGCTGCCGAACACCGGAAGTCCACGTGAGGGCAGCACGTAGTCGACCCGCAGGTTGCCGGGACTCTCGTCGCCGAAGTCGGCGGTGTCGAGCCAGGGGCTGCCTTCGTGTTCGTCGTTCGCTCCGCCCTGCTGCCGCGCCGCGACGGCGGCTCCCGCGCTGGCTGGTTTCGGGTCGTGCACCCTCGGCGCTGACAACAGCATCGTCGCCGCGGCCTCGACGCTGTCGCCGTCGAACGGATCGGCGTTGTAGTCACCGGCGATGACGAACCGCTCCCCGTTCGGCAACCCGCCGCGCACGCCTTCGTCGTCGTAGATGTAGTCGCCGTGACCCGGCGTCACGTAGTCGGCCCAGAACCTGATCTCGTCGTGGTTACGGGTGCCGTTGCGGTCCTCCGGCCCGTCGAACGACGGCGGCGTCGGGTGCGCGACGAGAAAGTGCACGCTGCGCCGTCCGACGACGACGGGGACGTCCCAGTGCGATTTCGACGAAAGCCGCAGCACGTCCAGGATTTCCGGCGAGTACCAGTCGGCGGGTTCTTCGGTCGCCGGGTCGTCGGGCAGGGTCGCTCCCGGCATGTCGGCCCAGCGGAACCGCTGAAAGGTGCGGATCGCGCCGGTGTCGATGGGATGCCGGGACAGCACCAGCATCCCGTACTGGCCCTCGAAGTCGCCGAAACCGTGCGCGTCGTTTCCGCCGTCGGCCCGCCCGTCCCTGTCGAGGTCGAAACCGGTGGGCACACCCGTGTTGACCGGCGCCGTGAACGCGTAGGGGTAGTCGACGGGTCGCGCGCCTCGCTGACTGACCGCGAGGTAGTTGTCACGGAACGCGTCCACGGCGGCGTAGCCGGGGACGTAGTCGAACTCGTTGATCAGCACTACATCCGGCCGGTTGCGCTGAATGACCTCGGCGACCTTCCTCGCCTGCGGATCGTCCGGTGTGGACAGATCGGCCAGCAGGCCGCCTTCGTCCGCCCTGTTAAGCGAGGCGTTGAACGTCGCGAACCGTACCGGTTCCACTCCAGCTTCGGCGGGCGCGGACACCGCGACGGTCAGTGACGCGGTCCACGCGACGGTGGCGGTGACAGCGAGCAGGCGACGGAATCCGACCACGGTGACCTCCCAGTCCGCGCCCACTGTAGGGCAACCGCGCGGGAACCGGGTGAACGCGCGGCTGACGGCGACGGAACTCGCGGGGCCCGACCGCGCATCTCGGCGGCCCGGACGCGGATCTCGGCGCCCTGAGTGCGGATCTCGGCGGGCTGGGCGGGGACTCGCCCCGGTCAGGCGTCGGTCGGCAACGGCAGCGGTACCGCGTTCCCCGTCGCCTCCCGCAGCGCGTCGCGCATGGCGACCTTGGGCGCGGGCTCGCCGGTGAACTGCTCCACCTGGCCGAACGCCTGATGCAGCAACATGTCCAGTCCGGTGGCCAGCCTGCCGCCACGGGCGGCCACGGCTTCGGCCAGCGGCGTCGGCCACGGGTCGTAGATGACGTCGAGCAGGCAGGGCAGCACGGCCAGTTCGGCGGCGTGCGGCGCGATCGCGGCGGGCGGAACCGTCGTCACCAGCACGGCGGCGTCCTTCGCCAGCTCCCGGAAGTCCACATCGGACCACCGCAGCACCTCGGCCGCGATACCGGTGCGCTCGGCGGCGGCGACCGCCTCCCTCGCCCTTTCCGGTTCGCGCACCACGAGCCGTACCCTTCCGGCCCCTAGTTCGGCGAAAGCGGCCACCGCCGCGGAGGCGGTACCGCCCGCGCCGAGCACGACCCCGGTGAAAGACGGCGAGCCGACCCAGCCCGCCGAGGTCAGCGCACCGGTGATCCCGTCGACGTCGGTGCAATCGGCGGCCCACTCACCACTACCCCGGTGCACCAGGGTGTTGGCCGCGCCGACGGCAACCGCCCTCGGCGTCGCCTCCTCGGCGACCCGCAGGGCGGCTCGCTTTCCCGGCATGGTCACGGAGAGACCGGCCCACTCCTGGCCGAGACTCTTGACGAATCCCGGCAGTCCTTCCTCGTCCACCTCGACCCTGTCGTAGGTCCAGCCGCCGAGGCCGAGTGCCGCGTAGGCCGCGCCGTGCAGGACGGGCGAAAGCGAATGGGAAACCGGCTTTCCGAGAACGGCCGCCTTGCGCACGGCGTCAGTAGACACCGCGTTTCCTCGCATCCGCCGCGGCGCGCTCGTGCTCTTCGAGGTTGTTGGTGAAACAGGACAAGCCGTTCTTCTCGCACTTGACGAAGAACAGGTAGTCGCCGGTCGCCGGCTTTTCAGCGGCCTTGATGGCTTCCATGCTCGGCGCGGAGATCGGAGTAGGTGGCAGCCCGGTGTTCTTGTAGGTGTTGTAGGCGCCGGCGCGTTCCCTGTCCTCGGCGTTCGTCCGCACCTCCGGCCGGTCGAGCACGTAGTTGACCGTCGAGTCGAACTCCAGCCGCATGTCGATGTCGTTGCGGTTGTAGATGACGCGGGAGACCTTCCCGAAGTCCGTCTCCACCGCTTCCCGCTCGATCAGCGAGGCGATGATCAGGATCTGGTAGGGGCTGTAATCGGTTTGCCCTGCCGCGTCGGGAAGACCGGCGGCCTGCATGCGCGTCGCCGACGTCTTCAGCACCTCCTGCAAGAGCTGCTTCGCGTCCCAGCCCGGCTTCACGTCGTAGACGCCGGGCTGGATGATGCCCTCCAGCCTGCGTTTCGGTTCCGCCTTGGCCGCGTCAGCCGCCGCCCACT
The DNA here is from genome assembly GCF_002240355.1 of Prauserella marina. Lineage (GTDB taxonomy): Bacteria > Actinomycetota > Actinomycetes > Mycobacteriales > Pseudonocardiaceae > Prauserella_A > Prauserella_A marina. The sequence goes on from NZ_CP016353.1 coordinate 4,323,714, forward strand.
CGGGCACGCCGAGTTCAGCGAGGTCGGAATCCGCGACCACCTGGCGCAGTTCGTCGGCGGGAATGCAGGTGTCGTCGCCGTTGAGCTCCGCGCACGAGGCGTTGGACAGCAACGTGAACACGCCTGGGGTCACCTTGCCGTCGGGCTGGGTGAGGTCGTCGAGCTGGGTGCCCGCGCGAAGTTGCAGTTCACCGACCCGCGCACCAGGTTCGACGAGCTTGGCGACCGCGTTCGCGCCGGACATTTTCGTCTTCACGACGTAGTAGCCGGGCTGCACACCCAGAATCCGCGAGTCGTCCTCGCTGGCGTTGACGAACGCGGCGGCGCTGGCCACCACGTCGAGCTCGTGCAGGCGCGACGCGATGGCCCTGGTCGAGTCGCCCTCCTCGATCTCGATCAGCACGTCGCGCTCGCCGGTTCCCGCGTAGTCCTCGGCGCCGAACCCGAACAACTCCCTCGCGCCCCAGTAGGCACCGCCCACCAGCACGACGATGACGGTCAGCGCGACGAGCCAGCCGAGGAACCGCTTGCCCCGCTTGCGTTTCGGAGGGTCCTCAGGCGGATCGTCGCGCTCGTCGTCGAAGTACTCGGGAACCGCCCTGTCGTCGTCGCGCTCGTCGTCGTAGTACTCGTCGTCGGTGACGTCCTCGTCGAGCAGGTCGTCATAGCCGAGGTCGAGGATCTCGGTGGGGTTCTCGTCAGGCGGTACGCCCTCGTTGGGAGAACGCCGCCTTCGTGGCCGTGTTCCGCCCCTGCCCGCCGCCTGGGCGCGTCGTTCCTCAGCGGGATCCCTTCGCCGTGGCGGTCCAGGCGAACGTTCGGGGTCGGGCTCACGAGGCGGTTCCGCCGCGCGAGGGGTGTGCCGGACGGGCCTCGCCGGTGGTTCGCCCGCCCCTTCCATCCGTCGCGCCCTGGGCGGCGGCCCCTGAGCACGGGGCGGCCTCGGGGGAACACCACGGGCTGGTGGTTCCTCGTCCCGGTCGTACGGATCGACCTCACGCCTGATGCCCGCGTCCGGTTCGGACGCGGCGTGCCGCGAGCGGCGCGCCTGCGGCCTGCCGGCCGCGCGCTGCTGGGGCTCTCTCGGCTCGCCCCTCTGCGCTCGCGGAGGCTGTTCCGGGGGCTGCTGAGCCGGTCTCAACCGTCGCCTGCCACCGGAACCGTCGTATGGCGTGCTCATGCCGGGCCTGCTCCTCTCGCCGCAGCCCCCCTGGCATCAAGCCAACCCTGCAGTATCTCCACGGCCGCCGCCTGATCGACGACGGCCCTTTGCTTGCGTCCCTTGACTCCGCGTTGCGACAACATCCGGCTCGCGCTCACCGTGGTGAGCCGCTCGTCGGCCAGCCTGACCGCGACCGGCTCGATCCGCTTCGCCAGCGCCGCCGCGTAGGCAACGGCGATGTCGGCGGCCGAGCCCTGGCGGTCGGCCAGCGTTCTCGGCAGCCCCACGATCACCTCGACCACCTCGTGCTGGGCGGCAAGCCGGGCCAGTTCGTCGATATCGTTGTCGTCGTCCGCATCACGCGACAGCGTAACGAGGGGGCTCGCCAGAATCGGCGCGGGATCGCTGAGTGCCACGCCGACCCTGACGGAACCCACATCGACGCCAAGCCGCCGACCGGGCCCAGGATCGTTGTCCCCTGGCCGGTCGGGTCGTGTATCGCTCACGCCGCCGACAACGCGTTCCGCAGCGCGGCGATGGCGTCCCCGATGCCACCGGGGTTGCCGCCTCCACCCTGAGCCATGTCGGCCTTGCCGCCGCCCCTGCCCTCGATGGACGGCGCGAACGACGGCACGAGCTTGCCGGCCGCGAGCCCCTTGTCGCGGGCCGCCGCGGTGGTGGCGACCACGAAGTTCACCTTGCCCTCCGAGGGCGCGAACAACGCCACGACGCCAGGCCTGCCGCCAAGCCGGTTGCGCACCTCTCCGGTGAGCGCGCGCAGGCCCGCCGCGTCGATGCCCTCAGCGAGCTGTTCGGCGACCACGGCCACGCCTCCGGCGTCCTGTGCCTTGCCCGCGAGCGAACCGGCCGAGCCGAGTACCTGCTCCCTGCGTAGTTGCTCGATCTGCTTTTCCGCGTTGCGCAGCCTGGTCAGCACGTCCTCGATCCGGGAGGGCAGCTGGTCGGTCGGCACCTTCAGCGTTCCGGCGAGCTGCGACACCAGCAGCTGCTCCTTGCGCACGTGCCGGAGCGCGTCCTGCCCGACGAGGGCCTCGACCCTGTGCACGCCGGAGCCGATAGAGGAGTCGCCGACGACCTTGACGAGACCGAGCTGGCCGATCCGGTCGACGTGCGTTCCACCGCACAACTCCCGCGAGTAGTCGCCCATGTCGACGACTCGCACGTCGTTGCCGTACTTCTCGCCGAACAACGCGACCGCGCCGAGTTCGAGCGCCTTGTCCTTGGTGGTCGTGTAGGACCGCACCTCGACGTCGGTCTGCAAGTAGTCGTTGACTTCCTCCTCGACCTCGGTCAGCACGTCGGCCGACACCGAGGCCGGGGTGGTGAAGTCGAAGCGCATCCGGCCGGGCGAGTTGAGCGAACCCGCCTGTGCCGCGCGGTTGCCGTACGCGCCGCGGACCGCCGCGTGAACGAGGTGGGTCGCCGAGTGCGAACGGGCGATCGCGGCCCTGCGCGTCGCGTCGACGGAAGCGGTCAGCTCGGTGTCGATGCCGACCTCACCGGCCATGACCTCGACCCGGTGCACGAACAGGCCCGGCACCAGCTTCTGCACGTCGTTGACCTTGACCTCGGCACCGGCTCCGACGAGCACGCCGCGGTCGGCGATCTGGCCACCGCTCTCGGCGTAGAACGGGGTGCGGTCGAGAATGAGTTCCGCCTTCTGGCCCTCGGTGACGACGGGAACGGGCACGCCGTCGGCGAGCAGGCCGACGACCCTCGCGGTGGCCTGCAAGTCGGTGTAGCCGAGGAATTCGGTCTCCCCGTGCTGTTCGAGAACGGTGCGGTAGACCGAGAGGTCGCCGTGCCCGGTCTTGCGCGAGGCCGCGTCGGCCTTCGCGCGCTGCCGCTGCTGCTCCATGAGCGTGCGGAAGCCGTCCTCGTCGACGGAAAGCCCCTGCTCGGCAGCCATCTCCAGGGTCAGGTCGATGGGGAAGCCGTAGGTGTCGTGCAGCTGGAACGCCTTGTCCCCTGCCAGCATCTCGCCACCGGAGCGCTTGGTTTCCGCCGCCGCGACGTCGAAGATGCGCGAACCGCTGGTGAGTGTCGCGAGGAAGGTTTCCTCCTCGGCGCGCATGACGTCGCTGATCCGGTCGAAGTCCCTGGCGATCTCCGGGTAGGAGGGTGCCATCGCGTCGCGCACCACGGCCGCGAACTCGGTGAGCACCGGTTCGTGCACGCCGAGCAGCCGCACGCTGCGCACGATGCGGCGCAGCAGCCTGCGCAGCACGTAGCCCCTGGCCTCGTTGCCAGGCGTGACGCCGTCACCGATGAGCATGACGCCGGAGCGCGCGTGATCGGCGATGACCCGGAACCGCACGTCGTCGGCGTGGTCGACGCCGTACTTGCGGCCGGAGAACTCCTCCGCCCTGCCGATGACCGGGCGCACCAGGTCGGTCTCGTAGACGTTGTCGACGCCCTGGAGCAGGTAGGCGACGCGCTCGATACCCATCCCGGTGTCGATGTTCTTCTTCGGCAGCTCACCGAGAACGGGATGCCCCTTCTTCGGGCTGCCCTCGCCCCTGATGTCCTGCATGAACACCAGGTTCCAGATTTCGAGGTAACGGTCCTCGTCCACGGCGGGGCCACCGTCGCGGCCGTGCTCCGGTCCCCTGTCGTAGTAGATCTCGGAGCAAGGGCCGCCAGGACCCGGAACGCCCATGTCCCAGTAGTTGTCCTCGGCGTCCCTGAACTGGATGCGCTCGCTCGGCAGCCCGGCGATGTCCTTCCACAGGCCCGCTGTTTCCGCGTCGTGCTCGTACACGGTCGCCCACAGCCGGTCGGGGTCGAAGCCGAAGCCGCCGTCCGCCTGCGAGGAGGTGATCAGTTCCCAGGCCCGCTCGATCGCGCCCTGCTTGAAGTAGTCGCCGAAGGAGAAGTTGCCCGCCATCTGGAAGAAGGTGTTGTGCCGCGTGGTCTTGCCGACCTCGTCGATGTCACCGGTGCGCACACACTTCTGCACGCTCGTCGCCCTCGGGTACGGCGGCGGCACCTCGCCGAGGAAGTACGGCTTGAACTGGACCATGCCCGCGTTGACGAACAGCAGTGTCGGATCGTCGAGGATCAACGACGCGCTCGGGACCCTGGTGTGGCCGTGCTTCTCGAAATACTCCAGGAACCGCTTGCTGATCTCGTGTGTTTCCACTGGTTTTCCTTGAAAGGTGAGGTCCGGCGGCGCGCACGTGCGCTCTTACCGGAAGGGAACGAGGCCGAGGTGGGGCGGCGAAGGGCTGGGGCTGGCCTTACGGAAAGCGCTCAGCTCTCCGCCCGGCGCGCTCGCCGCGCACGCGTTTCGGGTGCCGCGTGCCTGCCGGCTTCCCCCTGCCCGCGGGCAGCGCCCCGCACCTGGGGTCGTTGCACTCCGGCACGCTCTTCCACGATGTCGTTCAGCTCCTCTTCGCGCTCGCTCATTCCGGCGCGGACGTCCGCACCGAAGGCGCCGATGGCACCGGCGAGCTCCCTGACGGCGCCGCCTACGTTCGAGGCTAACCCCGCCGGGGTGGCTTGACGAGCGGTTTCGGTGGCCTTCCTCGACAACGCGACTCCCGCCGCGACGCCGACACTGAGCCAGAACAGTCGCCTCATCGCTTGCCGCTCCTGCGCTTGCGCCGCGAGTGCTTGCCCTCGATCCCGTTGCCGTTCTTGGCGCCACGACGGGCGCGGACGGCCTTGGACAGCCCGTAGGACAGCGCCGCGGTCTTCACGAGTGGCCCGCCGAGCGTCGCGGTGAACACCGAGGACAACGCCGACACGTTGCCCGAAACGGCCTGCGCGTTGGCCGTGATCCCGTCCACCCGCTCAAGCTGGGTGTTCACGTGGGTGATCGTGTCGTTGGCGCCGTGCAGCAACGGATCCGCGTTCTCGTGGGCCTTGCGGATGGCGATCGTGGCCTCGTCCAGCGTGCGCCCGAGCTTGATCAACGCGATCGCCAGGAACACCACCAGCAACACGAACGCGCCCGCGGCGATCAGCGCGGCGATCTGCCCAGCCGACACGTGCCCTCCTTCAAGATCGATGGCGACTGCCTCGATGTCGATTGCGCGTCAGGCTACCGTGCGTCGCCGGATCCGTCCGGAGCGCCCTGCCGGTCGATCACCCTCCGTGTCGCGGCGCATCCGTGACACCCCGGTACAGCACCGCCATGTCCTCGTCAGCGTGCCCCGACTCTACGACGGCCGAAAGGTGGGACAGCGTCGCGCGCAACCCGCCAAGATCGGCTTCTCCCGCCGAGGCGAGCGCCAGTTCGGCGTCTTTCATGGCGAGTGCGGCGGTGAAGCTCGGCGGATAGTCGCCCGCGATCATCTCCTCGCCCTTGGCGTGCGCGTAGGCGGCGTCGAGCGGTCCGCCTTCGATGGCCTCCAGGAACAGCTTCGGGTCGACGCCGAGCAGGTGCGCGAGCGCGATGCTCTCCGCGGCGGCGTTGGTCAGGCCGAGCAACCACGTGTTGACCACGAGCTTGAGCTTGCTCGCCGCACCGGCGAGGCCCACCCACATCGTGCGGGAGCCGACCGTGTCGAAGACCGGCGCGCACCGTTGCCCCAGCCGCAACGGACCCGAGGCCAGCACCACGAGCGTGCCCTGCTCGGCAGGCGCCCTCGTACCGAGGACGGGGGCGTCGACGAAGGCGACTCCCGCGTCGGCGGCCAGCGCGGCGAGTTCGGCGGTCCACTCCGGCCCGACCGTGCTCATCTGCAACCACACCGCGTCCTCGGCGAAGGCTTCCAGCGCTGGATTCACCGTGTCGTGCACCGCGCGGCCCTCGGACAACATCGTCACCACGAGTCCCGCACCGGCGACGGCCTCGCGTGGAGTGTCCGCCACGATCGCGCCCCGTTCGGCCAGCGCGCGGGTCTTGGCCGTCGTCCGGTTCCACACCCTGACCGGGAGCCCAGCCCCGAGCAGATTCGCCGCCATCGGCTCGCCCATGGTCCCTGTCCCCAGCACGGCGACCGTCGGCGACGGTGTCGGCACCGGCATGGCTGGCTCCCCTCACCCGGCGCCGTCCGGCGCCTCTCGACCTGTCCGGAGGTGGGGTAACCGGAAGAGGGCGCGCTCATGCTTGCGGGTCTCGAGTTGACCCTAGGCGCGAGGATCGTCCCTGATCGTGCGGCGTAACCGGGGAACGCGCTCGGCCAACGTCCGCTCGGCGCCCCTGCTGGTCGGGTGGTAATAGTCCTTGCCGACCAGCTCGTCGGGCGGATACTGCTGGGCGAGCACGCCGTCGGCGACGGCGTGCGGGTAGCGATAGTTCTGTGCGTTGCCGAGTTTCGCCGCCCCCGCGTAGTGACCGTCGCGAAGGTGAGGGGGCACCGTCCCGGCGCCCCCGGCGCGCACGTCGCCGAGCGCGGCGTCGATACCGGCGATGACGGCATTGGATTTCGGCGCCGTGGCCAGGTGCACGGTGGCCTGCGCGAGCGCGAGCCTTCCCTCCGGCATTCCGATGAACTGCACGGCGTGCGCGGCGGCGACCGCCGATTGCAGTGCCGTCGGGTCGGCGAGCCCGATGTCCTCGCTCGCGTGCACGACGAGCCGCCTCGCGATGAACCGCGGGTCCTCCCCCGCCTCGATCATCCTTGCCAGATAGTGCAACGCGGCGTCGACGTCGGAACCGCGAATCGACTTGATGAACGCGCTGATGACGTCGTAGTGCTGATCGCCGTCCCGGTCGTACCTGACCGCCGCTTTGTCCACAGTGGACTCCACGGTGGCGAGATCGATGGTGGCGCCCTGGGTGGCCGCCGTGGCGTCCGCCGCGGCCTCCAGCGCGGTCAGCGCCCTTCGCGCGTCGCCGGAGGCCAGCCGGACGACGTGTGCCATCGCCTCCTCCGACAACTCGAAGGCGCCGTCGAGCCCACGTTCGTCGGTCAGTGCCCTGTCGAGCAGTTCCCTGATGTCGTCGTCGGTCAACGGCCGCAACTGCAACACCAGCGAACGCGACAGCAGCGGCGACACCACCGAGAACGACGGGTTCTCCGTGGTCGCCGCCACCAGCAGTACCGTGCGGTCCTCCACCGCGCCGAGCAGCGCGTCCTGCTGCGTCTTGGAGAACCGGTGCACCTCGTCGATGAACAGCACCGTGTTCTCGGAGTTGTACCTGCGCCGCCTGCGGGCCTCCTCGATGACGCCCCTGACCTCCTTGACACCGGCCGACAGCGCCGACAACGCGACGAACCGGCGGCCCGTCGCCGTCGAAACCAGGTTGGCCAGCGTGGTCTTTCCGGTGCCAGGAGGGCCGTACAACAGCACCGACGCGGGCGCCGCGCCCTCGACCAGCCTGCGCAGCGGGGCGCCCTCACGCAGCAGATGCTGCTGGCCGGCGACCTCGCCCAGGGTCCGAGGGCGCATCCGGACCGCGAGCGGCGAACCCGGCGGCACCGGCGGTGGGTTCGCCGCGCCTGCCGGCTCCGGCGGAGGCGCCAGGTCCTGGTTCACCGTGAAGAGCTCGTCCTGTTGCACACTTCGAAGGTAACCACGGGTACCGACAGGCGGCGCGGCCGGTCACCGCCCTTCGGCGACCGCGACCTCCCGCCACGCCGGGTAATCGGTGTAACCGGCGCCGCCGTGGGCGTAGAGGTGCGTTTCGTCGATCGCGGCAAGCGGGGCGCCCTGAGCGAACCGCGCCGGCAGGTCGGGATTGGCGATGAACGCCCTGCCGAACGAGACCAAATCGGCGGTGCCCTCGGCGAGGACGGCGCGGGCGGCCTTCTCGGTCGTCGGTTCCCTGTTCTCGCCGACGTTGCCGATCAGCGTGCCGGGCCACAGCGCGCGCAGGTCCGCGAGCGCCGCGTACCGGTCGGCGTCGGTGACGTGCAGATAGCCCAGCCCCACGTCGCGCAGTGCCGCGACCAGTGCCCTGTAGACCGGCGCCGGGTCGTGTTCGACCATGCCGAACTGGGGATTGCCAGGAGAAAGACGCAGCGCGGTTCGCCCCGCCCCGATGGCGTCGGCCACCGCGGTCGTGACCTCGACGGCGAACCTGATCCGGTCGGCGATGGCACCGCGTCCGTACTCGTCGTCCCTGAGATTGGTGTTGTCAGCGAGGAACTGGTGGATCAGGTAGCTGTTGGCGCCGTGCAGCTCGACGCCGTCGAATCCGGCTTCGATCGCGTTGCGCGCCGCGGCGCCGTGATCGAGCACGGTTTGCCTGATGTCCGCCGTGGTCATGGCCAGCGGGACGATCGCGTCGGCCTTGCCGTCCTTGACGTGCACGGGGCCTGGCGCCCGCACGGCCGACGGCCCCGAGGGGAGGTCGCCGGTCAGCCGCGACCTCGGATGTCCTTTCCTGCCACCGTGCATGAGCTGCGCGAAGATCACCCCGCCTTCGGCGTGCACCGCGTCGGTCACCTCGCGCCAGCCCTGTACGTGCTTCCTGGTCTCCAAGCCCGGAATGCGCCACTCCGACTGGCCGCGAGCGCTCGGCCAGATGCCTTCGGTGACGATCAGCCCCGCTCCGGCGCGCTGGGCGTAGTAGTCGGCGACGATCGGCGACGGTGTCCCGTCCTCCTCGGCACGGAACCGGGTCATCGGCGCCATGACCATGCGGTTGGCCAGTGTCAGCGGGCCGAGTCGGTAGGGGGTGAGCAGGTCGGAATCGGTCATACGGGGACGATAGAACCTGACACTGATGTTAGGTTCAAGAGGAAAATCGACAGCGCGGATATTCCCGGAAAGGCGGTGTGCCATGCGGATCGGCGAACTGGCATCGAGGACCGCCGTCAGCGAACGCTCGCTGCGGTACTACGAGCAACAGGGCCTGCTCGCCGCCGAACGCACTCCCGGCGGGCACCGGGAATACCCGGAATCGGCCGTCGACCGCGTCGTGCGCATCCAGGAGCTGTACGCGGCGGGATTGTGCAGCTCCAAGATCGTCGATCTGCTGCCCTGCATCAGGGACGACGACGGCGGCCCCGCCGAGACGGCGACCCCGATGCTGGTCGAACAGCTCACCGCCGAGCGGGACCGGATCACCGCGACGATCGACGACCTCGTCCGGTCCAGGGACATCCTCGACGACGTGATCACGACGGCCAAAGGCGAAGCGCGATAGCCGCCGTGCGAACCGCCCGGCGCGGGCGCCTAGCGGAACGCCGGGTACAGCGGCAGTGCCAGTCCCCTGCCGAACCGTGCCGCGAGCGCGCGCGTCACCGTGTCGGCGTGATCGGCGACGCCGTCCTCACCTTCCCTTCCCGCGTACTCGGTGAGGTCTCGCCACCAGGTGACCAGAGCCGAGGCGGGGCCTGAAGCGGAGAACTCGCCACTACCGGGCAGCCGTGGCAGCAACCGCGCCGTCGCCATCGACACCAGCAGCAACTGGTTGTCCAGCAGGTAGGAGGAGAGCGTGTCCTCGTCGGCGAGCCCCGGCCACAACGCGACGACCTCGGCCCGCCACGCCGCGATCATCGCCTCGCTCATCCCCGAGGGCAGCGCGAGCGGTTTCGGCCCCGACGCGAACGGCACCCTCAGGTGAGCGGCGTCGACGAGCGCGCTACGAATCCTGCCGCGCTCGAAGTCGAGAAAGCGCACACCCGCGCTGGTCACCAAGTTGTTGTCCGGCCAAAGATCAACCGGGCTGAACGCGCGGTAGGACGGCGAACGCGCCTGGTCGAGCGCCCTGCCGAGAGCCTCGTGCGCCGCCTCGGACGTCGGCACGTTCAGCACATCCCTGAGCAGCGGCGGAACCTGTTCGCACGCCGCGACGAGCTCGACGATCTGATCGGGTTGCCTCGGCTGCTCCTCGCCCTTCGCTCCCGCGCTCAGCCTGCGCAGCAGCGCATTGAAGTCCGCTTCCCGGTTGGCCGTACTGAAATGCATCCTGCCCAGTGACCGCGCCCACGACAGCAGCGCCGTCTCGGCGGCCCTGCCGTCCGAGCCGTTCAGCTTGTCCTCAAGCGTGTCGGTGCGCCCGAGATCGTCGATCACCAGCACGCGGTGATCGCGGTCATGAGCGAGCAGTTCGGGGCACACGCGCTCCTCGGGGGACAGCGCGGTGAACAACTGATAGCTGGCGGCTTCCCTCGCGAACGAATCCGTCTCGCCAGGCATGGGCCGTTCGGGGTAATGCTTGATCACCAAGGTGCGCGGCAAGGCGAACGGCGAGGAAGCCACCCGCGCCCTGACGACCGTCGCGGGGCCGCTTCCTTCCAGATCCTCGGCGTCGACCAACGTGATCGCACTGCCAAAACGATGCGCGAGGACCGCCTCGGCGGCGACGACCGCGGCCTCGATGGACAGAAGTTCCGCTCCAGCTCCGACAGTGGAATCGTCGGCAGAGGAGGTGTCGACAGTCATTGACACAGACCCTACTAGTGAATGAGCAACGGTGACCACAACGTTGACGATGATCGTGATGTTTTCCCACCTGGTACACCCGGTGTTCGCCTCGGTTCAGCCTCGGGGCAACGGGCGTGTCGGCAACACCACCTTCGGATCTCTTCGCAAGCGCAGTGCCAGCACCAATGCCGCGGCAAGCACCAGCCCAACCAGGTTGACCAGCAACTGAACAAGGGAAAGCACGCAGCGGTCCCACTCGCCGAGCACAGCGGCCACGACGGCGTAGCCCGCGGCGGGAATCGTGGTGACCGAGATGAAGACCCCCACGAGCGCCGCCGACTTCTCCGAGGTCATCGCGAGCATCCCCGCGGCCCCGGCGAGCAACGCGATCAACACCGAGTAACCGCTGAACTGGTAGACGAAATCGACATTGCGTTCCGCCAGCAGGGTTTCTGCGTTCACGAATCCGGTTTCCTTGCCCAGCAGTGTGAAACCGGCGGTGACCAGCATCGCCAGTGGATACCCGACAGCGAGGGCGAACACGGCTCGGCGCATCAGATCCCAGCGGCGCAGCACGATTCCGACCGCGATCCCCGCGAGGGGACCGAATTCTGGTCCCACCACCATCGCGCCGACGAGCGTGACCGTCGAATCGGTCACCACACCGATGGCGGCCAGCAAGCACGCGATCGTCAGGAACGTCTGGAAAACAGGGCTCAGCCGGGATTCCTCGCCGGTGCGGCTCACCAGTTCCTGCCAGATGACCGCGTCAGCCGCGTCCCCTTTCGCGCGCTGCTCCGCCTTGTCGGCCGCATCGGAGAGCACCGCGTCGAGTTCGGTGAGGGTGATCGAGCCCCGGCGATCGAGGCGTTCCGCCGTGAGCACGCCGATCACCTCATCGGCCGACTCTCGGGCGAGATCGGCCTCGACCACGTCACCGGCCGGTGCGACCGCGGCTCCACGCGAGCACGACAGGTTGGCGACCCCGGGCTGTTCGCTCAGGGTCGCCAACACCGCGTCGGTGCGGTCGGCCGGGCTGATCGCCCGCAGGTGGAGCACTCGGCTCGCTCAGGAACGCGACCGGGAATCGGACTCCGGCTTCGCCGCGGCGTCAGCCGTGCCGCCTTCGGCACGCGAGTCCTTCTTGACCGCGGGCTTGGCGTCGACACCGGCCTCTTTGCGCTGCGCCGCGGTGATCGGGGCCGGAGCACCGGTGAGCGGGTCGTAGCCACCACCGGTCTTCGGGAACGCGATGACGTCCCTCAGCGATTCCGCGCCGGCGAGTAGCATCACGATGCGGTCCCAGCCGAAGGCGATGCCGCCGTGCGGCGGAGGACCGAACTGGAAGGCGTCGAGCAGGAACCCGAACTTCTCCTGGGCTTCCGCCTCGGAAAGTCCCATGATCTCGAAGACCCGCTTCTGCACGTCGGCGCGGTGGATACGGATGGACCCGCCACCGATCTCGTTGCCGTTGCAGACGATGTCGTATGCGTAGGCGAGCGCGTTGCCGGGGTCGGCCTCGAACTTGTCGATCCACTCCGGCGTCGGCGAGGTGAACGCGTGGTGCAGTGCCGTCCACTTGCCGCCACCGACCGCGACGTCGTCGCTCTCGTCCGCGGCCTCGAACAGCGGGAAGTCGACCACCCACACGAAAGACCACGCGTTCTCGTCGATCATGCCGAGCCGGTCGGCGATCTCGACCCTGGCCGCGCCGAGCAGCGCACGCGCGTCGTTCGGCTTGCCTGCCGAGAAGAACACGCAGTCACCCGGCTTCGCGCCCGCGGCGGCGGCCAGGTTTTCCCTTTCGTGTTCCGAGATGTTCTTCGCCACCGGGCCGCTCAGTGTGCCGTCCTCACCGACGAGCACGTAGGCGAGTCCCCGGTGTCCCCGCTGTTTCGCCCAGTCCTGCCACGCGTCGAGCTGGCGGCGCGGCTGGCTCGCGCCGCCCCGCATCACGACGGCTCCGACGTAGGGAGCCTGGAAAACCCGGAACGGCGTGTCGGAGAAGAACTCCGTTAGCTCGGTCAGTTCGAGGTCGAACCGCAGGTCCGGCTTGTCCGTTCCGTACTTGGCCATCGCCTCGGCATAGCTGATGCGGCGGAACGGCTTGGGCACGTCGACCCCGGCGATCGCCCACAGCGCGGTCACGATGTCCTCGCCGAGCGCGATGACGTCGTCCTGCTCCACGAAACTCATCTCGATGTCGAGCTGCGTGAACTCGGGTTGCCGGTCGGCACGGAAGTCCTCGTCGCGGTAGCAGCGCGCGATCTGGTAGTAGCGTTCGAGCCCGCCCACCATGAGCAACTGCTTGAACAGCTGCGGCGACTGAGGCAGCGCGTACCAGGATCCGGGCCGCAGCCGGGCAGGCACGACGAAGTCGCGGGCACCCTCCGGCGTCGACCTGGTCATCGTCGGCGTCTCGATTTCGAGGAAGTCCTGCCCGTGCAACACATCCCTCGCGACCCGGTTGACCTCGCTGCGCAACCGCATCGCGCCGGCCGGAGCGGCGCGCCGCAGGTCGAGGTAGCGGTACTTGAGCCGCACCTCCTCACCCACGTCGACCCTGTCGTCGATGGGGAACGGCAGTACCGCCGATTCCGAGAGCACCACGAGATCGGTGACGAGAACCTCGATGCCGCCGGTGGGAATCTCGGGGTTGTCGTTGCCCTCCGGCCTGCGCGACACCTCGCCGACGACCTTGATGCAGTACTCGGCACGAAGGTTGTGGGCCTGCTCGGCCATCTCCCCTTCGCGGAAGACCACCTGCGCGATCCCGCTCGCGTCACGGAGATCGACGAAGATCACCCCGCCGTGATCGCGCCGCCTTGCCACCCAGCCGGTGAGGGTGACGGTCTGGCCGGCGTGCTCGACACGCAAGGTGCCGGCGTTGTGGGTGCGAAGCACTTCGCGGAGTCCTCTCGGAAACGATGGTGGTCGGGTGGTGTTCGCACGCCGGAGCTTTCCGCCGTGCGGGCGTCTCGGTCTTTCGCGATCCGTCTGGGCTGCCTGTTCGTCTGTCACGGCCACCGCGACGGCGGATGCCACCACGGATCACCTTTTCGCCGGTCCCGTCCGGCACCCGCGAGGCGCGGATACCGCCGGATGGCCGACGGCCCAGGTTAACGAACCGACCGGGACGCGGCGCCACCAGGTTTCCCAGGAGGATCGTGCCGCCGTCGACTCAGCCCGGTCACAGCAACGTCATCTGCTCTCCCCTCGCCGCACCGGCCGAGGGCATGCTGCCCTCCGGCCAGCTCGCCCGCTCGTCGCCGGGCACACCGCGCTCCCCCGCGCCCGGTTCCGGCGCGAGCCCGTGCGCCCGCAACAGCGGTTCCACCCTCGCCGCGAGCCGCTGCCGGTAGCTCGCGCTCACATAGCTGCCCTTGCCGTAGAGCGCCCGGTACCTCGGCACGAGGCCAGGATGCTCGGCCGCGAGCCAGCTCGCGAACCACTCGCGGGTGCCGGGACGCAGGTGCAACGGGATGATGGTCGCTCCCGTGGCACCGGCAGCGGCGATCTCGGCGAGCAGCTCGTCGAGGGCCTCCCGCGAATCCGTGAGCCCCGGCAGCACCGGCGCGACGAACACCCCGCAGGACAGCCCGGCATCACTGGCCCTGCGCACGAGATCCAGCCTCGCCTGAGGGCTCGGGGTTCCCGGTTCGAGGCCGCGCTGCAAGGAGCGGTCGAGCAGCGCGATGGACACCCCGAGCCCGACGGGGACCTCCGCGCTCACCGACCGCAGCAACGGCAGGTCTCTGCTCAGCACCGTTCCCTTCGTGAGAATCGAGAAGGGGGTCCCCGAACCGGCGAGCGCGCCGATGATGCCCGGCATCAGCCGGTATTTGCCCTCCGCTCGCTGATAGGGGTCGGTGTTGGTGCCCATCGCGACGTGCTCCCGCGTCCAGCTTCGCCGCCGCACCTGGGCCGCGAGGACCTCCGGCGCGTTGACCTTGACCACCACCTGGCTGTTGAAGTCCTCCCCCGCGTCGAACTCCAAGTAGGTGTGTGATTGCCGCGCGAAGCAGTACACACAGGCATGCGAGCACCCTCGGTAGGGATTCACCGTCCACTGGAACGGGACTCTCGCCGCGCCGGCCACCTTGTTGAGCACCGACTTCGCCCGCACCTCGTGAAAGGTGACGCCCGCGAAATCAGGCGAGGTGACCGACCGCACCAGCCCGGACAATCCGAGCAGTGCCTGCTGGGCCTGCCGCCCCGTCGTGCGTTCCTCGTCGCACGCGGCACCGCCGCTGCCAGCACTGCCCTCCGCGTCGCCGACGCGCTGCCGTTCCCACCTCACCCCACGATTCGAACACACGTTCGAACGCGTGTCAATCCGTCGCTCAGCGCGCCTCGTTGATGCGGATGTGGTTGCCGGAAGGATCGCGGAACGCGCAGTCGCGCATGCCCCACGGCTGGTCTGTCGGCTCCTGGACGACCTCCGCGCCACCTGCCCGCAACCGCTCGAACGTGTCATCGAGGTCGGTGCTGGCCAGCATGATCCAGCCATAGGTGCCCTTGGCCATCATCTCGGCGACGACGCGACGTTCCTCGTCGGTGACGCCGGGATCGGCGACGGGCGGAGCCAGCAGGATCGACGTTCCCGGCTGACCGGCCGGACCGACGGTGATCCAGCGCATCTTGCCGTTGCCGACGTCGCTGCGTACCTCGAAGCCGAGCAGGTCGCGGTAGAAGGACAGCGAGGCTTCGGGGTCCTCGTGCGGAAGGGAAGCCGTGTTGATGGTGATGGTCATGCCGGTCAGGCTATGCCGCCCCACCGCGACGGGCTTCTCGATTCCTGACCGCCCGGGCCGCGGCCGACCGGCGCTGCGAGCGACCGGCGCTTCTGTTCCACTCACCGAAAAGGGACACTGCGGCCGAAGCGGTCAGCGGCTCATGATGACGCCATCAGCACGCAGGCCCTTCGCCGGCAGTCAGCGAACCCGGCAGGCAAGCACCCAGCGACCAAGGAGCACTCGTGAGCTTTCTCGACGCCGAGAAATGGCACGGCCGGATCTTCACCGGTTCGTGGGACACAGCGGTGGGTGGCGACGCCACCGTCGTCGAACCGGCCACCGGTCAGGAGCTGGGCAGGGTCGGCGCGGCGGCACCGGCTGATGTCACGGCGAGCGCGGCGCGGGCAGCCGAAGCCCAGCGGGCTTGGGCGGCGACCCCGTTCCAGGAGCGGGCGGCGATCCTGCGCAGGGCCGGCGAACTGTGGAACACGCACGCCGCCGAGCTGAAGGACTGGCTCATCCGCGAATCCGGCAGCATCCCCGGCAAGGCCGACTTCGAACTGCACGTCGCCGCCGGTGAGTGCTTCGAGGCCTCGGCCCTTCCCTCGCACGCGCTCGGCGAACTGCTGCCGAGCGAGGCGCCCCGGCTGAGCATGGCCAAGAGGGTGCCGGCAGGGGTCGTCGGCGTCATCGCGCCGTTCAACGCGCCGCTCATCCTGTCGATCCGCTCGGTGGCTCCGGCGCTCGCGCTCGGCAACGCGGTGCTGCTCAAGCCGGACCCCCGCACCGCCGTCTGCGGCGGGATCGCGCTGGCGAGGGTGTTCGAGGAGGCCGGGCTGCCCGCCGGGGTCTTCCACGTGCTGCCCGGCGGAGCGGACGTCGGCACCGCGATGATCGAGGATCCACACGTTCGGGTCATCTCGTTCACCGGATCGACGGGCGCGGGACGAGCCGTCGGCGAGCTCGCGGGACGTCACCTGAAGCGTGCCCACCTGGAACTGGGCGGCAACTCGGCGATGATCGTGCTCGACGACGCCGACGTCGAAACCACCACGAGTGCCGCGGCGTGGGGCTCGTTCTTCCACCAGGGCCAGATCTGCATGACGACCGGCAGGCACCTTGTGCACGAATCGCTCTACGACAGTTATGTCGAGCGGCTGGCCGAGACCGCGGGCAGGCTTCCCGTCGGCAACCCGGCCGAAGCCGAGGTCGCGCTGGGCCCGATCATCGACGAACGGCAGCGCGACAAGATCCACGGACTGGTCACGTCGAGTGCCGACGCTGGCGCGAGGGTGGCGGCGGGCGGCGAGTACGAGGGCCTGTTCTACCGGCCGACGGTGCTGGCCGGTGCGAAACCGGGCATCCCGGCCTACGACGACGAGGTGTTCGGCCCTGTCGCTCCCGTCGCGTCGTTCCGCACCATCGAGGAGGCGGCCGAACTGGCGGCGGGCAGTGAGTACGGACTCTCGCTCGGCATCCTGACCAAGGACGTGACGAGGGGTCTCGCGCTGGCCGAGCGGATTCCGACCGGAATCGTGCACATCAACGACCAGACCGTGAACGACGAGGCACACGCGCCCTTCGGCGGGGTGCTGGCCTCGGGGACCGGTTCGCGCTTCGGCGGGCCGAAGGCCAACATCGAGGCGTTCACCGAGACCCGGTGGATCACGCTGCGCGGTGACGTGGCCGGTTACCCGTTCTGAGCATTCGCTTCGCCTGCCCCTCGTGGGCAGGCGAAGCGCTCACCGGGAGCTGAGTGTCGCCGACACGGTGTTGGCCGCCGCGCGGACGAGCCCGCCGAGCCGGTCGACGTCGAGCCGGTGCGAGCGGCCGGTGATCGAGAGCGCGGCGACGACCTGTCCTCGCTCGCCGTGCACCGGCGCGGCGACGGCGGCGACGCCCGGCTCCGCTTCCTCCCTGTTGATCCCGATGCCACGCGCGACGGTCCGTTCGAGTTCCTGGTGCAGCAGGCCGGGAAGGACGATGGTCTTCGGGGTCAGCCTCGGCAGGCCGGCGTCGACGATCCTGCGCAACCGGTCCCTTCCTCCCCAGGCGAGGAAGACCTTCCCCGTCGCGGTGCAGTGCGAGGGCATCCGGCCGCCGACCCTCGACCTGATGGCCATCGACTCCTTGCCGGTGAGCTTTTCCAGGAACAGCGTGTAGAGGTTGTCGGGCACGGCGAGGTGCACGTTCTCGTGGCTGAGCTCGTAGAGCTCTTCGAGTTGCGGTAGCGCGGCCTCGCGCAGCAGCCGGTGGCGGGGAACGAGCTGGCCGAGCCTGAACAACTTGGTGGCCAGCCGGTAGTGACCCGGCCTGCACCGTTCGAGCGCGCCCCATTCGACCAGCTCGCCGAGTAGCCGGTGCGCGGTCGGCTTCGGCAGTCCGCTTCTGGCGGAGATCTCGGCGAGGCTCAGCTCGGGTTCGCCCGCGCTGAACGTATCGAGCAGCGACAAGCCCCTCGCCAGCACCGACTTCGGCGCAGGCGGTCCGGTCCGGCCACTGTGCCCGCTCACGAGCGTGATGGTGGCGATCCCCCGCCCCGCGGGCAAGTATCACTTCCATTCAGTGAAAATACGGAACGGCTCACACCTCGGGCACGTGCACGCTCAGTACGGCCGACCGGCCGCCTCGGACGACCTCCAGCGCCTCGGCGAGCACGCCCTTCAGCTCGCTCGCGACGCCGACCGTGCGTCCCCACGCCCCTCCGGCGGCCTCCGCGATCCCAGGCAGATCCGCCTCGGGACTGAAGCTCACGTTGAAATCGTCCATGCTCGCGGCGACGCCGTCGGGCCGCACCGACAACGTCGACATCTTGGGCGCCTTCCAGCCCCGGTTGTCGAAGATGACGGTGAGGCTGGGGGTGCCGTACCTGCGCGCGACCCACTGCGCCGACGAGGGCACGCCGAACAGGTAGGTTCCGTCGCCGATGAGCGAGACGACCGTGCGTTCGGGAGCGGCCAGTTTCGCGCCGATCGCGGCACCGGCCGACCAGCCGAGCGAGCCGCCGCCGGAGCCGAGCAGCGAACCGGGCCTGTTGCGCCGCAGATGCTGGTTGACGACCGGGTAGTTGGTGATCGCCTCGGACAGCACGAGCGTGTCGTCGTCGATCGCGTCCCGCACGCAGGCGACGAGGTATTCCGGGGTGATGGTGTCGCCGTCGGGCCGTTCGCGGTCGACCTGCTCGGCGCGCTGGCGCTCGTGTTCGGCCGTCGCGCTCGCCAGCCGCGCCTCGACCAGCCCGCGATCGACACCTTCACGCTCGATCCGTTCCCTGAGCTGCCCGACCGCGGTACTCAGGTCGGCCATGGCGAAGCGCTCGGCAGGCACGTGCCACAGCGGCATCTGTTCCTTGAGCGGGTCGGTGTCGACGACGAACAGCCTCGCGCCGGCGGACGGCCGGTTCTTCGTCGGGATCCACGGGACGTCGCTGCCGAGCACCAGTACGACGTCGGCGTTCTCCAGCAACGGGTTGTGGTTCTGGTCGTTCCACTGGTAACCCCAGTGGAGCGGATGGTCGGCAGGGAAGTTCAGGTGCATCGGCACCGACTCGATCACCGGCAACGCCAGCGATTCGCACAGCGCGACGAGTTCGGGTACGGCCGAAGGATCCTTGCCGAGATACGAGGTCACCACGACCGGCGCGTGCGCTGTCGACAGCGCACCCGCGATGTCCTCGACTACCGATGGCGCGAGCGCGGCGGGCGCGACCGGGCTGTACTGCTCCGGATGTCCTTGCTGGACAGGGATGTCGGCTTCCATCACCTCGCGCGGACCGACCAGGTAGACCGGGCCCGCCGGTTCGCTGCGGGCGAGCTGGAGCGCCCTGTGCACGAGTTGTTTGACGTTGTGCCCGGTCCGGATCTCGTTGTCGTACTTGGTGTACCCGCGCACGATTCCGCGCTGGTCGTGCACGTCCTGGATCCACTGGATGAACTCGTTGCGGCTGCCGAACAACTCGCCTTCCTGGGTGTAGGGCGAGGCACCCGCGTAGAGCAGCACGCCGAACCTGCCCTTCGCGGCGTTGTGCAGCATTCCGCCGATGTTCTGCGTTCCGCATTCCACGTGCACCAGCACGGCCTGCGGAATACCGGTCACCTGGGCGTATCCCTGAGCGGCAGACATCGCGACGCTCTCATGTGGACAGATGATCAGTTCCGGCAACGTGTCGGCGAAACCCTGCTGCCGCGCCATCGCATAGGTCTCGACCAGCGCGGGGTGGTCACTGCCGAGATTGGCGAACGCGTACTTGACGCCGCCCTCCGCGAGCGCCTCAAGGAATGCCCTCGTCGTCGTGTAGTCGCTCACGTCACCGCTCCCTGTATGGCCATTGCCGGAACAACCGAGCGTGTACCGGGAAACCGCGCGGGACAACATGGACATTTCGTTCGGCGGAATCGGGCGCGGACATCACCCCGCGGTCATGAAAAAAGCGGGCAGCGTGGTGGCGTCTGGTCCCGGTCACGTCCGACCCCCAGCCGGACGTGAGTCGGGTGCCCAGAGCCGCCACCACGCTGCCCGCCGTGAACGCCGCCCTCTTGATCAACCTTCTCGATCAACTCAGACGCGGGTGCCGGCGGACCGGTTCCCGCCGAGTTCCCCGCTCCCTGGCGAAAGGCGGAAGTGCCGGTGACGGAAGATGTGCCGGTGCCCCGAGACCTCTCCGACGACGACACCGGGCCCATCCGCAGGGTGCCTCCCACGCCGGAACGCCCTGAGCGGAGCCAGGTGCGCCGCCGCCCCGGCCGTGAGGACACGGCGGGAAGTTCCCCCGCGCCGGTGCGGCGTGCCGACCGCGCCGCACGGCCCTCCCCCGCGCGCGATCAGCGGACCGGGGCAGCCGGCGGGACGACACGGGCAGACCCACCGGCACACGGCCACGGCCATGGGCACGGCCCCGCCGAACCCGCCTCCCGCAGGGTCCGGACCCTGCTTGTCGCGCTGCTGGCCCCGATCGCGCTGCTCACGGTGGTCGGCGTGTTCGTGCTCTACCCGTGGGGTGAACCGCCCGCGCGCAGCCACGTGCCGAGCGGGGTGCCCGTCGACGGCGAGATCACCTCGGCCGCGGTCGGCCCTTGCCTCGCCCCCGGGCAGGTCCAGGTGGGCGCTCCGCCTCCGGACGGGAAGGAATGCCTGACCGTCGAGGTGACACTGAGCGAGGGCAACGCGGAGGGCTCGACGATCGCGAAGGTCGTTCCCATCGAACCGAGCACCCCTCGATTCGCCGCGGGCGACAAGGTGGTGCTGTCCTACAGCGGCGCCCAGCCGGAGGACCCGGGGTCGTACCAGATTCAGGATTTCCAGCGAGGAACTCCGCTGTTGCTGCTGGCCGGGCTGTTCGCGCTGGCCGTGATCGTGCTCGGGCGATGGCGGGGCCTGGCCGCGCTGGTCGCGCTCGGCCTCAGTTTCCTCGTGATCGCCCTGTTCATCCTGCCTGCGATACTTGCCGGTGAAAATCCGCTGCTCGTGGCCATCGCGGGTTCCGGGCTGATCATGTTCGTCGCGCTGTACCTGACGCACGGCCTGTCGGCGCGCACCTCGGTGGCGGTACTCGGCACCATGATCAGTCTCACGCTCATCGGTGTGCTGGCCGCGATCTTCTCCGCGGCCGCGGCACTGACCGGGCTCGACGAGAACACCACGACCCTCATCGCGGCGCTCGGCCACGGCATCGACGCGAGAGGGCTGCTGCTGGCCGGTGTCGTCATCGGGGCACTCGGCGTCCTCGACGACGTCACGGTCACGCAGACGTCGGCGGTGTGGGAACTGCGCAGGGCCAACCCGTCGCTGAGCTGGCGCGAGCTGTACGGGGCCGGGCTGCGCATCGGCCGCGACCACGTCGGCTCCGCGGTGAACACGCTCGTCATGGCCTACGCGGGTGCCGCGCTTCCGGTGCTGCTGCTCGCGTCGCTTTCCGGCGTCGGGCTCGGCACGATCCTCGGCTCGCAGGACCTCGCGCAGGAGATCGTGCGCACCCTCGCGGGCAGCATCGGCATCGTCGCGGCGGTTCCCGTGACGACCGCGCTCGCGGCCATCGTCGCGAGCAAACAGGACGTCCCAGCCAGGCCGGACGCGGAGAAAGCCGAACGCGCCGAAAACCACAGCGGTACCCAGTAGTCACAGCAGCCCCATCCGCGCGCCCCGATTCCGTGCCGAACCCGGGAATGGGGTACGAAATGGCGTGCCGAGGGCCATCGACGAGGCCCGCGGCGCCGGATCGCGCGCTGGGAGGCGTCATGCTCGGTTCAGCACTTCGCATGCCGGGGCAGGCACTGGCCGCCGCCAGGAGGGCTGGGCACTCCGCGCGGGCCGCGATCAACGCGCTGCCGGTGATCTCGGGGCTGCTGGGCGAGCTGAAGGAAACGGCCAAGCAACTCGAACGGCTCAGCACGTTCGCGACTCAGGAGCTGCCGGAGATCGTCTACCAGCTTGAGGCGATCAGGGGGCAGCTCACCGCCATCGAGAAGCGGCTCTCCGCGAGAAACACCGACGTCACTCCAGCGTCGCCACGAACCGGCTCACCGCGTCCATCGTGAAGCGCTGCGCGAACTTTCCCGACGGCGCGACCGAGGCGAGCCGGTAGAGCGGACGGTCGGCGACGCCGTCGCCCCTCGCCTCGGAACGCAACTGGGCGACCAGCAGGCCGGAGAACACGACACCGTTGGCGTCGATGTTGTTGACCACCGCGTCGGCAAGCCTGCGCAGCGCGAGGATGCCGAGTTCCCTTCCCCCGGTACCCGAGTACATCGCGAGGTCGATCTTGACGGCCTTGTTCCGCTGTCCTGAACCGACCAGCAGTCCGACCGTGCGCGTGCCCCGCACATCGGTGACGAGCACGTCGATGTTCTTCGCGGTCACCAGGTCGATGCGCCGCGTTCCCCAGTTGCGGACCACGACGGTGTTGCCTTCCAGCCAGATCTGCCGCCGCGCGCTGAAGGAAACCAGGTACAGCAGCGGGGCCGCGACGGTCGCGGCCACCACGAGCCCCGCGGTCTGCCCTCCGATGAGTCCCGCGATGCCGCCGAACGCCGCGGCGAGGATGACGACACCGATCAGCCCGGACAGTGCACGGCGCCGTCGCAACGCCGGATTGTCGCCGTAGAGCGCGATCCGCTCCGGCTCGGGCGCAGGCGTACGTTCGGCCGCGTCCGGCTCACTCATTGCTACCCCCATTACCGGCACCGCCCGCACCGAAGTACGGGTTGCTCACCTTTTCCGTGCCGATGGTGGTGCTGGCCCCGTGGCCTGGCAAGACCACCGTGTCATCGGCGAGTGGCCACAGTGTGGTCCTCAGCGACCTCGCCAGCTCCCGCACGTCGCCTCCCGGCAAGTCGCTCCTTCCGACGGAACCCGCGAAGAGGGTGTCGCCGGTGAACGCGAGCGATGCGCCTTCGGCCGTGCGCAGCCTGAAGACGACCGAGCCGGGCGTGTGCCCCGGCGTGTGGCAGACGCGAATCCGCAGCCCGGCGACGGCCAGTTCCACGTCGCCGGTGTCGTCGAGCGGGCCGAGATCGTCGAACTCGCCCACCTCGGCAGGCTCGCGCAGGTCGAGCGGAAGCCCCGAGCCGGAGACGGCCGAGGCGAGCTCGGGACCGATGCCTTTCGCCGGGTCGCTCAGCAGCGGCCGGTCCTCCCGCTTGATCCACACCGGGATGCCGTGACCGTCGGCCAGTTCCGCGGCGGAGTGGATGTGGTCGACATGGCCGTGGGTGGCCAGCACGGCCGCCGGGGTGAGCCGGTGTTGCCCGATCGCCTCGGTCACCGGAGCCAGCGCGCCCTCACCTGGATCGACGATCACGCATTCGCCACCGGAACCGAGAGCGAGTACGTAACAGTTCGCGTGGAAGGCCCCTGCCGGAAACCCGACGACGAGCACGAAATCCACCTCCGCGATTGGGACGTTGCCCACCCTAGCCGCCCCTGTACGGGGCCCTCACAGACAGTGCCCATAGACTGCCGCCACCGGTAACCGGGTGATACGAGCAGATCTGGGAGGGCAGGTGGCGACCAACCAGCAGCGCCGTGAGGCCGCGAAGCGCAAGCTTGAGCGGCAGCTCGTCCGCAGAGCTGAACGCGCGAAACGACGCAGGATCATCGGCGTCGGCGTGACCGTCGGCGTCGTGGTGGTCGTGGCGGGTCTCGTCGTGATCCTCACCAACCAGGGAGGCGACGACAACAACGCGGCCAACGCGAACCCCGGAGAGTCGTCGGCCGAGGCGCCACCGGCCTCCGACATCAACATTCCGACGCAGCGCGCGCCCGAGCCCAAGCGCCCCGAGCCGCTTGCCAATCCGGTCAGCTGCGACTACCCCGCCGGTGAGCAGGCCGCGAAGCCGGTCGAGCCGCCCAATGGCGGGGACGTGCCTTCCGATGGCACGGTCGGCGTCACCTTGCAGACGACCGCGGGCGACATTCCGATCACGCTCGACAGGGCGCTGGCCCCGTGCGCGGTGAACAGCTTCATCAACCTGGTCGAGCAGGACTTCTACACCGACAGCGCCTGCCACCGGCTTGGCACGACCGGCTTGCAGATGCTGCAATGCGGCGACCCGACCGGCCAGGGCAGCGGCGGCCCCGGTTACACGTTCGCCGACGAGACCTTCGACAGCCTCAGCTACGGCAGGGGCATTCTCGCCATGGCCAACAGCGGGCCGGACACCAACGGAAGCCAGTTCTTCATGGTCTACGGTGAGGCTCCGCTGACGCCCGACTACACGGTGTTCGGGACCATCAGCGACGAGGGCCTCAAGGTGATCGACGAGGTCGCCAGGGGCGGCGACGACGGTCGCTACGACCCGTCGCCAGGCGGCGGCGCTCCGAACATCGAGGTCAAGTTCACCGGAGCGACGGTCGACGCGTAACCGTCGCGCGTTCAATGGCCACCGTGGAGCACTCGCTCCACGGTGGCCGTTCGCGTTGGCGGCTCAGCGATAGGAGCCGACAAGCCTCGCCAGGTGTTTGCCCGCCAGCACGAGCGGGGTTTCGCTGCGCGAGACCTGTGCTGACATCTCGGCGCCCTCCAACGTGTTGATCACCGTGTGCGCCAGTTCGGCCGCGATGTCGTCCGCGAGGCCGGACTCGCGGAGCTTGTCCTCGACCACCCTCCGCCAGTTCGCGAACGCCGTTTCGGCCGCCCGCTGGATGTCGGGTTCCTCCCCCGCGCTCTCCAGCGCCGTCGTCGTCACGGGGCACCCGTCGAGCCAGTCCGACTCGCGCAGTCCCTTCGCCAGCGACGCCGCGCAGACCTCGATCGCCTCCCCCGGGTCTCGAGTTCCGCCGAGCACGTCCCTCAGCAGTTCAGCGAACTCGCGGTCGCCGTGCCGGATCGCCTCGATCGCCAGCTCCCGCTTTCCGCCGGGGAAGAAGTGGTAGACGGAGCCGAGCGTGGCCTCCGCCCGCTTCGAGATCTCCTTGAGCCCGGTGGCGCCGTAGCCCTTGCGCTGCATCAGCAGCGAGGTCGCTCGCACGATGCGCTCCCTGGTCCCGATCTCGTGCTGGGTTCTCATGGCGGCCAGCTTACTGGATAGAGCGTCCGTTCTAGTTCGTGCTACGGTCTGGATCAATTAGAACGTTCTTTCTAGAGGAGGCGGTATGTCCGCGAACAAGGTGACCGTGATCGGACTGGGACCCATGGGCGAGGCCATGGTCAACGCCTATCTCGACAACGGCTACCTGGTGACCGTGTGGAACCGCACCCGCGCGCGGGCCGACGCCGTCGCGGCCCGCGGCGCGATCGTCGCGCCGACCGTCGAGGCCGCGCTCTCAGCGGGAGAGCTGATCGTACTGAGCCTCACCGATTACGCGGCGGCCGACGCGATCCTGGCCCAGGCCCCGCCCTCGGCAGTGGAGGGAAAAGTCGTGGTGAACCTCAGCTCCGACACCCCCGGCACCGTGCGCGCCGCGGCGGCTCGCCTCGCCGCGCACGGTGCCGTTCAGCTCACCGGCGGCGTCCAGGTGCCACCGCCCGGCATCGGCACCCCCGGCGCCTCCACCTACTACAGCGGGCCGGAAGACGTCGTCGAGAAGCACAGGGCGACGCTCGAAGTGCTGACCGGCATCGACTACCTCGGCGAAGATCCCGGGCTGGCCGCGCTGTTCTATCAGATCGGCATGGACATGTTCTGGACGGGACTGCTGAGCTACCTGCACGCGCAGGCCGTCGCCGAGGCCAACGGGATCTCCGCTCAGCGGCTGCTGCCCATCGCGCTCAAGACGATGGACTTCGGCTATTTCCTCGAGTTCTACGCACCCCGCATCAGCGAGGGCAATCACGAGGGCGACGTCGACAAGATCAGCATGGGCGAGGCGAGTATCCGGCACGTCATCGACACCGTCGAGGAGTCCGGTGTGGACTCGTCGTTGCCGGCGGCCGTGCACGGCATCTTCGCGAGGGGCATGGAGGCTGGGCTCGGCGCCGACAGCCTGACCAGCCTGCTGAAGGTGCTGCGGCGCCAGTAACCTCAGACCTTCGCGCGTGTCTGCAATCTGGCCAGCAGGCGGGCCTGTTTGGCGAGGCCGCGAGCCTGACGGGTGATGGCGGCACCGGAGGCCCATTCGTCACTGATGCGCTGAGCGCAGGTGGTGACCCCAGCGGCACCCGCGCTGTCCTGACAGGCGGCGAAGTGTCGCTTCGCCTCCGACAGTGCCGCGATCGCGGTGTCGAGCGCCTCGTCCGAAGCCCCCGTGCTCCGTGCCACGACCGCCAGCACCCGCTCGCGCTCCAGATCGAGCCGGAATCCAGGAAGGCGCTCGACCAGATCACGACGGCACCGCGTCCATCTCCGATGGAGCCACAACCTGCCCAGCAGCACGACCACGGGTCCGACGATCATCGCGACGAAGACCCCCGAGACCGTCAGGAAACCCTCGGCGCGCAACAGGACGACCATGCCGACGCCCGCGACGGTCAGCAGCGCGAGCAACAGCGCGAGACGCACGGTCCTCGGCCACGGACGTTGCTCGCCCTTCATGCCTGTCCTTCAACCGAGTCCGGGCCAGAGGGCACCCGCCGGAAGCGGAAGCCGTCGCCTGAGCCGGATTCGGTGTGTGTCGACGGCGTTCGTTCCGGCACCTTCCGCAGCCACGCCAGGCATCGCCGCCCACGCTCTCCCGCCCGTTCGCATCCCTCGGTGGCCAGGCTCGCGAAGTCCAGCGCGGCAAGTTCCGACGCGCGACGGATCAACGAGGCGACCAGCAGCACGTCCCTGCGATCGAGCACGTCGTCGGCGAGCAAGGACAGCGCGAACGCCGCCGTGCGCACCAGACCGGCCCGCCGGGTCACCACCACCAGTGAGGCGCACCGCTCCACCCACGCGAGCAGCACCCACGACCGGTCCTTCGACAGCGCTGCCCTTTCGGTCGCCGCCACCCAGGCAGCCGCGTCGTCCTCAAGGCAACGCTGAACCCGGTCGACCCACTCGCCGCTGTCGGCCCATGCGTCGAGCACACCGAAGTCCGGTACTGGCACCGTCATCTCACCCCCCGCGTCGCGCTCAGTGAGAGTAGTAGATTGCTCAGGTCGTGGTCAGCGGAAAACCGCGGCGTTTCCGCTGACCATCGGCAGGGCACATCCAGCTAGCGGTAGGTGAACCTCGGCGCGCGGCGTTCGAGAAACGACGCGACTCCTTCGGCGTAGTCAGGGCCGTGCAGCGCTTCCGACCGGATGGCGTCCACTTCGGCGTCGCTTTCCCCTTGCCCGGCGAGGATTTTCTCGATGATGCGGTTCATGCCCCTGATCGACGCCTGGGAACGCGAGCACAGGGCTGCCACGAACTCCATTGTGGACTTCTCGAATTCCGCCGCGGGAAAGACATCGTTGACCAAACCGATCTCGCGAGCCCTCGCCGCGCCGACAAGCCGGCCGGACAGCAGGAAATACCTGGCGTGCGCGGGACCGACGAGTTCCACCAGCGCGCGGGTCGACGGGAAGTGATACACGATGCCGAGCTTGGCCGGGGTGATGCCGAATCTGGCGTCGTCGGCGGCGAACCGGAAATCGCTCGCCACGGCGAGCTGGCAACCACCGCCGATGCAGTTGCCCCTGATCATCGCGACACTGGGCTTGCGAAGGGAGGTCAGCGCCGCCGCCGCGGCCTCGACCGCGCCGTCGTAGGCCGCGGCACCGTCCGCGGTCGAGCGCAGATCGCGGAACTCGCCGATGTCGGCCCCCGCGGAGAAATCCTCGCCTTCCCCGGTCAGCACCAACACTTTCACCGAAGGATCGGCCTCGACGTCGGCGACGATTCCCGGAATCGCCGACCACATCTCGAAACTGATGGCGTTGCGCTTGTCCGGTCTGGTGAAGGTCACCCGCGCGACATCACCGGCACGCTCGAATTCGATCCCGTCGGTCATGAGACCGCAGCGTAGAGTGCCGGATCTGGTTCAGGTGGCCGAGGTGACCCGGTACACGTCGTAGACACCCTCCACGTTGCGCACCACCTTCAGCACGTGGCCGAGATGCTTCGGATCGCCCATCTCGAAGGTGAACCTGCTGACCGCGACCCGGTCGCGCGAGGTCGTCACCGACGCGGACAGGATGTTGACCCGCTCGTCGGCCAGCACCTTCGTCACGTCCGAAAGCAACCGGTGCCGGTCGAGCGCCTCGACCTGGATCGCGACGAGGAACACCGACGACTCCGAGGGAGCCCATTCCACCTCGACCAGTC
This sequence comes from Prauserella marina, assembly GCF_002240355.1. Lineage (GTDB taxonomy): Bacteria > Actinomycetota > Actinomycetes > Mycobacteriales > Pseudonocardiaceae > Prauserella_A > Prauserella_A marina. The sequence continues at coordinate 4,351,565 of NZ_CP016353.1, forward strand.
GTTCCGGCTGAGTGCGCAGATCGTCGGCGTTGGTGCAGTCGGTGCGGTGAACGCTGACCCCGCCGCCGCGCGTGACGAAACCCAGGATCTCGTCACCGGGAACCGGGGTACAGCACCGCGCCAGCTTGGCCCAGATGTCGCTCTGCCCCTTGACGATGACGCCGACGTCGTTGGCCCCGCGCCTGCGAGTGACGGTCGAGGGAGTCGCCCGCTCGGCAAGTTCCTCCTCCGCCTCCTCGACACCGCCGATGAGTGCGACGAGCCGCTGCACGACGTGCTTCGCGCTGGTGTGGCTCTCCCCCACCGCCGCGTACAGCGAGCTGATGTCGCTGTGCCGCAGTTCCTTGGCGACGGCGCCCATCGAATCGGCCGACACCAGCCGCTGGATCGGCAAGCCGACCTTGCGGACTTCCTTGGTGATCGCCTCTTTGCCGAGCTCGATCGCCTCGTCGCGGCGTTCCTTCGCGAACCACTGCCTGATTTTGGCTCGCGCCTTCGGCGAGCCCGCGAAGGTAAGCCAGTCGCGGCTCGGCCCCGCGCCCTCGGCCTTCGAGGTGAAGATCTCGATGACCTCGCCGTTCTCCAGCTTGCGCTCAAGCGCGACGAGCCGCCCGTTGACCCTCGCCCCGATACAGCGGTGGCCCACCTCGGTGTGCACGGCGTAGGCGAAGTCGACCGGCGTCGACGACACGGGCAACGTGATCACGTCGCCCTTCGGCGTGAAGACGAAGATCTCGCGCGTCGCAAGGTCGTAGCGCAGCGATTCGAGGAACTCGCCGGGGTCGGCGGCTTCCCGCTGCCAGTCCAGAAGCTGCCGCATCCACGCCATCTCGTCGACGTCGACGGCGTTGGCCGGATTGCCGCCGTGCGTGCCCCTGCTTTCCTTGTAGCGCCAGTGTGCCGCGATGCCGTACTCGGCGGTGCGGTGCATCTCGTGGGTCCGGATCTGCACTTCGAGCGGCTTGCCGTCGGGACCGATCACCGTCGTGTGCAGCGACTGGTAGACGCCGAATCTCGGCTGCGCGATGTAATCCTTGAACCGGCCCGGCATCGGCTGCCACAACGCGTGCACGACACCCATGGCGGCGTAACAGTCCCGCACGTCCTCGACCAGGATGCGCACCCCGACGAGATCGTGAATGTCGTCGAGGTCGCGGCCTCGCACGATCATCTTCTGGTGGATCGAGTAGTAGTGCTTCGGTCGGCCCTCGACCTTCGCCGCGATCCGGGACGAGTCGAGCTGAGTCGTCAGCTCCCCGATCACCCAGCGCAGGTACGTGTCCCTCGAAGGCGCCCTGTCCGCGACGAGCCGCACGATCTCGTCGTACTTCTTGGGCTGGAGGATCGCGAACGCGAGATCTTCCAGCTCCCACTTCACCGTCGCCATGCCGAGCCGGTGCGCGAGCGGCGCAAGGACCTCCAGGGTCTCCTTCGCCTTGCGCGCCTGCTTCTCCGGCGGCAGGAACCGCATGGTGCGCATGTTGTGCAACCGGTCGGCCAGCTTGATGACCAGCACTCTCGGGTCCCTCGCCATGGCGATGACCATCTTGCGGATGGTCTCGGCCTCGGCCGCGTGCCCCAGCTTCACCTTGTCGAGCTTGGTGACCCCGTCGACGAGCTGGGCCACCTTCTCACCGAAGTCGTTGCCCAGCTGCTCGACCGAGTAGCCGGTGTCCTCGACTGTGTCGTGCAGCAGCGCCGCGACCAGGGTCGTGGTGTCCATACCCAGCTCGGCGAGGATGGTCGCGACCGCGAGCGGGTGGGTGATGTAGGGGTCGCCCGACTTACGGCGCTGCTCGCGGTGCAGTTCCTCGGCGACGTCGTACGAACGCTGCAACAACGCGAGGTCGGCGCCGGGATGCAGCTCCCTGTGGATGGCGGCCAGCGGTTCGAGAACCTGCTTGACCGAGGCGGCCCGCTGTGCGGTGATCCGCCTTGCCAGCCTGGCCCTCACCCGCCGGGTGGCCGAGGGGGCCCTCGTCGTCGCGCCCTGCGCCGCAGGCGCGCCGGCCTGCTGGTCACGCGTGTCGCCAGTGGACTGGGCTGCCACGACGGAATCCAGCTCTTGGCTCACCCGCACCTCCAGCTCTACGGCCGCGCTTGTCAGACACCCAGCCTAGCTCGCCGACGTGTCGGTTCGTGCCGGGTGTCAGCTCATCGATGGGCGGGTCGTCCCCATCAGGAAGATCGCGAGGACCACCCGGAGTGGTCCTCGCAGCTCACACCGTGCGCAAAGCGTGCACCGGCAGCCCGCCGAGCAGGTTCCTGCCGCCGAGCTCGCCCAGTTCGAGCACGACGGAGACCCCGGTGCTGGTGGCTCCGGCCTGCTCGATGAGCTTCGCCGTCGCGGCCACCGTGCCCCCGGTGGCGAGCACATCGTCCACGATGGCCACCCGCTGCCCTCGCCGTACCGAATCGACGGGCAGTTCCAGCGTCGCCGTACCGTACTCCAGCGCGTAATCGACCCGGCCGGCCACGGCGGGCAGCTTGCCAGGCTTACGCACCAGTGCCACCCCGAGCCCTCTCGCGTAGCCCACGGCGGCGGCGAGCACGAAACCACGGGCCTCGACCCCGGCGAGCAGGTCGACCTCATCTCCCACGGCTTCGCCCAGCGCGTCGATCACCGCGGCGAACGCGGCGGCATCACCGAAAACCGGGGTCAGGTCGCGGAAGAGGATTCCCGGCTCCGGAAAGCCGGGAATCTCCCTGATGAGGTCGAGCGCTTCGGCAACAGTCGTGCTCATCGCCTGCGCTTACCCGTCGGCCTTCCGCCCTTGCGCTGCTGTTGCTGGCGCTGCTGCGCCTTCTGCGCTTTCGACGCGTGCCTCGCCGGCACGCTGGACGCCGCCGCGTAAGCCTCTTCCTTGCGGAGTTCGGTGGCCAGTGCCTCGTCGTCGCCGGCGTCGAAGTCGTCATCGGCGACCTGACGCTGGGAAACGGCACGGGCCTTGTCCCTGCGCGCCTGCACCCGCTCGGCCTGCTGCTGGTACTTGGGCTCGCGCATCTTGAAGAACACCAGCAACGGCGTCGCCAGCAGCACCGAGGACACCACACCGGTCAGCATGCCGGTGAGCTGCACCAGCGCCAGGTCCTGCAAGGTGCCCGCGCCGAGCAGGATGTAGCCGACGATGAGCAGGCCGAGCACCGGAAGCAACGCGATGACCGACGTGTTGATCGACCGCATCAGGGTCTGGTTCAGCGCGAGGTTGGCCGCCTCGGGATAGGTGCGTCTCGTCAGGTTCAGCAGGCCCCTGGTGTTCTCCTTGACTTTGTCGAACACCACCACCGTGTCGTACAACGAGAAACCGAGAATGGTCAGCAGACCGATGACGGTCGCCGGAGTGACCTCGAATCCGACGATCGAATACACACCGGCGGTGACCACGATGTCGTGAATCAGCGAGGCGAGCGCCGCGACAGCCATCCACTTCTCGAAGTAGATCACCAGGAAGATCGTCACCAGCACGATGAACACGCCCAGCGCGATCAGCGCTTGCCGCGAGATCTCCCCGCCCCACGAGGCGCTGACGGCGCTGTCGCTGATGGCTTCCATGCTGGGCGTGCCGTCGGTGCCGATGGGCTGGAACTCGTCGAACAACGCCTGCTTGACCGCGTTGACCTCGGCGTTGTCCAGCGTATTCGACCGCACCTGGATGGTGGCGGCCTCACCGACGCCGACCCGCTGTGCCTCGGCAGCCTGCTGACCGATGGCCTCGGAGAAGGTGTCCTTGACGGCGTCGGGCTCGATCGGGCCGTTCGCGCCGTTGCCCGGCAACTGGATCTGAGTTCCGCCCTCGAACTCGATGCCGAGGTTGAAGCCCTTGAAACCCATCGAGCCGACGCAGATCAGGATCAGCAGCGAAAACGCGATAAACCACTGCTTGCGGCGGCCGACGATGTCGAACGCACCGGTCCCGGTGTAAAGCCGGTTGAGCCACGACTCCTTGTGCGGCTGCTGGGTCTTCGTCACCGAATCGCCGCTTTCTTCCGATCCGGGTGTGGTCTTGTCGTTGTCGTCGGCCACGTCAGGCCTCCTTCGTGGCCGAGCCGACCCTGGCCGTGGACCTGCGCCGCGCACCCATCTTCTGCACGGAACCCAGACCCGACAGCTTCGGACTCGACAGAGTCTTGGACTTCGCGATCAGCGCGACGAGCGGGTGGGTCACCAGGAACACGACGATCAGGTCGAGCACCGTCGACATGCCGAGGGTGAACGCGAACCCTCGCACCTCACCCACCGCGAGCACGTAGAGCACGGCGGCCGCGAGGAACATGATCGCGTCGGAGGCCAGAATCGTGCGCCGCGCTCTCACCCAGCCACGGCCCACCGCGGACCGGAAACTTCGGCCCTCCCGCATCTCGTCCTTGAGCCGTTCGAAGTAGACGACGAACGAGTCGGCGGTGACACCGATGGCGATGATGAAACCCGCCACCCCCGCGAGGTCGAGCGTGAATCCGACCCAGCGGCCCAGCAACACCAGTACCGCGTACACGATGCCCGCGGACAGGATCAGCGACAGGATCGTGAGCGCGCCGAGCATGCGGTAGTAGAACAGGCAGTAGATGAACACCAGCGCCAGGCCGATGCCACCGGCGATGAGCCCTGCCTCAAGCGAGGCCAGGCCGAGTGTCGCCGACACGGTCGTCGCGTCCGACGACGAGAACGACAGCGGCAAGGAACCATACTTGAGCACGTCGGCGAGGTTCTTGGCCTCATCCTGGGTGAACTGACCCGTGATCTGGGTCTGCCCGTTGGGAATGGCCTCGGTGATGTTGGGCGCCGACACCACCTTCGTGTCGAGCACGAACGCGGCGCGCTGATTGACGTTCGCCGCGGTGAAGTCGGCCCACGTGCTCGCGCCACCGCTCTTGAACTGGAGGTTGACGACGTTGGCCCCGCGCTGGTTGTCGTAGCCGGAGGACGCGTCGCTGATCTCGGTTCCTTCGAGGAACACGGGGCCGAGTACGTACTTCTCGGAGCCGTCCTCGTTGCACGTCACCAGTGGCTTGGCCGGGTCGTCGTTGCCGACGAGAGGATCGGCCGAACCCTCCCGGCACACCAGCGACGTCAGCGCCTCCTGCTGAGCCTGCTGCGCCATGGCCATGGCCGCCTGGTCGTTCGGATCGGCGGGCAGCAGTGCCGGATTCTGCCGGATGTCCTTCGCCTGCTGGATCTCGGCGGCGACCTTCTCCTCCGGCGTCTGGCCGTCCCCTTCACCGTCACCGGGTGTCGGCGGCGGGGAGGGATCCTGGCTCGGTTGCTGGGCGTGGTCGCCTGTCGTCGGCGCCCTCGCCGCTCCGGGCGCGGAACCGCCTCCGGAACCGTCCGTGCCCTGAGCGTCCTGACCACCCTGGCCGTTCTCGTCGCCCTGGCTGCCTTCGGCACCCGGCGACTCGCTGGGCGGCGGCTGCTGCCCCTGCTGATCGCCCTGCTGCTGTTGAGGGGGCGCTGTCGCCGGAACCGCGTTGATGACCTGGCGGAAACCGAGCTTCGCGGTCCTGCCCAGTGTCTTGGCCTGCTCACCCTCGTTGCCTGGCACCGTGATGACGACATTGCTGCCGTCGAGGAGCACCTCGGCACCGCTGACGCCGATCCCGTTGACGCGGGTCTCGATGATCTGGCGGGCTTGCTGGAGCTGGTCCCGCGACGGCGCCTGGCCGTCAGGGGTTCGTGCGGTCAGCGTGACCCGTGTTCCGCCCTGGAGGTCGATGCCCAGCTTCGGCGTCGGCTTGCGGTCACCGGTCAGGAAGACCAGCCCATACAGCACGACGACGATCAGGAGGAAGAAGGTCAGGTAGCGTCCCGGGCGGATCTGCCCGGCCGGAGGTGCCACGGTTGGTCGGTCTCCTCGAACTGGATCGGCGGCTTGGGGTACTCACCGCACGTGCTCGACGCTCTTGGTGAGACAGCGAACACACGCAGCACCGAGACAGTACTCGGTGCTGCGTGAACGCCGTGTAGCCCCCACGCCGATGCGATGCGCACCGGCGTCAGGGTGGCCCGCCGAGGGCTTACTTCTTGCCGTGCTCCAGTGGAGGAGCGACCTGAGCGCCCTGGGGAGCCCCGTTGTCCGAGGCGTCGACCTTGCTGACGGCAGGCTCCTCGACGATCGCGCTGTCAGCGTCGTCGTCGTCCGAGGTCTCGTCGTCCACGACCGGGTTGATCTTCTCGCGCACGGCCTGGCGCAACCACGTGGTCACGACGCCTTCGGCGATCTCAAGGTCGATCGTGGTCTCGTCGCTGGCATCAGCCACGGTCGCGTACATGCCCGAGGTGGTCATCACGCGGTCGCCATCGCTAAGGCTGTTCTGCAGCTCCTGCTGCTGCGCCATCATCCGCTTCTGCTTGCGCGTCCCCATAATCAGGGGAATTGCGACGACGAGCATCAGCAACAGCGGCAGGAAAAGGCCTTCCATGGTTCTCCATTCGGCGGAACGCCGCCCCGAAGGCGATACGTCCGAGTTTGTCTGAATGTGCTGTATCGAGTGTGCCAGGTCCTGCTGAGAAAGCCAGCACCGGAGGCGGTTAGCCCTCAGGCGCGTATATCAGTCGAACAGGGATGGCACTGCCCCGTCAACCCCGACGCTGTCCGCCGGCGCCTGCAAACCGAGGTGTTCCCACGCGGCCGGAGTAGCGACCCGACCGCGCGGAGTGCGCGCGAGCATACCCGCCCTGACGAGATACGGCTCACACACCTCCTCGACGGTCGCCGGCTCCTCACCGACGGCCACCGCGAGCGTCGAGACACCGACCGGACCTCCGCCGAACGAACGGACCAGCGCGCCCAGCACGGCCCTGTCGAGCCGGTCGAGGCCGAGTTCGTCCACGTCGTAGACCTCAAGAGCGGCCCTGACCACCTCCAGCGTAGCTCTGCCGTCGGCCCTGACCTCCGCGTAATCCCGCACGCGGCGCAGCAGCCGGTTCGCGATCCTGGGGGTTCCCCTCGACCTGCGGGCGATCTCGCTCCTGCCCTTGTCCTCAAGCTCGATACCCAGCAGGCTCGCCGACCGCCGCAGTACCTGTTCCAGCTCCGGCGCGCTGTAGAACTCCATCTGCCCGGTGAAGCCGAACCGGTCGCGCAGCGGGCCGGTGAGCGCTCCCGACCTCGTCGTGGCCCCGACGAGCGTGAAGGGAGCGATCTCCAGCGGGATGCTGGTGGCGCCGGGCCCCTTGCCGACGACGACGTCGACGCGGAAGTCCTCCATCGCCAGATACAGCATCTCCTCGGCGGGCCGGGCGATCCGGTGGATCTCGTCGATGAAGAGGACGTCTCCCTCGGTCAGGTTCGACAGCATGGCCGCGAGGTCGCCCGCCTTCTCCAGCGCGGGACCCGACGTGATGCGGATGGCCGTGTCGAGTTCGGCCGCGATGATCATCGCCATGCTCGTCTTGCCGAGTCCTGGCGGACCGGACAGCAGGACGTGGTCCGGGGGCACGCCCCGTTTGCGCGCGCTTTCGAGCACGAGGTGAAGCTGTTCCCGCACCCTCGGCTGGCCGACGAACTCGGCGAGTTTGCGGGGACGCAGCGCCGTCTCCACCTCGCGCTCGCCGCCGTGAGCGACCACGGACAGCGGATCGTCGCCCTCCGGGACGCCCTCCCAGTCGCCCTCGTAGTCGTCTTCCCCGGGGACCGGCCCTCGCGCGCTCATCTCGTCATCGTGCATGGCACGTCATCGCTTCTTGCCGAGCGTGGCCAGCGCGGCCCTGAGCACGCTGGAGGTGTCGCCCTGTTCGGCGGCGATCACCTTGTCGACGGCCTGCTCCGCCTGCTTGCCCGCGAAGCCGAGGCCGACGAGCGCCTCGACGACCTCGTTGCGCACGACCCCAGCGGTGGGCGCCACCTCGCCACCGGCCGAGGGTTCCGTCGCGATGACCTTGTCCCTCAGTTCGAGGGTCAGCCGCTCCGCTCCCTTGCGCCCGATACCGGGCACCTGGGTGAGCACGGTGATGTTGCCCTCGGAGAGTGCCCCGCGCAGCTTGTCGGGATCGAGGACGGCCAGCGCGGCGAGCGCCAGCCGGGGCCCGATGCCCGACACGGTCTGTAGCAGTCCGAACAGTTCTCGTGCCTCGGCGTCGGCGAAGCCGAACAGCGTCAGCGAGTCCTCCCTGACGACCAGCGCGGTGTGCAGCATGGTCTGCTCGCCCCTGCGCAGCGTGGCCAGCGTCGACGGGGTCGCCTGCACGGCCATCCCCACTCCGCCCACCTCGACGACGACGTGATCGAGTCCGACGGAGAGCACCTCTCCCCGCACCGAAGCGATCATCGGCTCCCCCTCGTCTTCGGTTCCGTGCGCGCCGTCGGCGCCGCTTGTGCTTTCCGGTTGACCTGTGTTTGCCGCGCCTGGGCACGGGCCGCCCGCTGCTTCGCGGCGGCGGCCAGTCGCGCTTTGTGCGTGCGGGCCAGTTCCGCCGCTCTCGCCTCGGCCTCGGCGAGCCTCGCTCGCATCGGCTCTCGCCACAGGTGGCAGATGGCGAGGGCAAGGGCGTCGGCGGCGTCGGCTGGGCTCGGCGCTTCGGCGAGTTTGAGCAGCTTGGTCACCATACCGGTGACCTGAGCCTTGTCGGCGCGGCCCGAACCGGTCACCGCGGCTTTGACCTCGCTCGGCGTGTGGAAGACGACGGGAAGGTCACGGCGGGCCGCGCTCAGCGCGACCACGCCGCCCGCCTGCGCGGTGCCCATCACCGTGCGGACGTTGTGCTGACTGAACACTCGCTCGACGGCGACGGCCTGAGGCCGGTAGGTGTCGAGCCATTCCTCGACCGCGTCGGCGACGCTCATCAGACGGTGGGCGAGGTCGGCGTCGGCCGGTGTGCGCACGACGTCGACGGCCACGCAGGTCACGGCGCGTCCCCTGCCACCGTCGACGACTCCGAGACCACACCGGGTCAGGCCCGGGTCGACACCGAGTACGCGCACCAGGTCTCCTTCTCGACGAACATCAGTTCGAGCAGGAGATTACTAGCGGATCGCTGCCCTTCCGGCGAGGCGCGCCGCGCGGCGCGCACCGGAAGCACGCGCCCTCGTCAGTCCACTATGGACCGTCGAAGCCGGGGGTCCAGCTCTCCGGCTTGCCGCTTACCGTGAGGACGGGCTGGTGTGCCGAGAATCCTTCTGGTGCCCCCGCGTCCCACGGCCAGCTTCCCTCGCCAGCGGGCACGATGATCTGCACCGCGGGGAAGTCGCCTTCGGGATATACCAGGAAAGCGCTGCCGAAGAACTCCGGGTAATGCCCCTTGGCGACGTGTTCGAACGTGACGGGGAGACCGTCGAAGAAATCGTGGTACAGCGCGCCGGGAGCGAATTCCTCCCCCGCCGCCGCGCGATCGACGTACGCGTCGAGCAACACCGGCGCCATGTGCTCGGGAAGCCCGACGACGACGGCCTCCGCGACCCCGTGCATGGCCCACGCGCACACCGTGAACGCGTAGCCGGAGCCCCGTTCGTCCGGCGGAATCTTGATGACCGCGTTGCCGCGCTTCTCGGCCTGCGTCACGATCCACTCGCGGAGTTCTTGGTCTTTGCCGGCAACGGTTTCGGGCATCACGGCGGTCATTGTGCCGTATAGACAGCCGTAGTGAAACGAACACTTTCCGTACGGTGCGGCCATCCGGCGTGACGCAGTTCCTACCGGCACGGGCGCGCGGGCACTTACCATTCCGCGCAGCGTCGGCCATATCGCGTCAGGACAGCGGGCAGGCGTGCCGACAGGAGCCAAAATGAACGAACACAACCTGAAATCGCGGCCACCGAAGGACAATCGGGACGAGCTGACCGATCTGGTCCTGGCCGCGGAACTGAAACTACTGGCAGGCGAGCAACTCGCTCCCATGGACGAGCGAGTTCTCGCCTACACCGTTTTCGCCGCGGGGTGCGCGTCCTGCCGGCACTGATTTCCACCGGCGGCCGGTGTCACGCCTCGATGGCGGCCAGAACGTCGTCGGCGACATCGAAGTTCGCGTACACGTTCTGCACGTCGTCGCAGTCTTCAAGCGCGTCGATGAGCCGGAACACCTTCTTCGCGCCCTCCTCGTCGAGGGGGACGTTGACCGAAGGCAGGAAGTTCGCGTCCGCCGACTCGTAGTCGTAACCGGCTTCCTGCAACGCCGAGCGCACGGCGACGAGGTCGCTCGCCTCCGACACGATCTCGAAACTCTCGCCGAGGTCGTTGACCTCCTCCGCGCCCGCGTCGAGCACGGCCATCAGCACGTCGTCCTCGGCGAGGTCGTTCTTCGGCATGATCACGACGCCCTTGCGGTTGAACAGGTAAGACACCGAACCGGGGTCGGCGAGCGAGCCACCGTTGCGGGTCAGCGCGGTGCGCACCTCGGAGGCGGCCCTGTTCTTGTTGTCGGTGAGGCACTCGATGAGCACCGCGACGCCATTCGGCCCGTAGCCCTCGTACGTGATGTTCTGCCAGTCGGCTCCGCCCGCTTCCTCACCGGCTCCGCGCTTGCGCGCCCGCTCGATGTTGTCCTGCGGGACCGAATTCTTCTTCGCTTTCTGGATAGCGTCGAAGAGCGTGGGGTTGCCGTCGGGGTCACCTCCACCCGTCCTCGCGGCGACCTCGATGTTCTTGATCAGCCGAGCGAACAGCTTGCCACGCTTGGCGTCGAGGGCGGCCTTCTTGTGCTTGGTGGTGGCCCACTTGGAGTGGCCGCTCATCTCTCCTCCATACCTACGTTTCCTGCACGATGCCCACGAACAGCCGGTGCACGCGCTCGTCCCCGGTCAGCTCTGGGTGGAACGCGGTGGCCAGCACCGCCCCCTGCCGAATGGCGACGATCCTATCGGCAGCCGCTCCGGCGGCCTCGGTGCGCGGCACTCTGGCGAGCACACGCACCCCCGCTCCGGCCTTCTCGACCCACGGAGCCCTGATGAAGACCGCGTGCAGCGGCCCGCCTTCGAGTCCTTCCACGTCGAGGTCTTCCTCGAAGGAGTCGACCTGGCGGCCGAACGCGTTGCGCCGCACGACGACGTCGAGCGCGTCGAGCTGATGCTGGTCTTGTCTTCCGTCGAGGGCCTGTCTGGCGAGCAGGATCATCCCCGCGCACGAGCCGAACGCCGGCAGGCCCTCGGCGAGCCGCGCCCGCAGCGGGTCCAGCAGTTCGAAGGTCTCCAGCAGCCGCGACATCGTGGTCGACTCGCCGCCTGGCAGCACGAGGCCGTCCACTTCGGATAGTTCGCGTTCCCGGCGGACGGGCAGGGCTCGCGCGCCGGCCTTCTCCAGCATCGCGGCGTGCTCACGCACGTCGCCCTGGAGGGCGAGTACCCCGATGACCGGCTTCGTTTTCGGCACCCCTACGTTCCCTTTCCAGCGATTACCGCTGGTCAAGCCTACTTGCTCCGGGCAAAGGGCCGCGTTCAGGGCACCCCGAGCAGCCGCAGGCCCGCCGCGGTACCCGCGGCGGCGAGCACGACGATCACGAAGGGCGCCTTGCGCCAGGCCAGTATCCCGCCGACGGCGACCCCGGCAGGCCTGGCGAATCCCGCGAACTCGTGCCCTTCCAGCAGCGCCGACGTGGCGACGAGGGCCGCGAGCAGCACCACCGCCGACACGGCCATCAGCTTCTCGACGCGCGGCGACAACTCGACCTTCGAGCGCAGTACCGGGCCCGCGAGCCGGAAGGCGAAGGTCCCCGCGCCGAGTACGAGTGTCGCCACGATGAGGGTGACGGCGCCGGTCATGCCGGTTCCTCCGCCGTGTCCCGCCGGGTGTTCGTCCCGTCCCTTGAGCCGAGGACCGCGACGAGCACCCCGGCGAGCGCCAGCAGCACGGGCAGGCCCGCCGGCAGGAACGGAGTGGCCACCAGCGCGATCACGACCCCGGCGAGCGCGGACAGCCGCGTCGTCTTGTCCCTCAGCGAGGGCAGCACGAGCGCGAGCAGTACGGCGGGGAAGGCCGCGTCGAGCCCGAACACGTCGGTGTCGGTGATGGCCGTCCCGCCGAAGGCGCCCCCGACGACGCCGACGTTCCAGCAGACGAACAGCCCGATACCGCACGCCCAATAGGCGGCCCTTCGCCGTTCGCCGTCGCGCTGGGCCATCGCGAAGGCAACGGATTCGTCGATCATCAGGTGCGCGCCGACGATCCGGCGCAAAGGCTTGTCGCCGAGCGCGTCACCGACCGCGAATCCGAACGGGACGTGCCGCGCGTTGACGAGCAGCCCCGCGACGACGGCGGCCACCGGGTTGCCACCGGAGGCGATGAGGCCGATGAACATGAACTGGGCTGCTCCCGCGAACACCACGACCGAGATGAGCATCGGCAGCCACAGCGGAAATCCCGAGCTCACCGCGATGGCGCCGAACGAGGCGCCGACGAGGGCATCGGCAAGGCAGACCAGCGCGATGTCCCTCGCGAGGTCTCGATCAAGGGTTCGCCATATCGAACGCATAGACTCTTATCCTGAACCCGAGTCCAACCGTTCGTCAAGCCGAACGAACCGACTTCTGGAGCGAACGATGTCTGAGAACGGCAAACCGGACGGCGCCCCGCTCGCGGTCATCGCGGCGTCGCTGCGCAGGGAACGCCACCGAACAGGACTGTCACTGGCCGAGGTGGCCCGCAGGGCGGGGATCGCGAAGTCGACCCTCTCCCAGCTCGAATCGGGAACCGGCAACCCGAGCGTCGAGACACTGTGGGCGCTCGGCGTCGCACTCGACGTCCCCTTCGCGCAACTGGTCGAGCCGACCCGGCCGAAAGTGCAGGTCATCCGCGCGGGCGAAGGACCGGCACTCGCGGCGGAACGCGCCGACTACGTCGCCACCCTGCTCGCGTCCTGTCCCCCGCACGCCCGCAGGGACATCTACCTGCTCACCGCCCAGCCCGGCAGGCCGAGGGAATCCGATCCGCACATGCCGGGGGTCATCGAGCACGTCGTGCTCAGCTCGGGAAGGGCACTCGCCGGGCTCAGCGACGACCCCGTCGAACTGGCGCCGGGCGACTACACCAGCTATCCCGGCGACGTCGCCCACGTGTTCAAGGCACTCGAACCCGACACCGTCGCCGTTCTCGTCTCGGAGCACGTCTGACACTCCGGCGTGGACGGTACCGCGGCGGTAAGTCGGCGCGATTAAGGACGTCACAACGTGGGCGCGACGTATTCGTGCCTCAGATCGGTCACCTTCGCAATGTGGTCGAAGTCGCGGTGCGCGGTCAGCACAATCACGTCGTTGACCATGGCGTAGCCCGCCGCTCCACGGCGTAAACCTAGACTTCCGAACACGTTCCGAATATCATAGGGTCTATGAGCACCGCAGCAGACCTACCCGCGGCGACGCGACGCTCCTCGGACCTGAGCAAGCACTCCGCCGAGGTCTTCGCCGAGGCCGAACTCCACCCCGTGACAGTGACCCGGCGCGACGGTGAAGCACTGGTCCTGATGTCGCAGCGCGAGGCCGAGAGCCGCGCCCGCATGCTGAACTTCGCCGCGCAGCTCATCACCGTCACACTCGACGACAACGGCTCGCTCGCCGAGCGCATGGCCAAAGCATTCCCCTGGATGCTCGCCTTGTCACCGGCAGACCGGGAGTCCTGCGCACAGGACCTCGTCGACGCCGCACGCGCCTCGTTCTCCACCGACCAGCCGCACCTGGCGATCGCCGAGCTGACCTCCTGGAAGGAAACGGCCACCGCTATCGCCGCAGGGCTCGGTCGCGCCGAGCTTGAGTGGCTCGACGACAACGAGACCGTGGAGCGTCCATAGCCGTGGCAGCTGCCAAGAAGGGCGAACTGGTCCCCCGTCCTCCCAAAAAGACCGAGTACGAGATCCGCTTCGCCACCACCGACGCACGCAAGGGGTGGCGGGATCTCGCCGCGACAATCCGCAATCCCATGACTGAGACCTGGGACTTCCTCACGCGAACACCACTGGCCACAACACCGACGAACTACCGGCTGAAGGGCGAACTCGGCAGCATCGAACGCGGCGGCGTAACCCACGAGCGCTGGCAACACAAGCCAACTACGAAGGGCACTGCGCGTATCTGGTTCTACGTCGACGAGCGAACGGTCTTCTTGGAGCAGGTACACACCAGTCATCCGAACGAGACGAAATGACGAAGTGATGCCTGCCCCGGCATCACTTCACCGCGGCTGGCAAGACCGGCCGTAGAAGAACCTCCGGTTCGGCCTCGTACGTCGCACGACGACCCAGTCTTGGGTCGCATGGCGTCCACGGGGCGTTCCAGCGTTCAGCTCTGGGCGCAGCTGATCTATCGGCCCGGCGGGGCGTTGCCGCGAGCGGAGGCGGCATCACTCACGAGATAAGGCGCGAATGCCGGGCCCACACCGCCAATCTCGGCGGTGTGGGCCCGCATCGCCTCGTTCTCAGCCCTACCAGCCGCGCTCGGCGAGGCGATGCGGTTCGGGCACGTCGTCCACGTTGATACCGACCATGGCCTCACCGAGACCACGCGACACCTTGGCGATCACGTCGGGGTCGTCGTGGAAGGTGGTCGCCTTCACGATCGCCTCGGCCCGCTTGGCCGGGTCCCCCGACTTGAAGATGCCGGAGCCGACGAAGACTCCCTCGGCGCCGAGTTGCATCATCATCGCGGCGTCGGCCGGGGTAGCGATACCGCCCGCCGTGAACAGCACGACCGGCAGTTTACCCTTGGCGGCAACCTCCTTGACCAGCTCGTAAGGCGCCTGCAATTCCTTGGCCGCGACGTACAACTCGTCCTCGGGCAGCGCGGCGAGTTTGCGGAGTTCGGCCCTGATCTGGCGCATATGCGTCGTGGCGTTGGAGACGTCGCCGGTACCGGCCTCGCCCTTCGACCTGATCATCGCCGCACCCTCGTTGATCCGGCGCAGCGCCTCGCCGAGGTTGGTCGCACCGCACACGAACGGCACGGTGAACGCCCACTTGTCGATGTGGTTGGCGTAGTCGGCGGGCGTGAGCACCTCGGATTCGTCGACGTAGTCGACGCCGAGCGATTGCAGCACCTTCGCCTCGACGAAATGACCGATCCTGGCCTTGGCCATGACCGGGATGGACACGGTCGAGATGATGCCGTCGATCAGGTCGGGATCACTCATCCTCGCGACACCGCCCTGCGCGCGGATGTCGGCGGGCACGCGCTCCAGCGCCATCACGGCGACCGCACCGGCGTCCTCGGCGATCTTGGCCTGTTCCGGGGTAACGACATCCATGATCACGCCGCCCTTGAGCATTTCCGCCATTCCGCGCTTGACGCGCGCGGTGCCCGTTGCCGGGGAAGAACCAGAAGACGTGGAGGACACGGAGGACACAGCTGAGCCTTTCAACGAGGGAAAACAGGAGAATCCGTAGCCAGCTTACGTTTGACGTGGACCGCTGGCGGTGGCCATTACGCGGCAATCTCAGCAGTCCACTTCGCGGCCAGCTCCTTGCCGGAAGAGGGCAGCGCCCTTGCCGGTCGCGGCAATCGGGTGTGTGATCGAGGGCACACCTCGACACCGACGTCGGCGCAAGGGAGACCTGCCATGGCCGAGAAGCGGACGAAGAACGGTGACTCCGGGGCCGCGGTCGCTGTGGACGACCCCGGCAAGGTGCGCAACGTCGTGCTTGTCGGCCCTTCCGGCTCCGGCAAGACGACGTTGACCGAGGCGCTGCTGGTCGCCTCGGGGACGCTGAACAGAGCGGGAACGGTCGTCGAGGGGACCACGGTGTGCGACCACGATCCGGCCGCGGTCAGGCAACAGCGTTCGGTCGGGCTGTCCGTCGCGCCCGTCCTGCACGACGGGATCAAGATCAACCTCATCGACACTCCCGGCTACGCGGACTTCGTCGGCGAATTACGGGCGGGGTTGCGGGCCGCCGACGCCGCACTGTTCGTGGTGAGCGCCGGTGAGGGAATCGACGCGGCGACGGTCGCACTCTGGGAGGAATGCGCCTCGGTCGGCATGCCCCGCGCCGTGCTCATCGCGAGGCTCGACCACGCGAGGGCCGACGTCGAAACCGAGATCATCGCGTGCCAGGCCGCGTTCGGCGCTGGCGTACTCCCCCTCTATCTTCCGGCCTCCGGTGGAAAGACCGGCCTCATCGGCCTCATCACCCAGCGGTTCCTTGACTATTCGGCCGGTTATCCGCCTGCCGTCGGCGAACCCGATGCCGACGAGCTCGACCGGCTCGCCGACGCCCGCAACGAACTCATCGAGGGGATCATCGCCGAGAGCGAGGACGAAACCTTGATGGACCGCTATCTCGCCGGTGAGGAGATCGCGGAGGACACGCTCATCGCCGACCTCGAAACCGCCGTGGCGCGCGGCAGTTTCCACCCCGTCATCCCGGTGTGCTCGGAGACCGGCGTCGGGCTCGCCGAGGTGCTCGACGGCATCGTGCGCGCCTGCCCCTCCCCGCTGGAACACCAGCTCCCGCCCGTCACGTCACCGGAAGGCGTTCCGCACGAGCCGTTGAGCGCCGATCCGGAAGGCCCGCTCGCCGCCGAGGTCGTGCGCACGGCCGTCGATTCCTACGTCGGCAGGGTGTCTCTCGTCCGCGTGTTCTCCGGGACGCTGCGTCCCGAGCGGCCCGTTCACGTTTCTGGACACGGTATGACCGAGCGCGGCCACGACGACCACGACACCGACGAGCGGGTCGCTCACCTGTACTCGCCGCTCGGCGCGAACCTGCGTGAGGTGCCCTACTGCGTCGCGGGCGACCTGTGCGCGCTCACCAAAATCGGCTCGGCGGAGACCGGCGACACGGTGTCCTATCCCGACGATCCGCTGCTGATGCGCCCGTGGGCGATGCCCGAACCGTTGCTGCCCGTCGCCGTCGTCGCCAAGACCCGCAGCGACGAGGACGCGTTGGCACGCAACCTTTCCCGGCTCGTCGCCGGTGACCCCACGCTGCGGCTGGAACGCAACGCGGAGACCGGCCAGCTCGTGTTGTGGTGCATGGGCGAGGCACACGCCGACGTGCTGCTGTCCCGGTTGCGGGCAGGTGGCGCCGACGTCGACACCGAACCGGTACGCGTCACCCTCCGGTCGACCTTCGCCGGCCCGGCGCGCGGACACGGAAGGCACGTCAAACAGTCGGGAGGACACGGCCAGTACGCGGTGTGCGATGTCGAGGTGGCACCGCTGGCGAGGGGATCGGGCTTCGAGTTCGTCGACAAGGTGGTCGGCGGATCGGTACCGCACCAGTTCATTCCCAGTGTCGAGAAGGGCGTGCGCGCGCAACTGGGAAAGGGCCTGCTCGACGGGCACCCCGTCGTCGACGTGCGGGTGACCCTCTTCGACGGCAAGGCGCACAGTGTGGATTCCTCGGACGCGGCGTTCCAGACCGCGGGCGCGCTGGCGCTCAAGGACGCGGCCAGCAAGGGCGGGGTCCTGTTGCTCGAACCCTTCGACGAGGTCTTCGTGCGGGCTCCGGACGAGCATCTCGGCACGGTGCTCGGCGACCTGTCCTCACGCAGGGGCAGAGTGCTCGGCACCGAATCGATCGCGGGTGGCAACAGCGTCGTCCACGCCGAGGTGCCCGCGACGGAGCTGGTGCGCTACGCGATCGACCTGCGCTCGATCACGTCGGGAACGGCGACCTTCACCCGCAGGCACGCCAGATACGACCCTGTCCCGGAAAGCCTTGCGGCGAAAGGCTAGAACGCGAATCCGCCCGGCCTGCCGTTGCGCTCGGCGATGAGCCCGGCCAGCGTCGCGATGGCGATCTCGGCCGGTGCCCGCGAGCCGATGTTGAGTCCCACCGGCCGGTGCACTCTCGCGATGTCGGACTCAGCCACGCCGAGCGCGGTGAGCGCGGCGACGTGCGGGCCCTCGTGCCTGGGGTTGCCGAGCACACCGATCCAGCGCGCGGGCCAGGCGAGGGCCGCCTTCAACACCTCGCCGAGTTCGGCGCGGTGGTGGTCGGTGACCACGACGTCGGTGGTGGCGTCCAGTTCCGGCATGTCCCGCACGGCGGCGGGTTCGGTACCGGAGGGGTCGACGAGCACGGGGTGGTATCCGAGGTCGGCACCGTAGCGGAGCAGGAACCCGGCGACCGGGGTGGCGAAGACGGCGACGAGTGTCCGTTCCGGCGGCTGTTCGGCCACGATGCCGTGCGCGACATCGCAGGCCGCGCTCTCCCGCTCAGCTGTATCCGCTGCCATGCCGACAGTCTGCCACCGCGCGAGGCCGCTTCACCGGATGGAACGCAACCTGCCGTCCCAGCCATGTTCGAGCAGCGGCGGCAGGAACTCGGCGAGCTGCACCGGATAGACGGTCTCGCCGGTGTCGCCCAGCTCGCCGGGTGCCCACCAGCGATGGGTCCCGATCGTGGCCACCTCGACGTCGGTGAAACCGGAGGTGTCGATGTCGGTGCCAGCCGTGTCGAGCCGCAGCAAGAAGAACCATTCGGTGCCGTCGTAGTGGTGGCCGTCGAAACCGAATTCGACCCTGCGCCGCCACACCGGTCCCACCAGCTTCTCGGCCGTGGTGCCGAGCCCGGTCTCCTCCTTGAGTTCCCTCACCGCGGCGGCGCGCAGCTCCTCGCCGTCCTCGACCCCGCCGCCGACGGTGAACCAGAACCGTTCTTTCGCCACGGCGGGATCGTGTCCTCGGAACAACAGCACCCTGCCGCCGGGATCGACGAGCACGATGCGCGCCGACACTCTCGGCGTCGGCCGCGCGGTACTCGCGTCCAGCTCCGGCTCGGCGATCTCGAAGTACTCCGGTTGCCGTGCGGTACCGGCGAGCCTGAAGTAGCGCACCTTTCTGCGCCGCCGCAGTGCGAGCGTGTCGCGCACGGCGTCGTTGTGCACCCTGCGCGCGATGACGACCCGGTGCTCGGCGTCGCTGAGTTCGGCGGCCAGCGGCGCCGCGAGCGCACTCCGTTCGACGTCGGCGAGCAGTCTGGTCAGTTCGTTCTCCGCGAGCTCCCGCTCCGGACGTGGCGCCGATTCCGCGCCCTCGGCCGCCACCCGCATTGCCTCAGCCCGCTCCCCGCCGAGTGCGCCGGCCGCTACCGCGCGGGCCACGACGGCCCGCCTCGCCAGCGCCGCGTCGAGCGCGGCCCAGCCCGCGTCGGTGCGCACGTGCAGCCGGTCGAGCCGGTTGGCCGTCGCCACCAGGAACAACCCGCTCACCACGACGAGCGCGGCGAGTAAGGCCAGCAGCACGAGAAACGTGTTCACCTGGGTGTTTCCTGTTCGGTTCCGACTTTGCGAGGGTCGGCCGCTATCGCCGTCTCGTAGACCCTCAGCACCTGCGTGACGACGGTCTTCCAGTCGTACATGGCCACGCGCTCGGTCGCGGCCGCTGACAGCAGGGCCCTGCGGTCCGGGTCGGCGAGCAGTTCACGCAGCGCGGCAGCCAGGGCCGCACCGTCACCCACCGGCGTGAGCATCCCGGCGTTGCCGTCGTCGAGCACCCTGCGGAACGAATCGAGATCGCTGGCCAGCACCGGGGTTCCGGCCGCCATGGCCTCGGTGAGGATCATGCCGAAACTCTCGCCGCCGGTGTTGGGCGCGCAATACACGTCGACGCTGCGCAACGCGCTCGCCTTGGTCTCGTCGTCGGCCTGGCCGAGGAAGTCGATGCGCTCGGCGAGCAGCGGACCGGCCTGTTTGCGCAGCGTGTCCGGTTCTCCCCTGCCGACGACGAGCAACCGCAGGCCCGGTTGTTCCGGCGCGAGCCGCCGCAGCGCGTCGAGCAGCACGCCCATGCCCTTGCGCGGCTCGGTGAACCGGCCGACGAACCCGACGGTGCCGCCCTGCCTCGGATATCCGGGAAGTGGCGTGGCTTCGGCGAAGAACTCCGCATCGACGCCGTTGGGGATCTCGACGGCGTCACCCCCGGCGTGTTCGACCTGAACTCGGCGTGCCAGCGCCGACACGGCGATCCTCGCCGTGATCTTCTCCAGCAGTGGCCGCAGCACGGGCTGAAAAGCCGACAACGTTCTCGACCGTGGGGTCGAGGTGTGGAAGGTGGCCACGATCGGCCCTTCGGCCACCTTGAGGGCGAGCAGCGACAGGCTCGGCGCCGCGGGCTCGTGCAGGTGCAGCACGTCGAAGTCGTTGTCCCGCAACCATCTGCGCACCCTGGCGTAGGAGACGGGCCCGAACTGCAACCGGGCCACGGAGCCGTTGTAGGGGATGCCGAGCGCGCGCCCAGCCGGATGCACGAAGCCGGGCAGATCCGCTTCGTCGTCGGCAGGCGCGAGCACCGACACGGTGTGCCCGAGCGCGAGCAGCGCTTTGGCAAGGTCGACGACGTGCCCCTGCACTCCGCCGGGAACATCGAAGGAGTAGGGGCAAACGATGCCTACCTTCATCGCTCACCCCGCTCCGCTGGAGGAGTCCGCGTCGGCGGCGTCTCGGTCGGCCGACCAGAATTTCTGCAGCATGTGCCAGTCGGTCGGATGCGCCGCGATGTCGGCGGCGAAGATGTCGGCGAGCGCCTGGGTGGCTGGATGGATCTCGTCGCGGGCGTTCACCCTGATCCTGGGATGGATGCGCACGTTCCAACCCTGCTCGGTGAACCAGGTTCCGGCAGGCAGCAGCGCGGCGCCCGTGCTGGCCGCGAGCCTCGCCGGTCCGGCTGGGAACCGGGTCTCCTCACCGAAGAACGTGACGGGAAGGCCGGACCGGGTCATGTCCCTGTCGCCGACGAGGCAGATCACCTTGTTGTCGCGCAGCGCCCGCAACAAGGTCCGGAAGGACACGCTGCCGTCGGAAGGGACGACCTCGAAGCCGAGCGATTCACGGTACTCGACGAATCGTTTGTACAGCGAGGGCGGTTCGAGTTTCTCGGCCACCGTGACGAAACTGCCGGACTGCTTGACCAGCCACAGCCCCGCCGCATCCCAGTTTCCCGTGTGCGGCAAGGCGATGACCGCGCCGTTTCCCTCTTCGAGCGCGGCCTCAAGGTATTCGAGGCCGGTGTTGTCGACGCGGGCCGCGACCGCGTCGTGGTCGCTGCGCGGCAGCCAGAACGCCTCGTGCCAGTACCGCGCGTAGGAGCGCATGGCCCGCCGGGTGAGGTCGACGAGCTCCCCCGCGTCCGCCTGCGGCACCACCCTGGCGAGGTTCTTCCGCAGCTGCCTCACCGAAGGGCCGTCCTTGCGGGCCGCGAGGTCGGCGCCGACGGCGAACAGCGAGGCCGCCAGTGACGAGGGCAGCTTCGGCACCACCCGCCAGCCGGTCGCGTACCCGAAGTCGGCGAGCCTGCCTGCGAACGAACTCACGAGGGCGCTCCCCTTCCCGCCTTTGTCACGGCGAAGACGCGTTGCGACAGGGTGATCACCGAGAGGACGGCGAGCAGCCACTGTGACACCTCGACCGAGTGGGGCAGTCCGAATCCTTGAAGCCCGGTACCCACCAATGCGATGATCAACCGCTCGGCGCGCTCGATGAGCCCGCCATCGGCTTCGAGGCCCGATGCCTCGGCCCTCGCCTTGACGTAGGAGATCACCTGCGCCAGCACGAGACAGATCAACGCGGCCGCCCCGATCCTCGGGTTGTCCTCGACGACGAACGCCCACCACACGATGGCGGCGAAGAGCGCGCCGTCGACGAGCCGGTCACACGTGGCATCGAGTACCGCGCCGAAGGGCGTACTTCCCTTCGCGCGGGCCATCGCGCCGTCGAGCAGGTCGAGCAGCGCGAAGCCCCACACCAGGAACGTGCCCCACAGCAACATCCCCTGCGGAATGAAGACAAGCGCGCTGACGAAGGCGCCGGCGGTGCCGATCAGGGTCATGGCGTTCGGAGTCAACCCTGCCCTGACCAGCGCGGCACCGATCGGGTCGGTGACGCGGGATATGGAAGCGCGCGCGAAGATGTTGAGCATCGTTCCTACGGGGCGGGTAGCTACGTGGTCGGGTGTGCCGAAGAAACCCTATCGAGCCGCACGAGGCCAACCTGCATGGATGCCCTCAACCCGCCGGTGTGATCTTCCCGCGCGGCGATCACCGCCCGTCAGGCACACACTTTCGCTCACTCAGCGCCGAGCGCCTATCACTCCGTGTCGCGACGGCGGAACTCATTCCGCGGCCTCGTATCGTTCGAGCTCCTCGGCCTCCGCGGCGGCACACCGGGGACTGAGTCCTTCGCGCACCGCGGCGACGATCTCGCCGAGTTGGGCCACCTGTTCGGGTGTCAGCGGGTCGAACAGGCTGGCTCTGACGGCGTCGACGTGCCCTGGTGCCGCGGCCTCCAGCGCGGCCATCCCCTCCGCGGTGAGGTGCGCGAACGCGCCGCGCTTGTCGGTGGGACAGGACTCCCGCCGCACCCAGCCGTTCGCCTCCATGCGTGCGATGGCGTGCGACAACCTGCTGCGCGATGATCGGGTGGCGAGGGCGAGATCGCTCATCCTCAGCACCCTCCCCGGCGCCTCGGACAGCACGACAAGCACCTCGTAGTAGGTGTGCGGCATGCCGGCGTCGTGCTGAAGCTGACTCTCCAGATGTGCTCTGAGCATGCCGACGGCTGCCGAGAAGTCGCGCCAGACGCGCTGCTCCTCGTCACTGAGCCATCGAGGTTGGGACATGACCGACATCCTACCCGTAGTTGAGCGCTCAATCATATTCGGTTACCCTCGTACTTGAGGGCTCAATCTTCTGCCGCCGTCAGACGCGGCGCCAGACCCTAGAGCCCCAGCACAGCACACGATTTACTTGACGGAGGAATCCCATGAGCACAGCCACCACCGAGATCCCCGGCTACATCCCGGGCACCTGGACTATCGATCCAGTGCACTCCGATGTGACGTTCGTGGTCAGGCACCTCGGCGTCTCGAAGGTCAGGGGCCGGTTCAGCGAGTTCGGTGGCGAGATCGTCACCGGAGACGCCGTCACGGACTCGTCCGTGACCGCCACGATTCAGGCGGCCAGCATCGACACCGACAACGAACAGCGCGACGGGCACGTCAAGAGCGCGGAATTTCTCGACGTGGAGAACCAGCCGACGCTGACCTTCCACTCGAAGGCGATCCGTCCTCAGGGCGACGGCGAGAACTTCGAGATCGACGGCGAGCTGACCCTGCACGGCGTGACCAAGCAGGTCACCCTCAAGGCCGAACTCGGCGGCTTCGGCGACGGCATGACCGAAGGCAGCAAGGTACTGGGCATCTCGGCGAGCACCGACGTGAGCAGGAGCGAGTTCGGTGTCGGCACCACGTTCCCGACCGCCGTCGTCGCCGACAAGATCAGGATCGAGCTCGACATCGAGGCCGTTCTCCAGTCCTGACCGCGCGCCGCGGCGCCGACCTCGTCACCACGCGCTGGCGAGCAGCTCTCTCGTCTCGCCGAGAAGCTGTGGCAGCACCTTGGTGTGGCCGATCACCGGCATGAAGTTGGCGTCGCCGCCCCACCTCGGCACCACGTGCTGGTGCAGGTGGGCGGCGATGCCCGCTCCTGCGATCACACCCTGGTTCATCCCGATGTTGAAGCCGTGAGCCCCGGACACCTTCCGGATCACGGTCATCGCGTGCTGGGTGAACTCCGCGACCTCGACGGTCTCCTCGGCGGTCAGTTCCGGATAGTCGGCGACATGCCGGTACGGAACCACCATCAGGTGACCGGGGTTGTAGGGATAGAGGTTGAGCACCGCGTACACGGTCTCGCCCCTGGCGAGGATCAGCGCGTCGTCATCGGGCATGGCGACGAGGACGCAGAAAGGGCAGCCGGATGGCTCGTCGCCCTCGGCCTTGTTCTCGCCCCTGATGTAGGCCATCCGGTGCGGGGTCCACAGCCGTTGCAGCTGGTCGGGAACCCCGACACCGTCCTGCGCGACGAACTCGGGCGGCGCTGGCTCGCCTTCCCCGCGGTCAGTGCCCGCCAACGAATGCCTCCAGAGCTTCCGCCGTCGGCGACGAGTTCTCCCTGCGCCCCACCCAGTCCGCGATGGCCTCGACGGCGACCGGAACCGGCACGCTGTTGATCTGGCTGCCGTCCCTGAACCGGAACGACACCGCGCCCGCTTCGACGTCCTTGCCGCCGGCCAGCAACAGGAACGGCACCTTCTGCGTGGTGTGCGTGCGGATCTTCTTCTGCATCCGGTCGTCGCCCGCGTCGGTCTCCGCCCTGATTCCCTTCGCCCGCAACGCCTTCTCCACCCCGCGCACGTGAGCGACGTGTTCACCGGCGATGGGAATTCCGACGACCTGGGTCGGCGAAAGCCACGCGGGGAACGCCCCGGCATAGTGCTCGGTGAGCACCCCGAAGAAGCGCTCGATCGAGCCGAAGAGGGCACGGTGGATCATCACCGGTCGCTGCCGCGAACCGTCGTTCGCCTGGTATTCGAGGCCGAAGCGATCAGGCAGCATCATGTCGACCTGGATGGTCGACATCTGCCAGCTCCGCCCGATCGCGTCCTTGGCCTGCACGCTGATCTTCGGCGCGTAGAACGCCGCGCCGCCAGGATCGAGCACGAGGTGCAGACCACTGGCCTCGGCGGCCTCCCGCAACGCGTTGGTCGCGCGTTCCCAGTCCTCGTCGCTGCCGATGCTCTTGTCGGGGTCGCGAGTGGACAGTTCGAGGTAGAAGTCGTCGAGACCGTAGTCGCGCAACAGATCCAGCACGAACTGCAACAGCGAGCGGATCTCGTCCTGCATCTGCTCGACCGTGCAATAGATGTGCGCGTCGTCCTGAGTGAACCCGCGCGCCCTCGTGAGACCGTGCACGACACCGGACTTCTCGTACCGGTACACGGTTCCGAACTCGAAAAGGCGCAGCGGAAGCTCCCGGTAGGACCGTCCCCTCGTCCGGAAGATCAGGTTGTGCATGGGGCAGTTCATCGGCTTGAGGAAGTAGTCCTGGCCGGGTTTGCGCAGCGTGCCGTCCTCGTCGTGCTCGGCGTCGAGGTGCATGGCCGGGTACATGCCCTCGCGGTACCAGTCGAGGTGCCCCGAGGTCTCGAAGAGCTGCCCCTTGGTGATGTGCGGGGTGTTGACGAACTCGTAGCCCGCCTCCTCGTGCCGCCTGCGGGAGTAGTCTTCGAGTTCCTTGCGGATGACGCCGCCCTTGGGGTGGAACACCGGCAGCCCCGAGCCCAGTTCTTCCGGGAAGGAGAACAGGTCCAGGTCCGCTCCGAGCTTGCGGTGATCGCGGCGCTCCGCCTCGGCCAGCATCTCCAGGTAGGAGTCCTGCGCCTCGGCCGACTCCCACGCGGTGCCGTAGATCCGCTGCAACTGCGGGTTCTTGTCGTCACCACGCCAGTAGGCCGCGGCGACCCTGGTGAGCGCGAACGCGGGGATGTACTTGGTGGTGGGCACGTGCGGGCCCCTGCACAGGTCGCTCCACACGCGTTCCTTGGTGCGCGGATCGAGGTTGTCGTAGATCGTCAGCTCGCCGGCGCCGACCTCCATCACCTCGGAAGTGTCCACAGTGTCCAGCGCATCGCCCTGACTGCCGGAGCTGTCGGATTTGAGGTCGACGAGTTCGAGCTTGAACGGCTCGGCCGCCAGCTCCTCCTTGGCCGCCTCAACCGAGTCGAGCACCCTCCGCGAGAACTGCTGCGACCCCTTGATGATCTGCTTCATGCGCTTTTCCAGCGCCCGCAGGTCGTCCGGCGTGAACGGGGTGTCGACGGCGAAGTCGTAGTAGAAGCCGTCCTTGACGGGAGGACCGATACCGAGCTTCGCGTCAGGGAACTGCTGCTGGACGGCCTGAGCCAGGACGTGCGCCGCGGAGTGCCTGATGACGTCGCGACCGTCAGCGGTGTCGGCCGCGACGGCCTCGACCTCAGTGTCGACCTCTGGCGCCCACGCGAGATCGCGCAGCGCGCCGTCCTGGTCGCGCACGACGACGACGGCCTCAGGGCCCTTGCTGGGCAGGCCGGCTTCGCGTACCGCGCTGCCCGCCGTAGTGCCCGCCGTTACCACCACGCGCGGGGCGGGTACGGGCTGGGCGAACGACGACTGGGACACGGTGGACTCCCTCGAAGCATGAACACGTGCGATGACGTGTCGATGCTATCGGCCGCCGGTTCGCCCCCCTCACCTCAGGCGGCGGTGACGACCTCGTCGTAATCCAACCGGGGCAACCGGTCGAACCACGGGTCGTCCCCCGGCTTGCCGACGTTGATCACGACGAGCGACTGCCATGCGTTGCCGGAAAAGAACTCTCCGTCGATTCCCGCCGCGTCGAAACCGGTCATCGGGCCCGCGGCGAGACCGGCCGCCCTCACCCCGAGGATGAAGTAGCCGACCTGGAGCAGCGCGTTGAGCTTCGCGGTCCTCGCGCGCTGCTCGCCGTCGCTGAACAGGTTCTTCGCGTCCGGCTTGTGGGGGAAGACCTTCGGGAGGTTCTCGTGGAAGTCGGTGTCGGCCGCGAGCACCACGTTCAGCGGAGCATTCTCCGTCTTGACCCTGTTGCCCTCGGCGATGTGCGGCAGCAGCCTGCGCTTGCCCTCAGCCGAGCGCACGACGAGGGCACGCAGCGGCTGGATGTTCATCGACGTCGGCGCCCACTTCACCAGGTCGTAGATCGCCTTGACCTGCTGCTCGGTCACCGGTTCGTCGCTGAACGAGTTCGCGGTGCGGGCCTCGCGGAACAAGAGATCCTGCACGTCAGCGGGAATCGTCAACGTGGCGTCGGCGGCGGTCGTGGTCGAGGTCATGCTCCATCCCTTTCCATCACGGGTACTGCGAGCGTCAACATGGTTGAACGCTGCACTATTTCTCGTGACGGTTATGGGGAGCCTCACAAGCCGACGATCGTGCCTAGTAAGCGCCTCTGCCGACGATGACGGCCCGCAGCGTCTTCCACAGAATCGCCATGTCCAGCGCCAGCGACCAGTCCTCGACGTATCTCAGGTCGAGCCGGACGCTCTCCTCCCACGACAGTTCGCTGCGGCCGCTGACCTGCCACAGCCCGGTCAGCCCCGGCTTCACCAACAGCTTGCGATGCACCTCGGGCGCGTACTGTTCGGTCTCCTCCGGAAGCGGCGGCCGGGGCCCCACCAACGACATGTGCCCGCGCAGCACGTTGACGAGCTGAGGCAGTTCGTCGACCGAGTACCTGCGCAGCAGGGCACCCACTCTGGTGACCCTCGGATCGTGCCGCATCTTGAACAACGGTCCCGCGCTGTCGTGATCGGAGGTGAGCCTGCCGCGCTTGCCGTGGGCACCGGTGACCATCGTGCGGAACTTGAACATCGTGAACGTCTGACCGTCGCGGCCGACGCGGCGCTGCCGGTAGATCACCGGTCCCCAGTCGCCGAGTTTCACCGCGATCGCGATGGCCGCCATCACCGGTGCCGCCGCCAGCAACAACAGTGCGGCGCCGAGCTTGTCGACGAATTCCTTGATGACCCTGCGAAAACCGCGGAAGGCCGGCGCCGTGACACGCAGCAGCGGCATTCCGAAGACGCCGGAAACGTTGAGCCGGGGACCCGCGATCTCCATCAGCGTCGGCGCGACGACGAGATCGGCCGAGGTGCCCTCCAGATCCCAGGCGAGTTGCTGCAACCGCCTTGGCGTCCAGTACTGATCCGCCGTGACGACGACGACGCGATATCCGCCTCGGCGGACATGCTCGGCGAGATCGTCGAGCCCTCCCATCACGGGAACGCCAAGAACGTCGGTTGCCCCTGCTCCCGGCGGCGTGCACACCGCCTCCACCCGCCAGCCGACGTGCGAGGCGGCCTTGGTGCGCTCGATCAGATCGAGGACGGTGTCCGGGTGACCGGCCACGATGACCGGCAGCAGGCACTCCCCCATGCGTCGCTTTCTGTGCAGGAATCTGCGCAGCAGGTAGCGCTCGGGGAAGATCGCGGCCGCGACACCCGGCACCACATAGAAAACCCATGGCTTCACTTCGAGCGCGCCGGCGAGCAATCCGCCGAGCGCGACGAGCACTCCCGCGACGAGCAGCCCCTGGCCGACCCTGCGGAATTCCTCCGTGCCCTCGCCGAGACAGTTCTGGCTCCACGCCCTGCTCACCGGGAGCGAGCACAACACGGCGGCGATGGTGCCCAGCGCGTGTGCCTCGTCGAGGCGGTGCAACCCGCCGATCAGCGCGGTCGCGACGGCGACGACGAACAACGTGGTCACGATGTCGCAGACGATGACGAGATCCCGATATCGCCGTTCCCACACCATCGTGGGGCTCACGGCCATGGCCCTCAGCACTCGCCCATCGACGACACCCAGCGAGCGGGCCGGAGATGATCGGGAGCCGATGCGTGGCTGGCCGCGTTCCGGCGGCGTTGGCGGCCACACCGACTCATCCATGAAGCCTCCCGCGTTGTTCAGTTGTGGGGCCTTCGGCGCGGGGTCGGACGCCGAAGACGACTCCACACGGTAACCATTTCGGTTACACTCTCAGTAATCGAACGGGGAATTCTTGGGGTGGTATCGGTCACGCTCGGCGCACTGTTACAAGGCCACGCCTCAAATACCGGCCATTCAGGCGATCTGCCCGGCCGGGGCGCCATAACAGAATGGTGACGAAGAGTGATCATGGAGATAGGGCAACCAACTACCTAACGTAGTCAGTTGATCAATGACCGTCGAGTCCGCGCGCGATGCGGGCAACAACACCCGACATGTCCACTGTGGACGAGTTTCGACGGAGCGCCGGAGGTTGCGATGACGAGCATCATTGTGGCGTGCTTCACGTTCGGAATCAGTGAGCGCCGCTCGTGGTTGAAAATAACGGAGTGGCCAATCGCAAGGAAAAGGCCCGGCAGTCAACTGCCGGGCCTTGCCAGATAAAACTCCAGGGTGGGCGATACTGGGTTCGAACCAGTGACCTCTTCGGTGTGAACGAAGCGCTCTTCCGCTGAGCTAATCGCCCCCTCGCGGTGTGAGAACAGACTGTACCGGACGCCTCTTGGCCCCCGGCAAACGGGTGGTCCGATGCCACACACGCTGCGCGCACCAGTCGGCACTCAGCGTAGAAACACCAGCTAATGGCTGTGACACAAGGAAGACAGCGTGCCGCCCGAACGGACGTCACCTGCAACATTCGCGCGACGGTTCTACCGCCGACGCGGCAAACCGAGCAATATGTACGCGTGAACGATCACGGGGCCACACGCGGAGGCCGATGAGCCGAGAGTGATGATGGGACGGGTTGAAGAGGTTACACATAAGTGTGATCTGACCGAGAACGGCGAGCGAGCTGGATACTCGGTGCGTCTCACCATCAATCCTCGGCCGTCCGGCCGGGAAGGGAGCAGAAGGGGAAGACCATGCGAAACGATCACGTGACGCTGCGGTCCACAGCAGTGTTCGATCTGCTGGCACCGCGGACACCTCCCGTTCCGGTGAAGGTGGAGCTGCGCTACGACACCCGCGACCCGTACGCGGTGGTCGCGGCCTTCCGCACCGGCCGCGCCGGCTGGGTGGAATGGGTGTACGCACGGGACCTGCTCGCCGACGGCCTGCTGGCCGATGCCGGCGACGGCGACGTGCGTATCCGTCCTTCCGTCGAGGACCCCGAGTCGGTGCTCATCGAACTGAACTCCCCTTCGGGGCACGCGATGTTCGAGGCTTCCGCTCAGGAGCTGGCCGACTTCCTGGACCGCACCTATGACGTCGTCCTGCCCGGCAACGAGCACCTGTGGGTCGACGTCGACGACGCGCTCACCCACTTGATCCCGAACGATATGAGCTGATGAGAGCGCCTGGATACACGTTGACCACCCCCCGTGCACGAACTGTTTCGGCGGTCCGATACAGTTCTGCACACACCACAACGGAGGGCTTCACAGCCCAAAGTTGGGGAATGCGGACGTAGCGCAGCTGGTAGCGCATCACCTTGCCAAGGTGAGGGTCGCGGGTTCGAGTCCCGTCGTCCGCTCGACTGCGGCGGGCATTCCGCAGTTGGATCAGGCGTCTGTCAGATCCACGCAGCACGGCGGAGTGGCCGAGTGGTTCAGGCAAGGGCCTGCAAAGCCCTGTACACGGGTTCGATTCCCGTCTCCGCCTCGCGCGATTAGCTCAGCGGAAGAGCGCTACCTTGACACGGTAGAGGTCACTGGTTCGATCCCAGTATCGCGCACCACTTGTTGTTGCAGGTCAAACCCCCAGCGGTGATCATCACCGAGTGGGGGTTTTCTCGTGTTTGGGAGCACGATTGGGAGCAGTTGATCTTGCCTTACCTGTACTCACCCCAAATGTGTTCATCCCTGGCGTCCCTGGCCGCACCCGACCGGCCGTCCATGAACTGACCGTCCACATAGGGCGCTCGACGGGTTCGACAGCAAGGCATCGCACGGAACTGGTCGCCACACCGTGCGGCCCGCAGGGCCGCCCCGGCAGTGTCGCCCACGACAACACCCGGCGCCCTGCCACGGCGGATCCGAAGTTAGGCAGGTGATCACGTCATCGTATTGCTGCGGATCCACGGCTTCCGTGCCAACCACACCGTCGAGCCGCCGGTGTTCCATGCAAGCAAGTTCCGGCGTATCACAGCCGCATGACAGGCAACACCCACACATGCGAACGGCGACCCGGTCTTGGTGAAGAACATCGGTACGTGCGGCTCGGCTATCCCACGTCAGTGGTCACCAGCAAACCCTTGAGGCGCGTCTCCGCTCAATTCCCGATCGCCTGAGACCGCCAGAAACCCGGGAATCATCTGGCGCCGTCCGTCCGGCGCCGCATGGACCCTCGAACGACCATGAAGCCGAAAACGGCCGCCAAGGGGTACATGACAATGCTGTAAACCGCCGCTGGAATAGCAATTTCACTACTCTGCATCACGCTGAGCGCAATCGTAAGCGCCATGGTGGTGTTGTGAATTCCGATCTCCATGGCGCTCGCGATGGCTTGACGTTCGTCCAGGCGCGCAAGTCGCGCGCCGGCGTACCCGGCAGCCAAACTCATGACGCAGAACAACGCGGTCACCACGCCGACACTCCGGAGGTACTCGGCAAGGTTGGCGCGCTCGGCTACAAGAGCGCCAGCGGCGACTCCCACCAAGACCATGATCGAGAATATCCGAACCGGACGGTTGGCCCGATCGGCAAGACCGGGCGCCCGGCGCTTCACGAGCATGCCGATGACGACCGGCAGCAGCACAACCGCCACCACTTGAGCAATCTTGTCGAGCTGAAGCCCGAGTTCGCCCGTGACATCGAAGTAATCGACCGCGAGGTTGGTGATGACAGGAACGCTCACGACGGCGATGACCGAGTTCACAGCGGTGAGGGTGAGATTGAGTGCGACGTCGCCCCCGAAGAGGTGGCTGAAGAGATTTGCCGTCGACCCTCCTGGCGATGACGCAAGCAGCATGACGCCCACGGCGAGGAGCGGCGCCAAATCAAACACCACGACGAGCGCGAAGGCCACCGCGGGCAACAACGTGACCTGGATGGCGAGCGCAACGAAGACAGCGCGGGGAGCTCGGCCAATACGACGGAAGTCCTCGACCGTCAGCGTGAGTCCAAGACCCAGCATGACGATCGCCAGGGCTATCGGTAGTCCGACTTCGAGAAGCGCCGAGTCCTGCACGTTGACCTCCAACGAAACGCGACGATGCTGCGCAGCTGGGACGCTGGACATCACGTAACAGCCCTGAGCGTTCTTTGTTCGTCGCGAGACTCCGGCGATGGGAGCCCCGCGATCAGAGTCCCCGGGGGACGCCAGTCCGGACCGGAAGGTCTCCGACTAGCTCTGACATCCCTCCGGTTCGATCCTTCTGATAGCCGGATTCGCTTGAGCCTACTGACAGCACGCCTCGGGAGCCACGCAAACGTGCGGAGGTGATCCGACGCTCCAGCCGGAAGCACGCTTGAGTGTGTTGTCTTCCTCGCAGGGGGATTGTCCCCAGCGCCTGCGAGGAACCGCCGGACAGACATCTCCCCCGCGCGGGCACGCCGAGGGTGTCATGCGCCGGGGCGGACGGCACCCTCACAATCACCGGGGTCTTTCCCACCCGACGTGGGGTTCTCGGGCGCCCCAACAGGACCAGCGACAGATTGGTGTCCTTCCTACATCCGTAGGGTGGTTTCCGGCCCGCTGGCGATACCGCGGCACCTCCATGACCGCCGCCGGCCCGCTGGAAGAAAGTTGCCTGCGGCTGTTCCCGCCCGCTGCAGAACCCCTTCGTCTACATCGCCGTCAGCCGACTTGCTTGAGAGTCGTGTCGACGGATTTGGCTAGCTACCGACCATCGGATCGGTCGCTTCGAATGGCCAGCCACGACCACCAAGGTGGCGGCACGTTCCCAGGACTCCAAGGTTCAACGAACAGCTCCGTCATCCACGTACACAGACCAACAAGGAGGCAGAACCTGGGAGCATTTTGGGAGGATCAACCTGCGCAGAACCGCGCCCAGAAACCGCGGGAGGCACGGTGTCCCGGGGTATTTGTGCGCACCTGGTCAGCTCGGGCACCACTTCGGCAGCCACCTCGCGAATCCCGGCCTCGTCCTCCTCAAGATCGACATACTTGGGCGGTCCGGGCGTGCCACTCCGACGGACTCCAGAGGGCTGTCACGCCTGCGTCGGGAGGCAGACCTCGCAGCACCAGCCCGTCGGATCTCAGGAGGTTGCCCTGAGCGTGAAGCAGCAATAGGGCCCGACAACTACTTGCGCTGATTTCCGGCGAAGCGGTCGGTGGCGGCGGTGATCGCCGCAGCCATGCTTCCGCCACGGTGCCCGGTGTCGTCGAGAACCACCAGCTCGCTTCCAGGCCAGGCGCGATGCAGCACCCAAGCGGTGTCGAGCGGGCCGCTGACGTCGTAGCGCCCGTGAATCAACACCGCGGGAATGCCGTGAAGCCGCTCGATGTCACGCAGGAGCTGCCCCTCATCCAGGAAACTGCCGTTGGACCAGTAGTGGGTCACGATACGAGCGAACGCCAGCTGAAACGCCGGATCGGCGACCGACAGATACGGTGCGGCGTCAGGGGCCAGCGACATGTGGGTGTCCTCCCACTCGCACCAGCCGCGTGCGGCCACGGCCCTGACTTTGGGGTCAGGATCGTGGAGGAGCCGACTGTAGGCGGCCGACAGGTCACCGTCACGCTCGCCGGAGGGCACGCCGTCGCGGAAGCGTTCCCACTCACGCGGGAAAACGCGGCCCATGTCCCTGGTGATCCAGTCGTGCCGCTCGCCGCTGGTTACAGCCGCGAGCACCAACTCGCTCACCCGCTCCGGGTGCGTCTGCGCGTAGGCCAGCGCGAGTGTCACTCCCCACGAGGCACCCCACACCAGCCACCGCTCGATCCCCAGGTGAACCCGCAAGGATTCCATGTCGTCGATGAGGTGCTGGGTCGTGTTGGCCGACAGGTCGACCACCGGATCGGCCGCCGACGGGATACTGCGCCCGGAATTGCGCTGGTCGAACAGGACCACGCGATAACGGTCCGGATCAAACAAACTCCGCATCCTCGCGGAACTTCCCGAACCGGGGCCACCATGCAGAGCGACAGCCGGCTTGCCGCCGGGATCTCCCGACACCTCCCAATACACCGAATGGCCGTCACCGACCTCCAGTAATCCCGATTCGTACGGCTCGACCGGCGGATAACCCCCGCCACCGGATCCACTTCCCATACCCGCATCATCGCGCGCCATACGCCACAAGCGACAGAGCTGAAGGCCGAAGTACTTGGTTCACTTTCGGGGGACGAGATGTTGCGAAGGCAAGTGAACGCACCGCAGCCTTCCGACACATCAAGCATACCGAGACCACGCAGTCGATCCCGACCACCGCGTCCGCGGAGAGGCTTCGATGCGAACTCATGCCCACCGCCATGCTTCCCTCGCGCTTGCGTAGACAACGAGTTCAGCAACCGTGGCCGACACATGGTCGCCACCGTGCGAAACGGGCCATCTCGTAAGGAGTCAGCGGCGGCCGACCGGCCTTGGTACGGCGGAAAAACAGCGACACGGTCGATCTCGCGAAGCAAGCGAGCCAGCGACGATCATCCTCAGCGGTCAGGCACCGACCCGCCCTGCGTTTGGGGAGGCGACCTGAACATGGGCCGCGCGAACCACTCCGCGGTGATCACCTTGGTTGACCGCGCCAGTCGCTACCCACGACTCGTGCACGTGGCCGACAGCCACAGCGCGGAACCAACGACCGCCGAAGAAACCACCGGCCACGCACGACACTCGGATGGCGAACCACCGCACGAAGACCTCGCTCCAGCGGCCGAACAGCTTGTTCGAGATGACGATCAGACTGGCTCGTTCGTAGCGGACGAGACGAGCTGGAAGTTCGACCTATGTGGACATCGGCATGGGTGGACCTGTGCAGAGACCGCGACTAGGGCGAAGGGGCATCAAGCGCGTCGGGGAGTTCGAGGACGAACGGGGTACCGTGGGCGGATGGCGTCCAGCCTTGGGCGCGTGCGGTTCGTACGGCGCGTGCAACGTCGGCTGGAAGAACTGGCTTTGACCGCAGGCCAAACCAGTTCCCAGGGTGGGGTTGGCTGGTCCGGACGACGAGTATCGTTCCAGAACCTGCTGTGGCCTCCACTGCGAACGTCAACGGCGTCCAGCCGTTGCCCTGGCTGTAGCTCGGCTTGTGACGTATACGCCACCGATAGCTGTCGCCGTCCACGACGATACGCCGAGACCCCTTTCTGACTAACGCCACCACCTGCTCCTTTGCCTGCCGCTGGTGTTGTGTCGGAGTGTCCAGCCTGACGTTGCCTTTGGCAAAACCTTTGTCGGGCCCGGCTCAACCGGCCGCGCCCCGCAAGCGATGTTCGAGCGCCAGTGCAAATTTCCGGTTCAGCCCGGAGCGGGAGATCAGTTGTCCGCGGCGTGGTCCTGGGCCAGGAGTTCCGCCGCGAGTTCCATGCAGCGGATTCGGGCGGGAGAGAAGCCGTAGGGCATCTTCGTGACCGCTTCGGAGAGGCTCATGCGCGCAGGCTCCTCGCCCTTCAGATCGGCGTCGTAGGTCTCGAAGAGCTTCTCCTCGTCGATGTCCAGCCCGTCTGCTTCGCTGGCCTTCTCCATAGCTTTGTTGTGGGCGTGCCGCTGTGCGGCGAGTTCTTCGACGCGGGGGTTATGGGGATCGACGCCGTCGTCGAGGGCGGCCTCGGCTGCGTCGAGCCGGTCGTCCTCGGCTCGCAGGTCGGGGTGGGTGGCTAGCACGATGAACACGCTTGCCTGAACAGCGGCGCCCAGCGGGCCGAAAAGTCGTTCCGTGACCAGCAAGGTGTCAAGGTCGGAGCGGCGCAGCGCGCCTGGGGGCAGGTGGCTGAGCCGGTCCGTCACCAGTTTGGAGAGCAGCCCTAGCGGGCTGCCCACTGCCCGCAGACGCTGGACGACGGCGCGCTGGCGTTTGATGCCGGCCTCCTTGGCAGCCAGGGTTTCCTCCAGCCGGCCCAGGCTCTCCTCGATGTTCCGGGTTTCGTCGAAGGCGGCCCGCATGTCGTCCAGGCTGATGCCGGCCTCTGCCATCCTGCGGATCCACAGCAAGCGGATCATGTCGTCGTAGCCGTAACGGCGACGGCCGTCCGCGCCCCGCTCGGGCTCCGGCAGCAAACCGATCTCGTGGTAGTGGCGAATCGCGCGCGGTGTCGTCCCGGCGAACGCGGCCGCATCACCGATCTTGACCTGGTAGGGAGACGTGAAGGAGAAGTGCATCGCGGAGGGAGCCTTTCGTGCCGTGGTGCCTCCACGACATCACATGCCGCTACGGCAGGTGCAACAGCACCTACTCAGGTGCCGGTGCATTGGTCCAGGACATGGTGGGCAGGTTGAGCACCGGCGGCGGGCGGTTGGTCATTCTCAAAATGAATCTTGTCTCCCTCGGCTTCGAGGTACCTGCTCACGTCTTGGCATAGTCCGCCACAAAGAACGAGTATTTTTTCTCATCAAGATCAAATTCTTTTGCCGAACCCCGATAGAATTTCTCCAGAACAACCTTGGCCTGCCGCGCCGACAACTCGTAACTACCGGGCCCTGACATGTCGATCCCAACCGCTTCACCAAGAGAAGCCCGCGACACATCGTCCAAGGAAACCCTCCAGTCGAGTAGCTCGTCCGACTCACGGAAGACTTCCAGGAACCAGACGACTCCATTCTTCGAACCGGAAACATTCACGGGTTCACCGTCCTCGTTGGGTCTTGCGGTTCACAATAGCGGGTTCGCTCTGTCGGATCGGTCAGCATTTCGACATGGGCTTCAAGGCCACACGACGGCCTTGACGACGAGTTCCGCGGAGCACGAATCATCATCGGTCCGCTCGGCTCGAATGACGAGCGACGAGGTGCCCCTGGGCACGTTCAGTTTTGGTTCCTGACTCCCAGAACCGGCTATGCCGTTGCCGAGAGCTTCGCCGTCGGCGAGAAGCTCCCACCGAACCTGCGCGCGGCTCGAGCAGCCATCAACGACGACGTCCAGTTCTGTCTGGCGTGCCTGCCTCATGGGGTTGGCCTGTGCCTTGATCCTCTGCCCCGACGAGCCAAGGGACCAGTGGTTGGTACATGTAATCGTAGTTGCCCAGTCGCGACCCCTTGTCACACATTCCTGCTGTGCGGCGTCGCCGACGGAGAATCGTATCTCGAAGGGTGAAGGAGGAAGAGAAGGAAGAAGTAAAGCCGCGCCGACTCCCGTTGCCGGTAGGGCAAATGCCAATCCCGCCACAATGAGCTTGCGGCGTGTCTTCTTGCGCAGGATTTCCTTCGCGGTCGCCCACTCGGATTCGTACGCATCCAGGATATCCGGCCTGTCCAGGGACAGCGCCAACGCGCGGACGAAGGGCCTCGCCATATCCAGCGTCGCCTTCATCCGAAAGCTATTCGATGCTTGCACGGCCATAGCGACAGCGACCAGCGTACCTATTATCGCCGCCACCCAGGACCCCAGTTCCACCCAGTTCGTCCAGTGCGACATGCTCTCCATCGCTCGGCAGTTGCAGGAAAGTACGAGTGAGCATAGCCGAAGGTTCCGGCGGCACAACGGTTCTATACCACCCGCGACAGGCTCGGTCGACCTGCTGGCGGGGTAATCGAGCCAGTGCCCAAACAAAGGCTCCCCGCCCACCGATCTGTACGAGGCTCCGTGCCATCGCCGAACTCCGGCTCCCCATCAGGTCTGGGCAGCGCCGTTTTCCGAGGACCGATAGCCTGTTCGGCCCTGGTCAGGCGAGAATCGGCCGCATGGCGAATCCGACCAGACGCACACATACGCCGGGCACGATCATCGCGACGATGCTGCTGGTGATCTGTGGGGCGCTCCTTGGAGCGTGGCTGGCGTCGCTGTATGACGTGTTCCGGGTCGGTGCACTGGACAACGCGCTGGCCAACCAGCTCGGGTACATCGGAGAAATCACCGACGCCAGCATCGACCCGCTCCCCCACGGCATCCCACGCGGCGGGCTGATCGTGATGCTCCTCGTCGGGCTGGTCGGTGGGCTCATCACCTACGCGGTGACCGCGGTCTCCCGTCGCTCCATCAACGATCCGGAAGCCGTCGCCTACGCATGTGGAGCGGTCGCCCTCGGCATCGGCGCCGGTTTCGGATGGCTCAGCACCGGCTGGCCGACGGTGGAACACGAGCCTGAGAACGGGTTCGCGGCGTTCATCGGCTTCGGCAACATCTGGGTCCCCGTCGTACTCGCCGGTATCGCCGCGCTGTGCCTGCTGGTGTGGTGGGTCCACCCGGAAACCGACGAAAAGCAGGACGAGACCACCACCCCGGGGGCACCGAACACTCATGCCGACGGCACAAGCTGAGCAGCGCGAGCAACCGGCTTCCCACGCGACGAGCCAACACGGCCGCGACCTTGAGGACACTCGGGTGCGCCCGCCTCACCTGTTGCTCCGCCGCCCACGAAGGGGGCGCGCCATGAGGTGGCTTGAGCAGAGGTTCAAGCTCCACAACGCCGATGACGAGACCGCAGACTGGATGGCGAGAGCGCGCACGCCCGAGACCGGGCCCGCATCCGCCACTGATCCAGGGTGGACACGATCGGCGTGTTCGTGGCGCTCGCCGGGTTACCGGCGGTGAGCTGTTCGCCGATCTCCCCGGGTGGTTCCGGCCTGGCCTGGCGCTGACGGCGAGTGCGGGTGCGGCGGTTTCAGACCGACGAAATTACTCCAGCGGGTTGACGAACGCCTCCAGCTCGCGGCGGTAGGGAAAGCCCTACCCAGACCGGATGGCTGGCAGGATTCCGTCGCGGCGGAGACCGCATGACCGTTGGCTCATGCGAAAATACCTCACCCCGAGCCGCCGGATGATCGTGGGGCTCGCCCTCGCCGGACTTCTGGCAACCACATCCATGCAAGTCGCAGCCGCGTCCCGCCAGGGCGGTGACCCGGCCGTCGTGTCGACCGACAACGGCCCGGTGCGCGGCACCGTCGCCGATGATCACCGCTCGTTCCAGGGAATCCCGTACGCCGCGCCGCCCACCGGTGAACGGCGCTGGCGCTCACCGCAGCCGGCCGCCAGGTGGTCCGGGGTACGCGATGCCACCGAACCGGGCAGCTCCTGCCCGCAGAACCAGGGCTTCCTCCCCGATGATCGCGGCAGCATCGACGAGGACTGCCTTTTCCTCAACGTCACCACGCCCCCGCGACCGGCAGGCCCGCGACCGGTCATGGTGTTCATGCACGGCGATGGCTTCGCCAATGGATCGAGCCGTCCTTATGGTGCTCGCCCGCTCGCGATCGGCGGCGACGTGGTCGTGGTGACCGTGAACTACCGGATCAACGTGTTCGGCTTCCTTGCGCATCCGGACCTTCCCGGCTCAGGCAACTTCGGCATCGAGGACCAGCAGGCCGCCCTGCGCTGGGTGCAGCGCAACGTGGCCGCGTTCGGCGGGGATTCTCGCAACGTCACGGTGTTCGGTGAGTCGGCGGGTGCCACCAGCACCTGTGCTCACTTGCTTTCGCCGGGATCAGCCGGTCTGTTCCACCGCGCGATCATCCAAAGTGGAGCTTGCACGATGCGCAGGACCTACCTCAACGACTGGGGTTTCCAACCCAGCCACGACGCCGAGCGGCGCGGCCGGGCGCTGGCCGAACAGCACGGATGCACCGACGCGGCCACGCTGGCCACGTGCCTTCGCGGCAAGACGGTGGCACAACTGCTGGACATGCCCGACGGGGGCTTCGGATTCGGGCCGGTGCACGGCGACAACTCGGTGCTGCCCCGCGACCCGGAGCAGGCGCTGAAGTCCGGCCGGTTCAACCAGGTTCCTGTCATGCACGGCACCACTCGCGACGAACACCGCACGTTCACCGCCGGACTCGAACTGATGCTCGGCCGGGTGCTCCAACCGGGCGATTATCCCAAGGAAATCCACGCCAACTTCGGTACCGACGCACATCGTGTACTGGCTGAGTACCCGCTCGGCGGGCAGAACCCGAGCATCGCCCTTTCGAAGGTTGCCACCGACTCCAGCTGGGGTTGTCAGGCCCTGTTCACCGATCGGCTGTTCGCGCGGTATGTACCGACGTACGCCTTCGAGTTCGCCGACCGGAACGCGCCGTGGTTCGCAGGCGTCGACCGGCCGAGCTTCCCGACCGGAGCCTTCCATGGCGGCGAATTGCAGTACCTGTTCGACGGCGCTTACGGCACCGGCGCACTGACGGCCGACCAGCGACGACTGTCGGATCGGATGGTGCGGTACTGGTCCGGATTCGCCCGCAACGGCCACCCCAACAACCCCGGCATGCCGTGGTGGCCCAGGTTCCACCGCACCAGCGAGCCTGTCCTTTCCTTGAACACCGGGGCCGGCGGGATTCGGCCGGTCGATTTCGACCGCGAGCACCGCTGCCAATTCTGGCGCGAGGTCGGTCAGGATTGACCGGAGCTGCCCCCTTGAGCCAGTCGCCATAGGACCGTTCGTTCGCGCGACCTGGCAGCGTGGAGCGGATCAGTGCTGTCGGTGCTGCGTGAGTGGCGAGGGGACGTTTCGTGTCTGCCCGCGACTACGAGACCGGCGTCGCCGATGCGTGCGAGAAGCTCGTCACGGGTCCGGAGACCGAGGTGTTCGGCGAGGTCCGACAGGATCAGCCAGCCTTCGCCCCTCGGCGTCAGATGCTGTGGAAGTTCGCTGAGAAAGCGGTTCAGCACATCGGAGGCGGGGTCGTAGATCCCGAGTTCCAAGGGAGACGTCGGGTGTCCGGGCAGCCAGGGCGGATTGCACACGATCAGGTCGGCACGCTGTTGACTGCCAGGCCAGAGGTCGGCCTCGGCAACTCGGCCCCGGTCGGAAAACCCAAGTCGCCGCATGTTCTCGCGGGCACACCGCACCGCACGAGGATTGATGTCGGTCGCCACTACTTCGCGGGCACCGCGCTTTGCCAGGATGGCGGCGAGCACGCCGGTTCCGGTGCCGATGTCGAACACGACGGGATGATCGACGCCCTGCGGGAAGGCGACGCCCGCGACAAGATCGACGTACTCGTCGCGGGTGGGAGCGAAGACGCCGTACGAGGGGTGGATCCGGGCGCCCAGTGCGGCGATGTCGATCCCTTTACGATGCCACTCGTGGGCTCCGATGACGCCGACAAGTTCGGGCAGCGAGACAAGCGAGACTCGATCGTCGGCCGGTTGCCCGAAGGCGTGCTCGCACGCTGCCGTCACGTCCGGTGCTCGGGGCAGTCGAATCGAGTAATCGTGCTCCAGAGCGATCAGGACTTTCCCCAGTAGCGCCGCTCGCTCCGAGCGGGCCTGCCTGTGGGCGCGAAAGACTTCGGCGGGTTCGGATTCTTGCGATACTCGTTGAGGGAGGCGACGGGACATGGCATTCATGAGCTGCCGTGCGTTGGGAAAGTCACCCCGCCAGAGCAGGCCCGAGCCTGACCGGGCGAGCCGCAGGGCAGCGGATGCGGCAAGCCGATCGTCGACGACGACGATGCCAGGTGGCACTGGAGCGCCGTTTCCCGCACGCCAGAGCGCGGTTCTTCGGGTTCCGTTTTCGGTCCAGTTCACCGTAGTCATGTGATGCTCCCGTGAAGGTCGAAGGTGTCACCAGCAGGCTGGACGATGCCACGGTCCGAAACAGGGGCGGCGCCCGCATCACGGTGTTCGGGCGCCCGCCGCGCGCCCTCGGGCTTTCACCGTTCGTACGCCGCCAGCCAGGTCACGGCTTCGTCGGCTGATTTCGCGAGTCGTCGGCACCCTCGCGGCCCGCCAGGTGCGCGGCCCTGCCGATCAGCATGGCACCCGCGCCGAGGAACACGACTCCCAGCGCGAGCGCCCCCGCCGCGATCCACGGTAGCGCGGGAATGGTCGCACCCGCCTCCGCGTCCACACTCACCCCTCTGGCGAGATCGGCGTTGAGCACGACGACCGTCCGCTCTCCCCCGGCAGGCCGAATCGTCACCGTCC
Organism: Prauserella marina; assembly: GCF_002240355.1. Lineage (GTDB taxonomy): Bacteria > Actinomycetota > Actinomycetes > Mycobacteriales > Pseudonocardiaceae > Prauserella_A > Prauserella_A marina. The sequence continues at coordinate 4,392,739 of NZ_CP016353.1, forward strand.
GTGTTCCTGGACCACTGGATTGGACCACCCAGATTCCGGCCTGTTCGGGTCTTTCCGATGGCGCTCCTCCATTGTGGACGATAGGGGCCGAGTCGCCGGTGAGGTTCCGCACCGTGGAGTATCCGGTACCCGCGAGATAGCGGGCCGCGTCGCCGGGCGCGGCGATACCCAGAAACACCGGCTCGGCGGGATCCGTCGCGGTCACCCGTATGCGCACGTCTCCGAGTCCTGCTCCGAGCCATCCGGCTGGATTGTCGCCGAACGCGACGCGTTCGGCCGTCAGCGCGTAACCGGGCGCACTGAACGTCCCCGACGCGGAAAGATAGCCCGCCGGGTCGCGTTGAGCCCTGTCCGCCCACAGCGCGACGCCTCCGCCGGTCAACAATCCCATCGATGTCAACACCAGCAGGGCACCCACCACGACCGCGGCGATTCTTCCCCCGGTCCACCGCGCTGCCGGTGCGGGCTCCGGGACGGTGTCCGGCGACTCGGCCTCACCGCCCATCTCCAGCCGGAAGGGCGGATACTCGTCGGTCATCAGCGCCGCGTACGCTCCGACCCGCACGACCCAGCGGTCGAGCCCGAGCACGAAGTCGTACAACGGCTTCGGATACCTCCCCTTCACCAGCAGTACGACTCCGGCGACGAGCACCAGAATTCCGATGAGGCCCCCACCCGCCCAGGTGGAGTCGTTGGTTTGGCGCCATCCCAGCAACCACAGGCCGCCACCGGCGAACAGGCCGACGATGAGGAAATGCGGAATCGCCAGCAGCCACTTCACCAGTACAAGCCCACGCGAAAGCCGCGCCGGGTAGTCCACCGTGAGCCGTGCGGGGTACCAGGGGACATCGGCGATCGTGAACGGCGGATACCGATCGGTTCCCAGCGCGGCGTAGGCGTAATAGTGAACGCGCCACGACCACCTCATTATCCCTACGTTGAACTCGAAAAGCCCGCGGAGATAACGGCCGGTGAGCAGAATGGCGACGAACGCGACAACGGTGAGCAGACAGAAAACCGGCCACAACACCGCGAGCACCAGGTAGTGCGGGAGCACGAGCAACCATTTCACCAACCACAACCACCGGGACAGGTCGGCGTCCAACGACGCCTCGACGGTCACGGGATAGCGATGCGGAGTCGTCACGGTCGGGCCTCCTCACGGCGTCACCTCACCGCACGACACTGCGACCATCCCGCGCCCGATGACAGGAACGAAAGTCCCTACCCTGCCAAGGCTTCCGGCCCCAGGTATTCACACCACTCCGCGTCGCGGGGACAAGAGGCAGGGTGCCCACGCCCGAAGCACGACGGTGCCGTTGTGCTCAGCAGGCCAAGTCGCGGCGTTCGTAGGCCACCGCCCCCAGCGTGACAAGAATCGCCGCTGTCACCGAGAACACGGTGAGTGCGGTCCAGTCGGCCGGTGCCTGTGGTACCGGTGTCAGGTAGGTGAACGGGGACAACGCGGCCAGCCACCCGGGCAACCCCAGACTGGGCGCGGCGGCGGCGAGGACGAAACCGCCGACCGTCGGCACGGCACCGATGAGGCTTACCAGGCGCGGCAGACCGCCAAGGGCGAGCGTCGCGGCGGCCAGGGAAAGAACAGAAACCGGAGCAACGTTGAGTGCGCCCGCGACGGTCTCCGGCAGCGGCAAGTGCTCTCCGGCGATGAAAGTGCCGCACCACATGGCCGCGGCCGCGGTGCTCAGCATCAGTACGATCCCCGACGCGCCGACCACGACCTCAGCCAGCACAAGCCGTCGCCGGGTCAGCGGCAACGCGAACAAGTGCACGGCACGCCCCGTGAATTCAGCGGTCGCGACGGCTTTCATCCGGCTGACGGCGTAGAAGCCGGCCACGACCGCGAGCACGCTGAAGATCACGGCAGCGAACCCGGAAATCGTGTCAAGGCCGGAGAAACCGGCATCGGCGGCCAGCGCCGCGAACCGCGGCTGCGCCGCCAGGAAATCGATGACCGATCCCGACACTCCTCCCAGGAACATCGCAAAGGAGCTCACCGCGAAGGTCCACATCAGACAGGGCCGCACGGAACGGAACACGGCGAAAGCCATCGCCGATCCGAGCAACCAGCGGCGCGGCGCCCTGCGTGACCGGTGTCGGCGCAAGAGACCGGCGCCGAGATCTCGCCGGTCGGCGACGAACGCGGCCAGCGCCACCAGAGTCAACACGGCCGGGACACCGGCGGCAAGTGGCAGCACCGTGTTCGCCGCGAAGGGCGCCGAGTTGGTGACGAGGCCGAACGGCGTGAGCCACCGCAACCACTCCAGGCCCGCGCCGGCGTCGCCGGCTACGCGTAACACCAAGGCGATCCCGAGCACCACCGCGGCGAACTCCCTTGCCGCGGTGGTGCTCGGCGCCAGCTGGGCGGTGAGCAGGCCAAGTGCCGTGAAGGTCAGTCCGATCAGTGCCAGCCCCGCCCCGTGCACGAGCGATCCCGTGAAAGTCGCGCCCGCGAGCACGAGACCGAGCACGGTCATACCACCGATGCCCACCGCCGCGCCCGCGAGCACGACGGTGTAGCGGACGACGACGTCGCTACGGTGCACACATCCGGCAAGCAGTAACGACCACCGTCCCTTCCCGACGAAGTCGGGAAGGGACGGTGGTCGAGCACATCGGGGACTACCCGCGCGACGACCTTTCCTTCGCGGCCTTGCTCATTCTCACCGTGCTCGCCGTCGCGGCGGCAACCGCCGCCATCACCCGGTTCGGACGGCGAGACCTGACGACGACAACGTGACCCGGCGGGCCGCCCGAACCGACTGCAGGACTGTCCACACGCGAACACCACGAGACCGCGCGGCGTCGACGCCGCGCGGTCTCGTGGTGCACAAATAGCGACGAATAGTCCACAATGCACCCGATGACGCGTACTGTCGCATCGCGATAAAATCCGCAAGCCAGCTCCCTGCCCGGGCAGCTCAACGATCTGTCGGCGCCACGAGATCGCGCATCTCAAAGTCGGTGGCTTCCACTGCACTGTCGGTGCAGGACTCAGAACGATCACGACCAGGGCGGCCACCGCCCCGAACACCAACCTCACCGTCCAGTCGCTCCGGAACGCAGCCCCCTCAACCTTTACGTCTCCTCGACAATAAGCTACGGTGCGAGTATGCCGACTCACTCCTGGTCGCCACCTCCGGTTCTGCTGGCGGTGGATCTGGTCATCCTGACCCTGCGCGGCGGCGAACTCCATGTGTTGCTGGTGGAGCGGGGCATCGAACCATTCGCGGGACATCAGGCTCTGCCTGGCGGATTTCTGAACAACGCGAGCGAAGACATCGTGGCCGCGGCACACCGGGAGCTATACGAAGAAGCCGGCCTGGATGCAGGACGACTCTATCTGGAGCAGCTCGGCGCCTACGGTGCGCCAGGGCGCGATCCTCGCGGCCGCGTTGTATCGGTGGCCTATCTGGCGATCGCACCCGGCTTGCCAGAGCCGGAGCCTGGGACCGACGCTGCCGATGCCGATTGGGCGCCAGTCGCCGCCGTGATGTGCGGCGATCTCTCGGTCGCCTTCGATCATAGACAAATCGTGGCCGACGGACTGGAACGTGCGCGCGACAAGCTGGAGCGTTTCCCGTTGGCGACGGCATTCTGCCCCGAGCGGTTCACAATCACGGACCTGCAACAAGTATACGAGGCGGTATGGGGAACCCGATTGGATGCGCGCAACTTCGCTCGCAAAGTCCACGCGCTGCCCGGTTTCATCGTCGCTGAACCATCGACTCGTCGGATGACGAGGGGTCGCCCGGCGCAGTTGTTTCGTGCTGGACCGAACACGGTTCTGTCACCTCCGTTGGCCAGGCCCGCGGGATCGATGACCCATGAGGGGGATGTGTGAGCCGAGGTACGGTGGTCGTTCTCACCGCGTTGGACTCCGAATATGTCGCGGTCCGCCGTCGGTTGTCGGAACTGCGGGTACACCGTCATGAACGTGGTACACGATTCGAAATCGGAACCCTAGCTGAGATTTCTGGCCGGATCGTGCTGGCGCAAGTTGGTAAAGGCAATCAAGCAACAGCAGTCTTGACAGAGCGAGCGATTCAGCGATTCGATCCGGCAGCAGTGCTGTTCGTCGGAGTGGCCGGAGCATTGTGGGACTCCACTCAGCTCGGTGACATCGTCGTGGCGACCCACGTGTACGCCTACCACGGCGGGACCAGCGAGGATGACGGACTCAAGGCTCGACCTCGCGCGTGGGAAGCTCCACACGGACTCAGCCAGCTGGCCACGCACCTCAGTCGCACCGGCTGCTGGGCAAAGAACCTGCCAACGGACAGACCAGCACCGCGCGTGCACTTCGGCCCCATCGCGGCAGGGGAAGTCGTGCAGAACTCCCGCCTCTCAGCCGAAGCCGCATGGATACGCCAGCACTACAACGACGCGATCGCCATCGAAATGGAAGCAGCCGGCCTGGCTCAAGCCGGACACCTCAATAACGCACCGGTCGCCGTCGTGCGCGGCATCAGCGACTTCGCCGACGGCGGCAAGACATCCGAAGCCGACGCACGCTGGCAACCTCACGCGGTCGACAACGCGGCCGCCTTCGCCCTGCACCTCGCTCAGGAATTAATCACCGAACGGGAGCAGCCCACGATGAACGATCCCGAACCCTCACTACCCCGCGGCAGCACGCACAACACCGGGACCGGGCAAGTCGGTATCCAAGCCAACCAAGTCTTCGGCAGCACTGTCTATTTCGGAGGAGGCCCGCCGTCGATCACGCCTGCAGATCTGAGCAGCGAGTTGCGTGAGCTCCGCAGCAGCGTGGACCGTAGCCACGCCAACGGCACGCTCGACGACCCCACATACAAGGACGCGCGAACTCAACTGGATACAGCCACGTCTGCACTTGAATCCACCAGCACACCGGAGGGAGCAAGCACATTCGTACTCGCCCTCAAACGCTTGCGCGGACTGACCTCCGATATCGGTGAGATCGTCACCAAGATCGCCGCGATCATCGCGGCTGTGAACGGGCTATCGTGACTACCCCCGGCGACACACCATGGAAAGAACTAGATCCATCGCCCACTACTAACACGGCTGAATCCGGCTCGGTAGTCGGTATGCAAGCCGAACAAATACACAACTCAACCGTCAATATAAACGCTGCCACTCCTCCCGAGGTCAAGTTCGGTTACGCTCGGCAGCTCCTCCATGAGGGCAACGCCTACCTAGCGCGCGAACTCATCCGTGACGTGTTGAAGGCCGGTTTCACCACAGGCATCGTGCAGTTTCACTGGGTTCTCGCCACGCTCAGCACACGATCCTTGCGCGACCTCGAACCACATGAGCAACGCGACCTCAACCGTCTCCTGGCCAACCAGAACACGACCGGCGACGACTGGGCGCGCGCGCTCCAAGCTATCCAAGCTCTGCTGGAGGTACAAAGGAAGCCCGGATATGACCCCTCCCCCGCGATGGCCAAGCTTGACGCGCTCGACGAGCGACTCCAGGCACAGATCAGAAAGCACCTGCAAGTCGTACTCACCGGCGCGGTGAAGGAGGAGATCTGGACTCGCATGCGCGCAGACGCGGAGCGCGAACAGTTCGCGAACAACCGCGAAAATCGCGTCTGGGCTTATTTTTACCCCCAACCCGCGGCAGCTCGTGTGAGAACACCAGATGAACCAGACGTCACTACTCGCGACCGCCTCCATGCCATCGCTATGTCGAGCTTGGCCGTCCTGGCAGTGACCTACCTCGGCTGGCTGGTACTGGAACAGCCAGCACTCTTGGCGGCTTTCGTCGCCACCATCGCTGCCGGATATGTCGCCGTAGCCAACGGCCTGGAATGGTGCCGCCGCGTCCGGCTCTGCAACCTCCGAGATCGCGACTATCACACTCAACGCGGCGTGAAATGGTTGCCCGATAAAGGGTTCGCCAGCGAAATCGACTCGGCATTCGAATACTACGCACACAAATACACGCACGGCGACTCCCATCAAGAACAGTGGCTCGCCTCCACGCGAGGAATCCGCACTATGCGGCGCAACGAAATTGTCGAGCTATACCGGGAAGAGCGCATCTCCGCCGAACAAGTCAAATGGCTTATCAGATACATCGTCGGCGACCTTCGCGACCGATGGAAGCGCGGCGCCCTCATGGAACATCGCGAACGCTACCGCGTTGCGCGCTTCACCAAGATATGGTTCGCAGCCGCGGTCACCGTATTTCTTGGCACGGGGGGCGTGGTTATCACCGCTGCCGCCCACATACAGCCCGTCTTCGCCGCATTCGCTGCCGTGATCACCGTGGTCAGCGGATCCTTCGCGCTGAAACAGTGGCTGCACATCACCTGCGAACACTTGCGCTTCGCCGAAGATACAGAAGAGTTCGCCCGGGTGAAGGCCGAGCGAATCGCTGCTCATGACCGGTGGAGAAACAAGCTCAAGAAGGCACGCCCTGCCGAGAAGGAAATGGAGACCTGGCTCAACGCCGACACCACCTTGCTCCTCGATGAGACTCTTCGCCACTACTCTCTGAGCTGGAACGACATCATCACCTACTCCTACCTGCGCACTCCGAAAACCGGCAGCAAACGATCGAGGAGACACAGAGGCCCCTCGCGCGCATCACAATATGACGTCCGGATCTGGCTCATCACCGTCGATGGCGTCCGTGAAGTCCACAGCGACCTCAACTTCGAGAAAGCCAGCTTCATGGGGCGCAGCCGCACCAACTTCCGGTTCGATACAGTTTCCTCCGTCGGTGTCAAAACTCCCGACCAACTCAGCTACACCCTCGAACTGACCCTCAACAACGGCCCCGCACGACCGATCACCATCACCGACACCGGACAGCAACACCACCGCCCCGACGAGAATCCCACCGAACTCAGCAGAACCAATCTCGCCGCAACCGGGTTCACACATACCCTTCGCGTACTCGAAGGCATCGCCGCCGAAGGAAAAGGGTGGATCTCACGCCACGCCAATACCACCGGCGACCGCGCCACACTCTGACAACAGGTTCGTTGTCCCTCTTAGCGGCACACGGCTTTCCTCGCTCCGCCAGGTGCGGGCCTGCCTCGGGGCATACAGCCGAACTGGCCCGCACCGGCCTCGCCGGTGCGGGCCCTCGGTCAACCGGCGAACGGGCGCACGAAGCCCGCGATCCGTGAGGTGACGACCGCCGTCCCGTCGTCGATCATGCCGCGCATACCCGCCAGCACCCGCTCGTCCGGCGAGCCATGAACCTGGAAATCCACCACCGTGCAGTGCGCGGAGACGTTGTCGATCTGGGCTTCGGACACCCGCCAGTGTTCGAGAACCGCGGCCGAATCCGGGTACATCTGGTAGCTGTAGGCCAGCATTCGGTCGGCATCCACAAACGTCTGCACCATGACCTGTGGCGCGTTGCGTTCCACGAAGTCGACGGCGTCGCGGACAGCCGCGGTGAATTCCTCCAGGTGGCCCTCGGTGATGCGCATGGTGTTGCGGAACAGGATCATCTCGTCTGCTTGCAGGCTCATGGTGCGATTCTGATATCTCCACCATGGTGGAGGTCAATGGGCATGGCTTTCGCGGACGACGATCTCGCCATTGCGCGGTAGCGATCCGTTGAACGTCAAGCGCACGGCGTCGGCATGCTCGACGTCGCGGCTGTCGACCGCTTGCACGTGAAGGTGCGGCTCGGTGCTGTTGCCGGAATTCCCGCAGCGGCCGACCACGTCGGCGATTCGCACTCGTTGCCCCGGTCGAACCTCGGCGGTGCCGCGTTGAAGGTGACACAGGGCGACCACGATGCCGTCGCTCTCGATCAGCACGTGGTTACCGGCGAGCGCTGTCCAGCCGGCCTCGGCTCGGCGGCGCTGGGTCAGCGCGTATCCGATCGAGGGCAGGCCGCGATACGCCGGATGGTCGGCTTCGCTGTCGTGCACGGCCACGACAATCCCCTCGACAGGCGACGAAACCGGCCACCCGAAGCCGGGGAACTTCTCGGGTGCTTCCGGCCGGAGAAGGGAGCCGAGCGTCACCGGCGCCGTGCGTCCGGTGTCGCCGACGGGCACGAAGTCGATCGCGTAGGACGTGGCGAACAGGGTCGTACCGTGACTGGGCACCCGGTCGGCGGGGCTGTTCCGGACCAGCCAGCTGCCGGAGAACGGGTACTCCATGTCGATGGACGCAGCCATGTGGATCCCTCCCGGCAGTCGGCAGACGCACGGGCAGCCGTTCGTTGCCCGGACTCGCATTCTCCCATCGCGCGTGATCGGAATACGGCACAACGCGGCCTTCCGGCTTCTTGCGACTCCGACTCATGCGTGCCATTATGAACACCTGTTCACGAACAGATGTTCATAATTAATGGAGAGTGACCGAGAAGGGGTCCGGCGTGAGACGGGTGGTGATTCTGGGCGGCTACGGGGCGGTGGGCCGCGAAGTGGTCGCCGGGTTGCTCGGCCATGTTCCGGACGTCGTCGTCGCGGGCCGCGATCTTGCCAAGGCAGGCACGGTGGCCGGAGCGACCCCACTCCGGCTCGACCTGCGGGACGACGACCTGTCCCTGCTCGACGCCGACGCTGTCGTCATGTGCGCCGATCAGGAGAACGTCCGCGGCGCGCGCGCCTGCCTCGCTCGCGGTGTCCACTACGTCGACGTGTCAGCCGACCACAAGGTGCTCACGGGAATCGGGGAGCTTCACAATCTTGCCGTCGAGCACGAGGCGACAGCTGTACTGAGTGTCGGTCTCGTGCCTGGCGTCACGAACCTCTTGGCGCGCTCCCTGAATGGCGATGACACGGACATCGGAGTGCTGTTGGGCCTCGGCGAACACCATGGCCCCTCAGCGGTGCGATGGACCCTCGACGCGCTCGGCGATGTCGGGGAATCCTGGCGCATGCGGTTTCCGGCTCCCTACGGAGAGCGTGTCGTTCACGGTTTCCCTTTCTCCGACCAGTTCACGTTGCCCGGCAAGGTACGTACGGGCCTGTGCCTTGATTCGCGTGCCATGAGCGCGTTTCTCCCCCGCATCGGGAAGTTCCGGCACGCCAAGCCGCTGAGCTGGCTGCTGCGCAATGTCCACTTCGGTCGTGACGGGTTCGCGGTTGCCGCCGCTTCCAACGGAAAAGTCATGGCGTTCAGCGGTCGGCGGCAAAGCCGGGCGACCGGTTTGGTCGCGGCGATGGTCGTCCGCCGACTTGCCGGAATGTCTCCCGGCGTTCAGCACATCGAAAACGCCGTCGGCACCGACTTCCTCCCGGAACTGGCCGACCACGGATTCAACCTCGACGAATACCAAACCCGGTGATGGCCGCGTCGGCTAATCATTCCACCGCTTCGCGATCACTCGTCTTTGTCAACCTTCTTCGCGACCACATTCCAATCAGAAACACACATTGCGCCGGAAACAGGACGTAAATAAAGTTGACCTCGAATATGAAAGCAGCCAAGGGAGTCAAAAACATCCTGATCGTCCCCACGACCATGAGGGCGATACAGAAACCACCGAGAAAACCTGTTTCGTTCACCGGTCCACTCCCAGCGCCGTTACCGATCGGTCGGGTCAGTCCTGCGTTGTTTCGGAGTTGAACTCGGGCGGTGCCTGCAAATCACGGGCGCGAAACAGGACGGCGTGCTCGACGCCCATGGCTTTGCCGCTCATCGCGGTGAACATCGGGATGAAGTCAGCGGGAGCGGGATGCTCCGGCAGCGCGGCCAGGTACGCGGCGTGCGCCTCAAGCGAGGCGACGCCGCGGCGCAGCGGTTCACCCGTGACGTCGACGCCGTGGGTCGCACCGGAACCGGCGAGCCCGGGAACGAGGAACCAGCGCACCGAGTGCGGTTCGAGTCCTTCGTCATCGACCTGTTCAGGGAAAACCCACCGGTTGTCCGCGTCGCGCAGCGCATCGAGCGTCGCCAGCCCGGCCGCACGGTGATCGGCCTGTTCGAAACCGTGTGGCGTGTCGATATCGGTCCCACCGCCGAGCACGACATCGGGCTTGAACCGGCGGATCTCCCTGCAAATGTCCCGTCTCAGGTCGAGGCTGTAGACGAGCACACCATCGGGATGTTCGAGCACGGTCAGGTCCTCGACCCCGACGGCGGCACAGGCGGCGCGCTGCTCGGCGACGCGCAGACGCGCCGTTTCCTCGGGAGGATTCGGCATACCGGCCTCACCACGGGTGAGCAGGAGATAGCCAACCCGAATGCCGCGCGCGGTCCAGCGGGCGACGGCCGCGGACGTGCCGTACTCCATGTCGTCTGGGTGCGCCACGACGCAGAGCACGCGCTGGAAAGACTCCTCGGGAAGAGCAGACAGTGGCATAACGACCATCCTTCCGCCTTTCAGGTCCGAAGCTCACACCTCTGACCTGCCGATTGCCGCAGCCGACAACGACCGGCAGCGAGCCCCATCAGAGTGCGGCACGCTCACGAATAGGAGAAGCAGCGACTGGCCATGCACGCGCTCTTGCTCGAAAATACCTGCGAAACCGGAACCGATCCGGGACGAAACGTGAACACGACACCCCGCCCGGTTCGGCGGCCACGCACAAGCTGCCGAGTCGGCGACGAATTACCGAGCCTCGGCGGGCGACCGACGCGTGGAGACCGTGCGCGTTGCGAGCTACCGTTTCGACGTCCGGAAGGCGGGACCGCCAGGACCCGGCTGACAACCAGGCGGGCCCGAGCCAAACTTTTTCGATCCAGACTCGATATACTCGCAGGTCAAGAAGTGTCTTCCCCGCACGCGCGGGGGTGGTCCCTGGTCCTGAAGCTGGTCCCCGAGCTGGCCCCGGTCTTCCCCGCACGCGCGGGGGTGGTCCCGCCCGACCCAACGCAGACGGTCGGACGGAACCGTCTTCCCCGCACGCGCGGGGGTGGTCCGTCGTGGCGCGAGTGTCGGACCTGGAGGCCCTGGTCTTCCCCGCACGCGCGGGGGTGGTCCCTTCATCCGGAGGGGGAAGTCATGAGCAGGCACGTCTTCCCCGCACGCGCGGGGGTGGTCCTTACTGAGCGCACCAGCCTGGTCAACCGTGCCTGTCTTCCCCGCACGCGCGGGGGTGGTTTCCCGGCCGCCGCCGCACCGTCGATGCAAGTCCCCTGCGCATCTCGCGCCGACCGAGATCGGTCAACCCTCGGTGAGCTTGGGATGTCCCACGCTCGCAGCCTCAAGCCACACGGTCCGCGCTTCGGCATCGATCAGATACCAGACGCGACCCGCTCCGGTGACTTCGATCTGCCACCGGGGCAGGTCGTCCTTGGCCTGAACTGAACCTGTCGCGAGTCCGCCTTTGAGCTGGTGGTGCCGATTGCTGACGCCCTGGCCGGGACGAGTGCGCAGGATGTCCCACGCCGTACGCAGGTTGTTCCCAGCCGTGTTGGTCAGCTTTTGCCAGCCCTTGATGGCTTCGGTTTTGGCATAGCGGATCTTCCACTCGTCGCTGACCGTAGGCGGCGCGACGTCATCACCGCGTTTTGGGCTCATGCGGTCGTGGAATCAGGGGCGGCGACCTCGCCGAGGTCGTCCCCTCGCTTCTTCAAGACCGCCAGTACCTCGGGGTCGGCGTAGACGCCCGCGGTGTTCTTCCACATGGCGATCACGTGCGCCACCGGGGCAGGATTGCCCAGCGATTCGGCGGCTTCGAGCACATCCATGAGTTCGACCACGAATGCCTGCACGTCCGGCTTCGGCAAGAACCGCACCCACGGGAACACGGTCGGCAGGACCTCGGTCGCGAGCGTCCGCACACGGTCGTCCTTCTGCATCATCGCCACGAACAGTTTTGTGGTAGCTGAGGTCACCTCGGCCTCTTCTGCTGCCCGGCTGGCCGTGCTCAGCACCAGATCCTCGCCGTCGCGACGGCGGACCTGCAAAGCCCGAGCCCCGTGGAGTTTCTTCACGGTATCGACCGGGCGGTTCACAAGTTCAGAAAAGGTGACTTCAGGTGCAGCCATACTTTCAAAGTACCTCGAAAGTCCTCGAACTCCAACCCCTGAGGCCCTCGCAGCGAACACGAAACGATCCACCTTCACCCGTTGCCGTACGGAACGGAACCGATACGGACTGTGGCGTATGCTGACCGGGCTTTGGCGCGATGAAGAGCTACGGGCGCGACCGGTCAGGGGGGCCGATGACGAACGGGCGCAGGCGGGTTCGCGTTGCCGGACACCACAATGAGCGCGCCGGCCCGCGACAACCACCGAAGAAGCGAACGAAACTCGTCGCGATCCTGACTACCGCAGGCGTCGCGGTGGGACTCGCGACCGGGATACTGACCCTGCTAGACCGGACCGGAGCCACGGTGAACGAGGCGTTCACCGACCCGCTCGCGGTCAACGTCCGCTACACCGGCGCCGACGGTGCGACCGGTTCCGCCGTCGTCGTACCCTCCGAAATCACGGCGGATCCCCGCAAGGGCGGCGACATCCAGACCGCGATCGAACACTACGCCAACCACGGCGGATACGTACCCAAGCGCACGGTGTTCGACATCCGGCTCACCGGGTTGCGCGAGGCCGAAGTCGCGGTCACCCGGATCCGCGCCGTCGAGGTTCGGCACGGACCTCCGGTGAACGGTACGTATCTGCTCAGTCCAGGACAGGGAACAGGTGACGTGGTCCCCGTACGCCTCGACCTCGACCACGAAGCGACCGAGATCGACGCCCGCAGAATGGTTCCTGCCGAGGGCGAGTTCGGGGAGCCCGTCGACGCGGGCCCCTACCCGGGGCAGGACAGAGGCGACCTCACGCTCGGCAAGAGCGAGAACGCGCGGATCGTCGTGGATACCGTCGCACGCCAGCGATCGGCCGAATTCAAGATCGCCATCGACACGATGGTCGACGGCGAACCGCAGAGCCCGATCGTCGTCGGCACGGCGGGCGCGGGGAACACGGGCGAGCCGTTCCGGATCACCGCGGTATGCGAGGCGGGGACACCGGTGACGTATCGCGACGGTTACATTTGGACCGGTGGAATGGCGCGATCTCCCGAGCAGACGATCGAACGCATGCCGCCCGAGATACTCGAAGGCCCCGGAGTCGGCAGCCCGGAACACGAGCGCGAACGCTGGTGCGACGGCCTTTCGTAAACACCAGCGTTCGCACCCCTGAGACCACTGTGGACAGAGTGTCCGCTCACGGAAACCGAAGGCCAGGAGGACGCCTCACCTGACGACGTCCCCTGGCGTCCGTCAGGGAAGCTGCGGGTCAACTCCGAAGTGCTCGGCCAGCGTGGTGATGGACGCGTGCGCGCCCTGGATGCTCACGGAGAGCACGAAGGGCTCGTCGTCGACGGCGAGGACATCACCGGAAAGCCTTCCCCACAGGGGATTCCCTTCGAAGTCGGCCCGCTGATCCTTACTCGCCTCGCCTTCCGCTCCCGGTGGCGTATAGGCGGAGACCATGATCAGCCTCGCGTCGGCGTTGAGGATCTGCTCTGACGACAGCGGAACGAAGATTTCCTCCTCGGTGTCCGGTGCGCCCTCAGGGCGGGGAATGCCCATGTCGGCCATGATCTCGCCGATGAAGGAGTTGCTGGAGTACAACCGGGCCGTGTCCTCGCCCGCGAACCGGACGAACGAATACGTGAGATCCGGTTGCTTGGCAAGGATTTCCTTGCCCACCGCGGCCGCGCGCTGGTGATAACTCTCGACAAGTTCCTCGGCCTTGTCCTTCTTGCCGAGCGCGTCGCCGAGCAGTACGACGTTTTCCTTCCACGTCGGGCCCGTGCTTTCGGAGAAGACCGTTGGCGCGAACCGGGAAAGCTGGTCGTAGAACGCCTCGTGCCGCACCTTCGCGGAGATGATGAGGTCGGCGTCGAGTTCGAGTACCTTTTCGAGGTCGGGTTCGGCGGTGGTGCCGACGTTGACCGAATCGGCAACCGCGCCGTCGATGTCGCCGAGATAGTCAGGGAAGGGATTGTCCGGATCAACGCGATACTGGGCGTAGCCGACGAGATCGGCTTCCAGCAGTAGCGCGGCATCGGCGAAGCTGGGATCCATCGCGACGACTCGCTGGGGCTTCGTCTCGATCGTCGTGGTTCCCATGGCGTGCTCGATGGTTTTCGGATAGCCCTCGCCGCCACCGCCCGCCGCGGCATCGGGTGTCGCTTCGTCCTGTCCGCCGCACGCGCCCAGAAGCAATGCCCCGCTTGCCATGATCGCAATGATCGACCGCCGACGTGCCGCTCGGCGAGATCCGGTTCTCATGTAGTTACCTTTCAGGTCACGGCGCCACAACCCGGCCAGCCGGTAAGGTTAGGCTTCCCAATATGGCCTTGACCCTAGCAACGAGATCCGCCGGGACCAGTTCGCGCAGTGGAGAAAACAGGTGACGCTCGACACCGGGACAGGGCACGACCTCTCCGGCATCGGGAGCACGCGATCGGCGGTCGTCGGCCGCTCGCCATGGGTCACGGCCGGTATTCCGGCCGCCGCCGTGCTGGCCGCCGTCGTCGCGAGTATCTGCCTCGGCAGCAGTCCTTCGACATTGGCCGAGGTTTGGCACGCGATCGTCACGCCGACGGGAACCGACATGGATGTGACGATCCGCGAACTCAGGTGGCCTCGCACGCTCACCGGGATCGCGGCCGGAGCCTGCCTCGGCGTCGCCGGTCTGCTGACCCAGGGCCATACCCGCAACGCGGTGGCCGATCCGGGGCTGCTCGGCATCAATCAGGGCGCCGCGCTCGCGATCGTCGCCGCGACGTTCACCTTCGGCGGGCTTTCGGTCTACACGCAAGCGACGCTGGCGTTCTTCGGCGCGCTACTCGCCAGCGTCGTGGTGTTCCTGATCGGCACCGCGGCCAGGCACGGCGCAACGCCCATCACGCTGGTGTTGTCAGGGGCGGCCGTCACGGCTCTGTGCGGCGGTGTGGTGACCGGATTGACGTTGCTGGACGAGGCTTCTCTCGACACCTTGCGTTTCTGGCAGGTGGGTTCGCTGGCCGCGCGGTCGAACGTCATCGACTCGCTGTGGCCGTTCGTGCTCGCGGGTTTGCTGCTCGCGGTACTGAACATCGGCGCGCTGAACACGCTCGCGCTCGGCGAGGACGTCGCCCGCTCGCTGGGCACCTCCGTGCTGGCCGCGAGGAGCACGGGCATCGCGGCGATCACGCTGCTCGCCGGATGCGCGGTCACGATGGCGGGCCCGATCGCCTTCGCCGGGCTCGTGGTTCCGCATCTGGCAAGGGCCGTGGCGGGCGGCGACTATCGCCGTTCGCTACCGGCCGCCGCGGCCATCGGCGTCGGCCTCGTGCTCGTCGCCGACACCGCGGGCAGGCTCATCGCGAGGCCGGGCGAGTTGTCGGTGGGGGTGGTGCTCGCCGTGATCGGGGCGCCATTCTTCGTGCTTCTCGCACGACGGCGCCGGATGGTGACCGTATGAGCCCCGGCGCTGACACTCCCCTCGCACCCGCGCGCGTCCTGCGGGCCGGCCCGGTGTCGATAATGGTCAGACCTCGCGCGGTGGCGGTGGGAGTGTCGCTGGCGGTGCTGTGCCTGCTGGCCGCCGCCGTCCACCTTGCCAATGGGGGCACGGCGCTACCCGTCGACGCGGTCGCGCGCGCCTTGCTCGGCGACGACTCGAACCGGCTGGTGTATCTCGCGGTCACGGAACTGCGGGCACCGCGCACGCTGGCCGCGATCATCGCGGGTGCCTGCCTCGCCGCGGCGGGCGCGCTCACCCAGACCGTGGCGCGCAACCCGCTCGCCAGCCCGGACATCCTTGGCGTGACGGCCGGTTCCTCACTGGGCGCGGTATCGGTGGTCGTGCTCGCCGGAGGCGGCGCGGCTGGACTCAGCGGCATGGCCGGCAACGTCAGCCTTCCGGTGGCGGCGTTCGCGGGTGGTGTCCTCGCCGGAGCACTCGTCTACCTGCTGGCACTGTCCCGGTCCATCGACAGTTACCGGCTCGTGCTGGTGGGCCTCGGCATCAACGGGCTCGCGGTGAGCCTGACGACCTGGATGCTCACCCTCGGCGACGTGACCAACGCGGCCCAGGCCCTCACCTGGATGTCCGGTTCGCTCAACGGCAAGGATTGGCCGCTGGTCGAACCGATGGCCGTGCTGGGGGCGGTGTTGCTCGCCGCCGCGCTCGTGCTGGGACGGCGCTCGGCACTGCTCACCCTCGACGACGATGTGACGACCGGTCTCGGTGTCCGGGTCGGCCTGCTGCGGCTCGCGGCTTTCGGGCTGGCGGCGCTTCTCGCGTCGACGGGCGTGGTCGTCGCGGGTCCGCTGGTGTTCGTCGCGCTGGCCAGCCCGCAGATCGCGAGGCTGATCACCGGATCGGTCACTCCCCCGATACTCCCGTCGGCGCTCGTGGGCATCGTGTTCGTCCTGATCGCCGACACGGTCGCGGCCAACGCGCTTCCGGTGTCGCTTCCGGCGGGCGTGGCCACCGCGGTACTGGGCGGGCCCTATCTCATCTTCCTTGTCCTGCGATACCAAAGGAGACTCGCGTGAGCCGCAACGGCACGACACCGACACTGCGCGCGGACAACCTGACCCTCGGCTACGACGGCGCCGACATCATCACCGACCTGACCTTCACGGTGCCCGCCGGCCGCGTGACGTCGATCATCGGCCCCAACGGCTGCGGCAAGTCGACGTTGCTGCGCGGGCTGGGCCGGTTGCTCAGACCGCGTTCCGGCACGGTCGTTCTCGACGGCAAGCCGATCACCGCCCAGTCGACGAGGCAGGTGGCGCGCCGGATCGGCATCCTGCCCCAGTCTCCGGCTGCCCCTTCGGGACTCACCGTCGCCGATCTGGTTTCCAGGGGCCGCCATCCCCGGCAGCGCTGGTACGAACAATTCTCGATCCTCGACGAGAAAGCGCTCCGGCACGCGCTGGAAAGCACCGGCATGGCCGAATTGGCAGGTGCTCTGCTTGAGGAATTGTCGGGAGGGCAACGGCAACGGGCCTGGATCGCGATGATTCTGGCGCAGGAGACCGACATTCTGTTGCTGGACGAGCCGACGACGTTCCTGGATCTCGCTCACCAAGTGGACCTGCTGGAACTCGTCGTACGCATGAATCGCGAGCACGACCGGACCATCGTCATGGTGTTGCACGACATTTCGCTTGCCGCCCGCTACAGCGACCACCTCGTCGCGATGAAGGCCGGTGCCATCGTGACCCAAGGCGCCCCGGACCAGGTCGTGACGACCGACCTTTTGCACGATGTCTTCGGCCTGCGTGCCGATGTGGTGACCGAACCGGCCGAGGGCCGCCCTCATGTCATCCCACTGGGTTCTGGCTGAGGCGGTCAGTCCACAGCGGACGACCAAAAGGGAACGCAAGGGCGACTGTCTCTCCTTGCCGTATTCAACATATAGCGCACCGGGGGGCTTGCGGCAAGACCCGGTTGGTGCCGCAGAATCGCCGACCTGAACCGGAAGTCTACGGAAACGGGTGTTGCGAAGTGCGCGTGTTGTTGTCGACGTATGGGTCGCGAGGGGACGTCGAGCCATTGGTGGGGCTCGCGGTCCGGCTGCGGGAACTCGGTGCAAAGGTGCGCGTCTGCGCGCCGCCGGACGAGGATTTCGCGCGGCGGTTGGGAGACGTGGACGTATCGCTGGTGCCCGTCAGCCAGTCGGCGCGGGCGTGGGCGAAGGCTGCCCCACCCGCGTCCGGCCTGCCTCGCCACGCTGCCGAGGTGATCGCGGGGCAGTTCGAGGCGATCACCCCGGTCGCCGAGGGGTGCGACGTTCTCATGGCGACCGGAATGATGCCAGCCGCGGCCGGCGCGCTTTCGGTGGCCGAACTGCTGGGTATCCCTTCGGTGTCCGTGACCTTCCAGCAACTCACCCTGCCTGCGCCGCACCGCGAGCCGCTGGCCTATCCGGGGCGGCCGTTCCCTCCTGAGGTGACCGACAACCGGGTGCTGTGGGACCTGGACGCCCGCAACATCGACGCGCTGTTCGGTGAAGCGCTCAACACGAACAGGGCCGTGGCGGGCCTTCCCCTGGTGGACAACGTCCGCGACTACGTCGTCGGCGACCGGCCGTGGCTGGCGACCGATCCGGTACTGGATCCGTGGCGGGAGACGCCTGACCTGGACGTCGTTCAGACCGGCGCGTGGATCCTGCCGGACGAACGCCCGCTCCCCTCCGATCTGGTGGCGTTCCTCGACGCGGGCGAGCCTCCGGTGTTCGTCAGCTTCGGCAGCATGCCGATGCACGCCTCGGGCGATGCCGCCGAGGTGGCCGTCGAGGCGGTCCGCGAGCAGGGCCGCCGCATCGTCATCGGGCGCGGCTGGGCCGACCTCACCCCGGTCGACGGCGACGACGACTGCTTCATCGTCGGCGAGGTCAACCATCAGGCGCTCTTCGCCAGGGTGGCCGCCGTCGTGCACCACGGCGGCGCGGGCACCACGACCACCGCCACCCACGCCGGTGCCCCCCAGGTGGTGGTTCCCCAGTTGGCTGACCAGCCTTACTGGGCCGGTCGCGTCGCCGAGCTCGGCATCGGCGTGGCGCACGACGGCCCCGTCCCTGCCCGCGAATCCCTTGCCGCCGCGCTCAAGACGGCCCTGAGCCCCGAGACCCGAGCCCGTGCGACCACCGTCGCCGCCACGATCCGTGACGACGGAGCGACGGTTGCCGCGAAGCTGCTGCTCGACGCGGCCGAGAACCACATTGGTTGACGATTCTCGATGACGGCACCGAACTCGTGAAGCCGGAACACGATGACGGCTTCCGAGTTCGGCCTCGCGACAAGGGCGATTCCGCCGCGACGTCCGCTCACCGGAAACCTCCTCGATATCGAATGAAGGACGGTTCCGAGGGCTAGAACGACTTGGTGCCCGCTGGGTGGGATCGTCCTAGGTTCCTCCGTTATCACCCACGGGGCGCAACGCTCGCCCCTGGATCGCGAGAGGTGCACGATGTCGCAAGCATCTGAACAACCCAAGGGCATGGGGCGAGTGGTCGCGGCCTCGTTCATGGGAACAACGATCGAGTACTACGACTTCTTCATCTACGGGACAGCGGCCGCCCTCGTTTTTCCGCAGATCTTCTTTCCCGCGCTCGGGCCGGCGGCGGGGACCGCGGC
Organism: Prauserella marina; assembly: GCF_002240355.1. Taxonomy (GTDB): domain Bacteria; phylum Actinomycetota; class Actinomycetes; order Mycobacteriales; family Pseudonocardiaceae; genus Prauserella_A; species Prauserella_A marina. The sequence goes on from NZ_CP016353.1 coordinate 4,411,760, forward strand.
ATCGTTCGCCACCTTCGGGGTCGCGTTCCTCGCCCGCCCCCTCGGCGGCCTGGTCTTCGGGCAGATGGGCGACCGGATCGGACGCAAGACGACCCTGGTCACCACGATGCTCGTGATGGGCATCGCGACCGTGCTGATCGGTCTCCTGCCCTCCGGCGACACCATCGGCCTTTTCGCCCCCATCGCGCTGATCGTGCTGCGCTTCCTTCAGGGGCTCGCCGTCGGCGGTGAATGGAGCAGTGCCGCGCTCTTCGTCGTCGAACACGCGCCTCAGGGCAAGCGGGGCTGGTACTCACTCGCCCAGACGCTCGGGACCACCTTCGGCCTGCTGCTGGCCACGCTCACCTTCCTCATCACCGGGCTCACCATGTCCGACGCGTCGTTCCTCTCCTGGGGCTGGCGAGTGCCCTTCGTGCTGAGCGCGTTACTGGTCGCGGTCGGCCTATGGGTCCGGCTCGGCGTCACGGACACACCCGTCTTCAAGGACGCCATGGCCAAGGCCCGCGACGCCAAGGCAACCAAGGCCCCGGTCCGCGAACTGTTCGCCAAGCAGGGCCGCGAGGTTTTCCTCGCCTCGGGCTCCGTCCTCATGTGGCTGTCGTTCTTCTACATGGGCGCGGTCTACCTGACGAACTACGGCACCGCCGTGCTGGGGCTTTCCAAGAACAGCATGCTCACCATCCAGTTCATCGCGATCGCCGGATGCATCGCGGGCCAGGTCATCGGCGCGCGCCTCTCGGACAAGATCGGCCGCAGAAGGATCCTCATGCTCGGCAACGGATCCGCCGTCGTGTGGGCATTCGTGCTGTTCCCTCTGGTCGACTCCGCCGTGGTGTGGCTCGTCGGCGTCGCCCTGACGGTGACTCTCTTCGTCGTCGGGCTGTCGAACGGCTCGACGACGGTGTTCCTGCCCGAGACCTTCCGCACCTCCTACCGCAGCACCGGCACCGGGGTGTCCTTCAACATCGGCAGCGTCGTCGCGGGAGCGATCCCGCCGATCATCGCGGCCCCGATTCTCGCCAGCCACGGGAGTATCGGGCTGTCGATCATGCTCGCCGTGCTCGCGGCCGTCGCACTCGTTTCCGTGATCTTCATGCGCGAGACGAGCAAGAATTCGCTGTACGAGGCGCACGACGAGGCCAAGGCACCGGCGGCGACGCCTCCCGTCACGAACTGAACCGAACCGACCGAGACGCCCTTGGTGGTGACCGTGTGGTCACCACCAAGGGCGTCTCGATTCGTCAGAGGTCGCCGAGTCCGGGCGAGGCCCCGACCGTCTCCCACACGTTCATCGTCCCCAACAGCGAGGGGGTCGCCAGTGCGACCCCACTCAGCAAATAGCGGCGGGTCTTGTCGGGATCGGCCGCCACGGTTCTGAAAGTTTCGAGGCGCTCCCGCGTCGGCTCGAAAACCAGCCGCTTGCTGTCGCTCGAAATCGGGGTCGTGTAGTCCCAGAAGACTCGCCGCCGAGCCTCGGAGTACGCGTCGAGCAGAGCGTCGTCGCCACCGTCGCGCAGGATGGCGCCCAGCGCCTCGGTGAGCGTGAACGCGTCGAACATGCCACCGACGAGCCCGAAGCCGCGAGTCGGGTTGGTGACATGGGCGGCGTCACCGGCGAGCAGCACCCTGCCGACGCGATAGGTCTCGGCGGAGCGCTGGTGCATCCGGTAGTGCCGCCAGCGGAGGATCTCGTGCTCGAAGTCCGTCCCAGGCAGCACCGCCCGGAAGTAGTCCGCCATCCGCTTTTCGATGCCTTCCTCCGGCAGCTCAAGCGACTCGGCGAACGTGTGGCGCCACAACCCTTCGGTGGTGATCTGGTGCACGACCGCGCCGTATTCGGAGTCGATGAGATATCCCGAGACGAAGTGGTCCTCGTAGCGGCCACGGCAGTTGGTGGCGACGAAACGTTCGCCCCACGTCATGCCCTCGAAGCCGAGCCCAAGCCCGCTTCGCACGATGCTGCGGGCACCGTCGGCGCCGACGAGCCACCGCGCGCGCCATTCCCTCGTCCCCGAGCCGGTCTCGACCCGCACGGTGACGCCAGTGTCGTCCTGGTCGAAACCGGTGACGGCATGCCCCCACCTGATGTCGGCGCAGGCGTGCTTCGCGAGGTGCCGCATGACGACGCGGCCGAGCGCGTCCTGACCGAGAACGAGGCTGTATGGATGGCGAACGTCGTCCTTGAGCAGCCCGATGTCCATCGACAGTCGCTCGCCGGTGCGGAAGACCTGCGCGCTCCAGTCGTGCTTGAGATACCCGATCTCCATGGCGTCGGCGAGTACGCCGAGCCGTTCGAGACCGGCAAGCGCCGCCCAGTGGTAGGTCATGCCGCGGGGCTCGTCGAGGATGTCGCCAGCCGCGTCGAGCACGGTCACACCGATCCCCCGCTTGGCAAGACCGAGAGCGGCGATGAGCCCGACAGGCCCCGCTCCCACGATGATCACTTCGTTGTCGATCATGGCTTTTCCTCTCCTCGGCACGGCCGTTTGGTCAACGTGTTCGCCGCATCCTCACGGGCCCGCGCCCGATTTCCGCGCCGTCTTTTCCGTGCCCCGGAACCGGACCGGCATCCTCGGCGACGCGGTCAGGGGCGGTCAGGGCGCGAGAAGAACGCGCGGCCGTTCGAACCCGCGATGGCTTCGATGTCGGTCCGGCTCAATCCGTGCTCGATGCCGCCCGCGAGCAACCCGGCAAGCCCGGCGAGCTGACCGGGAATGAAGGGGGCGTCCGTCCCGACCATGACGTGGCCGCGGCCGAAGCGGTGCACGAGCAGCGGAAGGTGCGCGGGATCGAGCACGAGGGTGTCGGCCCACAGGTGGCGCAACAGGTCGTCGAAAGCGGCGCTGCGGCCTTCCTCGCCCCATACCGACAACGCGAGGCCCACCCTCGGCGCCGCCCAGGCGAGGACCCCGCACCCGTGCGCGAAGCCGAACCGCAGCCCTGGATGGCGGTCCAGGATCCCACCGGTGAGCAGGGCCGTCGCCGCGAGCGCGGTGTCGGTGAGCATGCCGAGACCGAAGTCGTAGGGCTGACCGGATCGCCGGACCGCGCCGGCGCCGCCGTCCATCGGGTGCACGAAGATCGCCGCACCGAGGTCGGCCGCGGCGGCGAAGAACGGAGCCAGCTCGGCGTCGTCCAGCTCGCGGTCCCCGATCCGGGTGCCGATCTCGACGCCGGCGAGACCGAGCTGGGTCACGGCGCGCTCAAGTTCGGCGATCGCGGCCTCGACGTCCTGCAACGGGACGCAGGCCAGGCCGACGAGCCGACCGGCGGAGGCACCCGCCGCGGCGGCGATACCGTCGTTGACCTCTTTTGCGAACGCCGCGGCGGGGGCCGCGTCTGCCCACGTCGTGAGCATGACGGGGACCGGCGAGATCAGTTGCTGCCCGATGCCGCAGGCCGTCATCGAAGCCAATCGGTCCCCGACGTCCCACAACCGGCTGTCGACCCGCCGGAACAGCAGCTCACCTCGGTGGATACCGCCACTCTTCGGGTCACCGGGGTCGGGTCGCAGCACCGGCCAGCGAGGGTCGGTGCCCCTCGACGGGTCACCGAGGCCCCTGGGGAAGAAGTGGGCATGGGTGTCGACGACCGCACCTGGCAAAACGGGCTGGATCACGCCGTCTCCTTCTCGTCACAACCGGCAACGGGAATGAAACGTCCATTCCCGCCACACTGGCGAGTGGGTAGTGTGGATGTCCTGCACACCTGTGCCCGCGGACGAGGAGGTCCGTCATCACGAACAACGGTTCCCCTCGGGGCGAGTCGCCTTCGATACTGGCCAAAGCCTTCGACCTGCTCTGGGCTTTCGACGCGTCGCACAGGGTGATGACGCTGACCGAGCTGGCCAGGGCCGCCGACCTGCCGAAGTCGACCGTGCACCGGCTGCTCACGCGGCTCGTGGAACTCGACGTCGTCGAGCACATCGACGAGGGCTACCGGGTGAGCGTCCGCCTCGCCCGGCTGGCCTCCTTCGCCCCCGCCAACCTGATGCGGGAGCTGGCCCTGCCCCACATGGCCCGCCTGCACCAGTGGTTCGGCCAGACCGTCGCGCTGGGTGTGCTCCGCAATTTCGACGTCGTCGTGCTCGATCAGGTCGGCTCCCTCGAGTGGCACGCCGAGCGCGTCCTGGTCGGCGCGCGAGTACCGGCCACGAGCGCGGCACTCGGCAAGGTGCTGCTCGCGTGGGATCCGCGCGACGCCCTGGAAACGGCGCTGCCCCGCCCGCTGCCCGCCATGACCCCGGCTTCGATCACCGACCCGGCGGTGCTCCTCGAACAGTTGCGCCAGGTTCGCGCCGACAACCTCGCCCGGCAGTTCGACGAGACCCGCGCGGGGATCGCGGGAATGGCCTCGGCGATCATCATCCAGGGCGAGGCGGTCGGCGCGCTCGGCCTGATCTACCCCTCCTCTACCCGGCTGCACCCTCAGGCGGCGCACGCCTTGCGCACCACGGCCGCCCGCCTCGCGGTCGAGATCAGGGATACGCTCGCGGCCTCCGGTCACGAACGGCGGTGGATGCCGGGACGGGAGGTCGGTCTTCCCGGCCGGGCCGACGCGGAGCGGCACGAGATCACCTGAAGACCGCGAAAGCCTTGTTGGAGTTGAAGATCTCGGTCTCGACGAGGTCGCTCCACGCGAGTTTCATGCCCAGTTCACGAGTAGCCCCGAGCAGGCAGTGCCAGTTGAGGATTTCGTGCTGGCCCGAGTGGACGACTTCCTGGCTCGTGCGTTCGATCCACGGTTCGTGGTCGCCTGCCACCATGGCCTCGTAGAGCGCGCGATCGGCGTCGGTGTCCGGGCGCAGGTGCCATCCCTCGTCGTAGAGGAAGGCGTGCGACCAGCTCGACGAGGCCACGAGCGCGACCCTGAGGTCGCTGCCACCGACGACCTTGCCGATGGCCCTGCCGAGCTCATAGCACCGGCGAGGGGTGGGCCCGGGCGGATCGAGGTCCTCCCCCGCGTTGATCTCGGCGAACCGCGCGATTCCACCCCTGCGCGCGATGACGTGCTCGCCGTAGCAGTTCACGGCGATGGGCAGGATCGGGTAGGGGAACTCTTTCCCGACGTTGTCGTAGTCGAGGAAGATCTGCGTGTTCGCGAAGGCGTGCGGGAAATTCGTGCCAGGCCGTGGCACGTACGAGTACGCGATGTCGATGCCCGAGTCGAGAACTTCCCTTGCCACGTGCTTCCCGAAGTCCGGTAGGCCCTTCATCGTGAACGAATGTGAGTCGGGCAGTCCCCACGCGTTGGGCAGGCCGAGTTTCTTGATGACCCCGAAGGGGTCGACTTCCGTGTCGTCGTAGGCCAGCACGCAGAAACTCGGGATGACCTCCTCCCGGAAGTTCTCGTACTGGTCGTCCCCCCACACGAGAACGACATCCGGTTCGAACGCGTCGAGTTCGGCCCGGATGCGGCCGAGGTGAGCACGCAGCTCGGCCCGGTGCCTCGACGCGGCGGCCGTGCCGCCGTCGTCGGACCACTCCTGCCGCGCGAACTCGGACCAATTGGCGGGGTCCTTCTCCTTCTCCGGGATGTCGGGGTCCTTGAGGGTCGAGCGCAGCAGCGCGGCCATCGACTCGTCCGGTCCCAGCAGCAGCGGGTAATGGGTCATGCCCAGCCCGATGACCTCTCCCATGGTGTTCTCCTCGGTCTCGTCGTGCCGGCGGGTCAGAAACTGGTGACGGGCGTGTCCGCCTCAAGGTCGAGCCGGGGCGCCGTCCAGTACCCGGGCAACGGGTCGTACTCCTCGGGAGGGAGGACTTCGCCGGTGATGATTTCGTTCCACCGCCGCCAGAACGTGCGCATCTGGTATTCGTCGGACTGGATGGGCACGTTCGAGTGCATGCCTCGGGAGATGTCGGACCACTCCAGTTCGGCGACGGAGGCGTAGGCGCTCTGCGCGCTTTCCAGCATCTCGACGTCGTCGGGTGAGGCAAGGCCGCCCGGCCCCCAGAAGGTGAGGAAGTTGTCCAGCCGCTGGCGTTTGAGCTCAGGGCCCTCCTCCGGCGGGGCGAGTTCCCATGCCGTCACCTCCATGTAGTCGGGGGCGATCGGGTCGATCTTGCGGATGACCACGCCCATGACGAGGTCGATCACCACGAGGTTGGGGAAAATCACCATGTTGCGGATGCCGTTGAGGCGCTCGACCCACCCTTCGCCGTACTTGGCACGCAACCGCTCGTAACGCGCCTCGCGCTCGGCCCTGGCCTCGGCCGAGAGCGCGCGCCCGAAGATGTCACCGCTGCCTGATGCGCCCACGGTCACGGCGTGACCGTTGCCGAGGTTGATCGAACGTGAATTGGCGAGTGAGCTTCCGGCGTCGATGGGCCCCCTCGCCGCGACGATCATCTCGAAGTAGCGCTGGTGGGTCGACATGGCGTGGTAACCGTCGAAACTGTTCTCCACGAGCAGCTTCCAGTTCGCTCGCGCCGAATAGTGATGCGTTCCTTCGAGGGCTTCCATTCCCTCGACCGACATGTCGGACACGAGATCGAGGTATTCGGCCGCACCGGCGAGATAGGTCTTGAGGTCGACGATCTCCGGGTCGAAACTGACGAAGACGAAACCCCGGTAGGAGTCCACTTTGGCCGGTGCGGCGAGACCGGGGCGCTCGAAGCCGGGGCCGTAGGCCGTGTCTCCAGGCATCGAAACGAGGTCACCGCTCGTGCTGAAACTCCACCCGTGGTAGGCGCACGTCATGAAGCGCGCGTTGCCGGAGCCCTCCCTGCACAGCATCGCCCCCCTGTGTGGGCAGGAGTTCACCCACACCCTGATCCGGCCCTTCTTGTCGCGAGTGAAGATGAGCGGGCGGCCACCCACGTTCCTCGTCTTGAAGTCGTTGGGCTTCCTCAGTTCCGTCTCGTGACCGAGATACAGCCACGTCTTGTCGAAGATCTTTTCCTTCTCCCTCGCGAAAACGTCGGGATCGGTCATGACCTTCCGGTTCACCCGGAACCGGGGCATCCGACGGTCGTCGTCGATGTACTGCGACATGGGCAACACCATTTCTTCGGAGTGGGAAGGGATTCAGCCGGGATCGGACAGGGTGGCCTCGCGGCGTTGCCGCCAGGCATCGGCCAACGGGGTGGGCCTGGGAACGACGTGGGCGTTGAGCCATTCCGCCGTGCGCTGCCACGAGTCGAAGACGGCGGCGTGGACGAGAGCGTCGGTCGAGTCGTGGAGGCAGTGCGTCACTCCCGGGTAGCCGACGACCGAGGTGTGCTCGGCCGACCGGTTCGTGACCTCCTCGCGGTAGGAACTCAACTCCCCCGTCAGCTCGCCGCGTGACCCGAGACCGGCCATGGCGAGCCACGGTGTCCGCAGGCTCGTGACGCGGCCTGGCCCGGTCAGCGTCCGTGCGTCACGCGGAACGCTGATGGCCGCGCCGAAGGTCGTTTCGGAGCCGGCGATCAGGGCGGCACGGGCACCCTGCCCGTAGCCGATGACTCCCACCTGTTCCGGTGGCCACCCTCGCGCGTCGACTCGATCCACCAGGTGGCCGACGAGGGCACGAGCGACGTCGTCGTCCGTTCCGCGACCGCAAGGTGTGGCGAGGACCGACTCGTAACCGTGCCGCGCCAAGGCATTCATCAGCTCGGTGGATTCGGCGGAGTCCAGTCCGTCGGGGCCGGCGACGATCACCGTCGCGCCACGGGGAACACCGCCAAGCAGCACAGTGGACACCGCCACCTTCGCGCCCGCGACGATGGCCGTCGACACCTCGGGCTCAATGCGTACGTCAATGGACAACCGACCGCTCCAGGCTCTTCGGGCTGGCTGCCGCCGAGTCAACCCGGGCCCGCTCCAGGAGGGAATGCGTCGTCCCGGCCGCCGGAACTCCTGGCCTGACCATCGACGGCACCATCGCGGCACCAATGCTTTCCGCCGTCGCCGACACGAGACGGCCGAGTTCGGCAGTCTTGCCGCCCGGCGAGCGGCCCAGCGCCACGGTGGCCACCGCCATCGACAGCGCCGCGATCGGCTCGCCACCGGAGAGGATCGGCGCTGCGACGCAGACGAAACCGTGGCACGCTTCCTCCCGCTCCACGACGAACCCGTCGTCCCTGACGTGCCGAAGCTGGCTGAGCAGCCGCCCGTGCGCGGTCACCGAGTGCGGCGTGGCGCGGGGAAGCGGGCCGACGAGCACGTCTTCGAGCACCTCGGGAGGGCCGACGGCGAGCATGGCCTTGCCAAGGCCGGTGCACGCCGCGGGAAAGCGGCCCCCGACCCTGGTCGGCAGCCGGACGCCCTCGGGGCGCATCAGCTTGTCGACGTACTGGATGGAGCGGCCACGGAGCACCGCGAGGTGAACGGCGACCGCACCGGAACGCTCGAAGAGACCGGCGAGTCGCGGGTAGGCGGCATCCCGTAGGTCGGCGAAGGGAGACCAGCGCGCTGTCTCGCTGAGGTCGAGAAAGCTGTCGCCGAGGCGGTAGAGACAGCCATCCCTGTCCACGAAACCGTGGTCCTCAAGAGTCCCCAGCAGCCGATGGGCCGTGCTCTTGGGCAGACCGGCCGCGAGCGCCACCTCGGTCAGGCTCACGGCGGCCCGGCCACTGTTGAGCATCGTCGTCAGCAACACGAGCACCTTGGCCGCGGAAGAGGACGTCTGGTCCACATTGGATCTGAGCTCGCGGATCAGGGGTTGAGCGGTCATCAAACCTCCTTGTTCGAAACCAGCCGCTCACCGATGGCGTCGGCTGCCCTCACTGTCAGGAGGCGGCGAGGTCGGCGATAGGGCGTGTTCCGGTCGCCGGAACCGGGCCCCGGGATGGCGGCTCGCGGCGGCGAGCGGTTCCGGTGGCCGAAACATCCCCTGGAGCGGGCCGCGAGACGACCGCACACTCGGTCCGACAGCCGCGCGGAACCGGTCCCGCGCGCCCTCACCGTCCAGAAAGGACATGCGATGGCGCGAATCTTCGCCTGCAAGGTCGACGAGATCGAGCCGGGAGGCACCCTGACGGTCGAGGGGGCGACCCCGGTCGCGGTGTACCTGACCGAGGACGGCGACTGGTTCGCCAGCGACGATTCCTGCACGCACGAACAGTTCTCGCTCGGGACCGAGGGCGACCTCGACGGCGACGAGGTCGTCTGCCCCCTGCACATGGCCCGCTTCGACCTCAGAACGGGGAAGCCGATGTGCTTTCCGGCCACGATCGCCTTGCGCATGCACGAGGTCGTCGTCGAAGGCGACGAGGTACACGTCGTGCTCACCGGCTCGGACGAGTCGTCGGCCGATGCCTCAGGTCCGGCAGCGATGGGGGCCTGAGCGTGGCGCGCGTGGTCATCGTCGGTGCCTCCGTGGCCGGTGTCCGCACCGCCCAGGCACTGCGCATGCGGGGTTTCGAAGGGACGATCACTCTGATCGGCGAGGAGCCCCACCACCCTTACGACAAACCGCCTCTTTCCAAGCAACAGCTGGCCGCCGACGCGCCCGCCGCGCCGCCACCGCTGTTGTCGGAGGACGAGCTGGCCCACGCGCGGGTCGAACTGCGCCTCGGGGTGCGCGCGACCGGCCTCGATCCCGCGAGCCAGGTGCTGCGCACCAGCGCCGGAGACCACGCCTACGACCATCTCGTCATCGCCACCGGCGTGTCGCCCCGCACCCTCCCCGGCTCGGAACGCGCGGGGGTGCACACCGTGCGCACCGCGGACGACGCGAGCTTCTTGCGCTCCCGGCTGGCTGCCCTGCCCCGCGTCGTCGTCATCGGCGCCGGCTTCATCGGCGCCGAGTTCGCCGCCGCCGCGAACGCCCGCGGCTGCCAGGTGACCGTCGTCGAAGCGCGGGAGACACCGATGTCGCACCTCCTCGGCGACCGGGTAGGCGCCCGGCTCGCCGAACTGCACACCCGGCACGGGGTCACGGTCCGCACCGGCGTCCGCTTCGCGGGCTTCACGGGCGACACCTCCGTCGAGGGCGTGGCTCTCGCCGACGGCGAAGTCCTTCCCGCCGATCTCGTCGTCGTCGGAATCGGAGCCAGCCCCGCCACCGGGTGGCTGGCCGGTTCGGGACTGCCGGTCGGCGACGGTGTCGAGTGCGGCGAAGACCTGCGCGTCATCGGCCATCCCTCGGTGTTCGCGGCCGGCGACGTCGCCCGCTGGCCGCATCCTCACTACGCCGAGCCGGTCCGGATCGAGCACTGGACCAACGCCAACGAACACGGCGCCATGGTCGCCGCGGCGATCACCGGAACGCCCGCGCCCCGCGCGCAGGCGCCTTACGTGTGGTCCGACCAGTACGGCCACCGCGTGCAGATCGCGGGCCTTCCCGCACGCGGCACGCTGGCGCGCCTCGCGGGCGACGGGCCGGACGACCTCGTCGCGGTGTACGCCGACGAGGTGGGAAAGGTCGTCGGCGGTGTCGTCGTCGACGACGCCCGCGCCTTCATGAGGCTGCGCAAAGCGGTCGCCAAGCGCTGCGGCATCGAGGACCTGGAGCCACCACTGGCCCAGCCCGCCTGACAACGGCACGCCGAAGGGACCCGCCTGGTTACCGGCGGGTCCCTTCGGCGTGTCTGACAGACCTGGCTCAGGCGTGACCCGGCTGCCATGGCCAGTACTTCGCGGTGGCACCGGCATCCACCGTGATGTTGCTGCCGGTGATCATCGCGGAGTCGGGCCCCGCGAGGAAGACCACGGCGCCCACGTAGTCATCCGGCGTCGGGAGGCGGCGCATCGGCAACTGTCCCGCGAAGTCCATCGGGAACTTGCCTTCGGCCCGTCCCAGCCTGCCGACCTGCCGCACCAGTTCCGGGTCCTGGGGCTGGGTGGCCGTCGGAGTGAAGCCGTTGACGCGGATGCCGTGCTCGGCGAGTTCCATCGCCACGGAGCGAGTGAAGTTGATCAGACCGCTTTTCGCCGTCGAGTAGCCGATGTTGCCAGGCTGGCCCTGCCACGCGGCCGTCGAAAGCACGTTGACGATACTGCCGCCCCTGCCGCCGGAGATCATCGCTCGCGCGGCGGCGCGGGAGAACAGAAAGGCCCCGCCGAGGATGATGTCGACCTGACGACGGTAGGCGTCGACCGGCATGTCGAGCAGCCCGCGCTGGTCGAAGTAGACCGCGTTGTTGACGAGCACGTCGACCCGCCCCCAACGGTCGAGCGCGATCCGCATGACCTCGTCGGCGTGGCCGGGGTCGGTGACGTCGCCGACGACGGCGACGGCCTCACCGCCCTCGGCACCGATCCGCTCGGCAGCCGCGCGCGCGACGGTCTCCGAGATGTCCGTGCACACCACGCGCGCACCCTGTGCGGCCAGTCCCGCGGCGAGGGCACCGCCGATGTTGGGACTCGCCCCGGTGACCACGGCGACCTGGTCTTCGAGGCGGCTCACAGGATGATGCTGACCTTGCCGTGCGGACGAAGGGCGTCGAGGTCCAAAATGGACTTACGAGTGACGAAGCGAAACTCCTCACCCGAACGCTCAAGCACGTGCTCGTACCGGCCGAAGTAGGTGTCCACGACGCCGTTGCGAGCGCGGAAGACGGCGAAGTTGGCGCGCACGCCGACGTGTCCGTCCTCGCTGCTTGCTCTGACGTTCGTGACGAGCCTGCGGGTCCGCGAGTGCGGGTACTCCGCGTGCGCTGCCCTCGTCTGTAGTGAGTTCACCCGCTGTTCGAGGAGGAACCGGTCGTCCTGGACGAGGAAGAGGTCTCTGGCCGGGTCGCCGTCCGGTTTGTCCGTGGAAGGGATGAGGTAGCGGCCCGATTCACTGAACAGCGCGAGCCATTCGTGCAGGCGCCACTCGTCGAGCAGTTCGGCTTCGAAGTAGAGGAAGTCCTCCACCGACCTGAGGAGTTCGGCGTCCTGCCGAACCCGCGGCGTCACCATGGTCATGAAGGGCCTCCCGCTCAGTTGTTCCGGATGAATTCGCCGACCACGCGGTTGAATTCGTCCGCGTGCTCGATCTGCGCCCAGTGACCGCACTGGTTGATCAGCAGCAACCGGGAATCGTCGACGGCACTCACCAGGCGCAGGCTCTGCTCGTAGCTGACCACCCGGTCGTCACGGCCGTGGATGGCCAGCGTCGGCGCGGTGATCTCGGCAAGGCGCGGCCCGTAGGTGAAGTACTCGGTACTCAGCGGCGTACCACCGGGGGCCTCGTTCCAGCTCGCCAGGTGCTCGGGGTGCGCGAGCGCGGCGTCGAGCCGCAGCGCGGCCAGGTCGTCGCCGACCGAGGACGAGTCGAAGGTCATGATCTCGGTGACCTGCCTCATGTTCTCGATCGTGGGTTCCAGGTAGGTCCGGAAGAGGATCTTCAGGCCCTCGCTCAAACCGTTGGCCGCCCACGTGTTCTGGCCGGGGACGGGAGCACCCATGGAAACCAGGTGACTCACGCGTCCCGGATGGAGGATCGCGGTGGAGATGGAGGTGATGCCACCCATCGAGTTGCCGACGAGCGCTGCCTTCTCGATGCCCAGTTCGTCCATGAAGGCGACGAGGGCGGCGACGTGGTCGTAGCCCGTCTCCGGGGTCTGGGTGTCGCTGCGGCCCCACCCCGGCATGTCCACCGCGTACACGTGGAACGACTCGGCGAGATAGGCGATGTTGGCGCGGAAGTTGCTCCAGCCGGTGGAACCGGGCCCGCTGCCGTGCAGGAGGATCACCGGGTGTCCTGAGCCGGCTTCGTTGTAGTGGACGCGGTGCGTGGCTGTCTGGACGAACCGGCTGGTTCCCTCGTCCGTGAGCATGGCGCTGCCGCGCTCGACGGTGAGTTCTGCGCTCATCGTGCCTCCTGGGCGGTCGGTGTGACCGGATGTCGTGGCGACGCTAGCCACGTCGTCACGCCGGACACAGCGCTCGTTCCGGCGCCCGGAACTCGCGTTCGAGCGGCCTTGACAGCAGGCACCCGCCAGATGCACCCTTTCACTATCTAATTAGTGAAAGGGTGCTTAGGTGATCGACTTTCGCCTCGACCGAGGCTCGGGCGTCGCGACCTACCTCCAGCTCGTGCACCAGGTCAAGAGCGCGCTTCGGCTCGGCACGCTGTCGCGGGGAGACCGGCTGCCCACGGCGAAGGAAGTCGTGGAGAAGCTGGCGATCAACCCCAACACGGTCCTCAAGGCCTACCGGGAACTGGAACGGGAAGGGCTGGTGAGCGGAAAGCCGGGACTGGGCACCTTCGTTGAACGCACCCTGGGCGGCGCCGCGTTCACCGACCATGCCCGGCTGCGCAAGGAACTGACCCGCTGGCTCAGGTCGGCGCACACGGCCGGGCTCGACGACGAGGACGTTCGCGCGCTGTTCGAATCCGTCGTCGGCGCGGCGGGCGAGGTCAAGGGGGCCACCGGATGACGGAACGGGACATGGTGACGGCGACCGCGCTCGCCAAGCGCTACCACGGGGACTGGGCCCTGCGCGACTGCTCGCTGAGCATCCCCCAGGGAAGGGTCGTCGCGCTCGTCGGCCCGAACGGCGCGGGAAAGACGACCCTCCTGCACCTCGCGGTCGGCCTGCTGGAGCCGACGAGAGGGCACATCAGGGTGCTCGGCGAACCGGCTGGAAAGGCGCTGCCGAACGTGGCCTTCCTGGCGCAGGAGAAACCGCTGTACCCCGGTTTCACCGTCGCCGACATGTTGCGGTTCGGGCGGCACCTGAATCCCCGCTGGGACAAGGCTTTCGCGGAACGACGGCTGGCCGATCTGGGCATCTCGGCCAAGCGCAAGACCGGACGGCTCTCCGGCGGTCAGCAGGCGCAGGTCGCGTTGACCATGGCGATCGCCAAACGTCCCGAACTGCTGGTGCTGGACGAACCTCTGGCCAACCTCGACCCGCTGGCCCGGCACGAGGTGATGACGAGCCTCATGGCCGCTGTCGCCGAAAGGGAACTCTCGGTCGTCCTGTCCTCCCACGTCGTCGCCGACCTGACCGACACCTGCGACTGGCTCATCGTGCTCAACCGCGGGGCCGTGCAGGTGAACGGCGACATCGACGACCTGACCGACCGGCACCGGGTGCTGTCCTGCCCAGCCGGGTCCGTTCCCGCGATCGCCGACCGGTTCACGGTCGTGGAACAGGGCGCGGGCGAAGGACAGACCTCCCTGCTCGTCCGCGCGGAGGGACAGGCCGTGTTCGATCCACAATGGCCGGTTCGCTCCCCCTGCCTCGAAGAGCTCGTCCTGGCTTACCTCCGCAGACCGGAAGCAGCCGTTTTGCCAAGGCCGACACTGACCTCGGCCACCTGATGACCCGCGAACCGAAGGACGATGTCTCGTGTTGTGGATGACCTGGCGCCAGCACCGGGTGCAGATTCTGGTGACGGCCGCCTTCCTCGCCGCGCTGGGCATCGCGTTGCTGGTGCACGGAATCAGCGTGTCCGGCGCCCTCGGCGACGACCCCTCCGGCGCGCGGGCACGCGACCGGTTCACCGAAGTTTCGACGGTGCTCGGCTGGTTCCCTCTGGTACCACTGCTGATCGGCATATTCTGGGGTGTTCCCGTACTGGCGGGGGAATACGAGCGCGCGACCCACAAGCTGGCCTGGACGCAATCGGTCTCCCGGGGCAGGTGGCTGCTCGCCAAACTGGGCGGGCTCGCGGCGGTCGTCGTGATCACCGGGCTCGCGTTCGGCGCGATGATCAGCGCGTGGCTCGGCGTGTTCGACGGCACCGGTCTCGCCGGGCACCGCTTCGCCGATCCCGGTCTGTTCACGGTGTCCGGTGTCGTACCCGCGGCGTGGTGGCTGTTCGCTTTCACGCTGGGCGTCGCCGCGGGAGCCGTGGCACAGCGGGTACTGCCAGCGCTGGCCATCACGGTCGGCGTCTTCGCCGTAGCGCTCTTCCTGTTCATGACCAACCGCGACGGGTTCGCCGCGCCTCGGCAACTGGAGGTGACCGCCGCCGATCAGGGAGTGGGGCCCGACACCTATCTCGTCGGTAGCCGGTGGCTGGACGGGCAAGGCAGGGAGATCGACGGCGACGCGGTCGACCGGGTCTGTGTTCCGGCCGGGGCCCCGCTCACCGAGAGCGCGTACTACCAGGGCGGTTGCCGCCAGCTCATCGAGTACCAGCCTGCCGACCGATACTGGCTGTTCCAGTTGATCGAGGCGGGCATCCTGCTCACCGTCACGGCCGCCTTCGTGGTGACGACGGTGCTGCGGGTGCACCGCAGAACACCGACGGCGCGGGTCGGATGAGCGGTTCTCGGACCACTCGGCCGAATCACGCCCGGTCCCGTCAGTGGATCAGGTCGTGGTGGAGTCGCCGTTCGGGCAACTCGGCGCCGCCGGGTCCCCGGTCGAGCCGGGAGCGTCCGGTGTCGGTCCAGCCGTGGCGGTGATAGAAGCGCAGCGCGCGTTCGTTGGTGTCGAGAACCCACAGTCCCGCGTGCGTGAAGCCGCAGGACCGGAGCCGGTCGAGGGCGACGGCGTGCACGCGCGAGCCGATCCCCCTGCCCCACGCGCCGGGAACGAGGTAGAGCACATAGAGGTCACCGAGCGCGGGATCGGCGCGGTCGGCCGACACGAGCGGTGGGCCGGTCGCGGCGAAACCGACGACGGCACCGGCTGTCGTGGCGACGACCGCGCGGGTGCGCGGCGGCCGGACGGTCAGCAGATTCGCCCAGAACCGCTGCCGCTCGGCGACGGAAAGCCCGGCCAGCACCACGTCCGGAAGCAGACCACGGTAAGCGGCTCGCCACGATCGCACCAGCACGACGGCGATCGCGTGCGCGTCCGCGGGTGTCGCGTCCCTGACCTCGACCACGCTGCCGATTTTCCCACGCCGGACGCCGCACCACCTGGTCACGAACCCGGATTCCGGTCCGCGCGCAGGCGGATGGTGAAGGTCGTGCCCTCGCCGAGCGTGCTGCGCACCTCGATGTGCCCGCCGTGGACGTCCACGAGGTGATGGGTGATCGCCAGTCCCAGCCCGCTTCCCCCGCCTGCCCTGCCGCGCGACTTCTCCGCGCGCCAGAAGCGATCGAAGATGTGCGGCAGCGACTCGGCGTCGATGCCGGTTCCGGTGTCGGACACGTCGATCAGCACCTCCTCGCCTTCGCGCCGCGCCCACAACGTGACCCTGCCGCCCTCAGGGGAGTGCCGAAGCGCGTTGGACACCAGGTTTCCCAATGCCTGGCGCAACCGCGCCGGATCAGCGGAAAGATCGGGATCACCGTCGACGATCACGGCCAGTTCGACGCCATCCGCCTCCGCCCTTCCCCGGTGGGCCGCGGCGACCTGGTCGAGAATCGCACCGGTGTGCAGGGGTTCGGTGTGCACGCGCAGCTTTCCGGCGTCGGCGAGCGCGAGGTCTTGCAGGTCGTCGATGAGGTGCTGCAACAGCAATGTCTCCTCAAGCAGCGAGGCGACCAGGGGCTGGTCAAGCGTCGCGACGCCGTCCTGCGCGGCCTCAAGCCAGCCGCGCACGTTCACCAGCGGTGTGCGCAGTTCATGCGCGACATCGCTGACCAGTGTCTTGCGTTGCCTTTCCGTGCGCTCGATCTGGGCGGACATCGTGTTGAACGCCGTGGCCAGCTCCCCGATCTCGCCTCGGGCCCTCGTGTCGACGCGCGCCGACCGGTCGCCGTCGCCCATCTTGCGCGCGGCCGAGGTGACCGCGTGAATGGGGCGGACGAGCTTGCTCGCGGCGAGTGCCGTCACGCCGATCGTCAGGACCAGCACGGCAGCCGCCGTCCACACGATCCGCGATATGCCCACAGTGGACAGAGCGGCAGGTTCGTCCCCTCCCGGTTTGGTGATGTAGAGCTGCGCCGGTCCGGAAACATAGGACGCGAGCTGTTCCCGGTGTGCCGAGTCCACGCAGCGCTGCGCCTCAGGCCCCGCGGGTAGTTCCTCCGGTGAGGTGATGCTCGCGGGATCGACGGCCAGCGCGCCGAGCCCCTGCCGGTCGAGGCAGGCATCGACCAAGGCCAGCAGCGCGGTGGTCGCCTCTCGTTCCGTCGCCGTCGGGACCGCCGGTTCGGCACAGATCGCGGCCTCTTCGACCGGTACCGCGGACGGCGGCTCGGTCGGCCGGGGTGCCTGCTCGCGAGCCGGCACCTGGGCGACGGTGCTCTCCGGCACATCGTCCACCACCCGCACCACCGAGCGCCCGTTGGGCCGCTCGACGATCTCGCCCCGCTCCCCCGACCCGCGCATGCACTCCAGTTGCCGCCGCGCCAGCGCACGCGACGTATCGCGCTCCTCGGGCGTGAGCAGGTAAGGGCCGACCGCGCGCTGGTCGATACCGGAGGCAGCGGCGTCCGGTTTGAGGACCGCGTCGACGGCGAGCGGGTCGACGACGGCCGACGGCGTTTGCGGAAGCGGCGGATCCTGCGGCCCGCCGGAGTCCGCGATCGGCGCCCTTGCCGTCGTGGTCAGCGTGATCCGGCGGCCGGTCTGCTCGGAAAGGTCGGTGACCAGGCGCTGAACCCCCGACCACCGAGGGTGTGTTGCCGCGTGCCCCAGCAGCGAGTCGTAGATCTTCGCGTCGGTTGCCAGCGTTTCGCCGATCTCCCTGGTGATCGCTCCGCTGGTGCTCTGCGCGGCCAGCCACGCCGTCGCGCCGATCGAACACCCCGCCACCACCACCGACATCGCCAGCAACCGGGTGAGCAGACTATGCCTGCGTGCCATCGGTGCCGTCCCGCAGTTTGTAGCCGATTCCGTAGACCGTGAGCAGGCGCACCGGCCGCCGGGGATCGGGTTCGAGCTTGCGGCGCAGGTTCATCACGTGCACGTCGATGGTGCGCTCGGTGATGAATTTGTCGGTGCCGAAGGCGTGGCTGAGCAACTGTCCCCGGCTGAAGACCCGCCCCGGCTCGGCCGCCAGCACCGCGAGCAACCGGAATTCCGCCGGTGTGCAGTCCAGCGGGGTTCCGGCGAGCGTGATCTCGTGCCGTTGCCGGTCCAGCACGAGGTCGCCGACTCGCAGCGGCCGCTCCCCTCGGTCCCTGGCGATGCGCGACCTGCGCAGGATCGCCCTGATCCGAGCCGCGAGCTGCCGGGGACTGTAGGGCTTGGTGATGTAGTCGTCGGCGCCGAGATCCAGCCCGAGCAGCACGTCGTCCTCCGTCGTTCTCGCGGTGAGCAGAACGATCGGGACGTCCGAGTCAGCTCTCAGCACGCGGCACACGTCGAGCCCGTCGACCTTGGGCATCATCACGTCGAGCACGACGAGATCGGGCTCGCACCGCCGCGCCTTCTCGATGGCCGCGCGCCCGTCGTGCACGACGATCACCTGGTGGTTGTCGTGTTCGAGGTAGCGCCGGATCAGCTCGGCCTGCTTCGGGTCGTCTTCGGCAACCAGCACCTGTGCGCTCACCCCGCGGATTATCGCCTGCCCTTGGCTGAAAAGGCCGCCGCGCCATGGTCCCGGCCCAGCCATCGAACAGGATCTTCACAATTCGCGGTCCGTGCGCGATCGAACGACTTCTTCACATCGAACGGACAGGATCCTGACAACCCCGGCCCATGCTGGTCCTCGTCCGTCACCTGACGACGGGCGCCGAACGAAAGGACCACATCGATGAAGCTTGGGCGAACGTGCGCGGCTGTGGCCGTGCTGGCCGCCACAACCCTCCCGCTGACCGCCGCGGTGGGCTGGGCCGACGAAGCGGGCCAGCCCAGCGGGCCCGCCCCCGCCACGGAATCCGCGCGGCCCGAACCCACGGCGCGGCCCGAACCCACCGAGCCATCGGTGTCCGAAGTACCCGCCGAGGAGCGGGCCGCGGAGGCGGAGCGAGCGGAACAGGTACCTCCCGAGGCGCGGCCGGTACCCGAGGACCAGGTGTCCCAGCGTCCCGAGGGCGCGCCGGAAACCGGCGGCGGACCCGAGCAGGGCACCGCCGCGGCAGCCATCGGGGGTGCTGCCGCGGCGGTGGCCGTCGCCGGTGGCGGAACCGTGCTGGTGTTGCGTCGCAGGCACACCGGCACGCGTTGAGGAACCTCGGATGAACCCGCGTTCCCACTCGTGGGGAAACCGGGGCGGTCGCGGCACGCTCGCCGCCGCCCTGGCGCTGATCGCCGTGGTGCTGTCCGGCTGCTCTGCCGAGCGGCCGGACGGCCTCGGCTCCCCGCCCCCATCGTCGGTCTCGACGGTGGAAACCCCGGCGGCACAGGCATTACCGCGATCGGTTCCGGCGTGGGTGGACGTGCCGAGGATCGGCGCGCGCTCGTCACTCGTGCCGCTGGGACTCAACCCGGACCGGACGGTCGCCGTCCCGCCCGTCGACGAACCGATGCAGGCAGGCTGGTACGAATACAGCCCAACGCCGGGCGAGACCGGACCGGCCGTGATCCTCGGGCACGTCGACGGTGCCGGTGAGGACGGCATCTTCGCGCGTCTGCACGAACTGGAAGCCGGTGACGAAATCCGGGTCGGGAGAAGCGACGGGAGCGTCGCCCGGTTCGTCGTCGCCCGGATGGCGCGGGAACCCAAATCCGCATTCCCCGCCGACGAGGTGTACGGCAACACCGAAGGCCCGGAACTGCGGCTGATCACGTGCGGCGGCGAGTTCGACGCCGCCGCCGACAGCTACCGCGACAACATCATCGCCTTCGCCACCTTCACCGGAACCGTCGGGAAATCCCGCACCGAATGACCTTTGCCTAGATCGTGACCAGCAGGTCGAGCACGCGGTCGAATTCCTTCTCCAGCCGCGCCACTGATTCGTCCATTCCGGACAGTGAGTGCAGCAGTGCGCGCTGAAAAACGCCGTCCAGCACGAGATACGCCGTGGCCGGCGACGTGGCGGGCTCACCGCCGGAAAGTTCGGCGTACCGGCTGATCACCCGCCAGATCATGGCCTCGCGGTGCTCGTCGATCTCCAGTACGTCCTCGCGGAACGACTCTTCGAACAGGCTCTGGTTGCGCAGGTCGTACCAGAGGCGATGCAACGCGGCGTCGGCTTTCAGCGTGCCGAAGAAGGTTCCCGCGAACTCGCTCTTGAGTTCCGCCGCCGTGGTCGCACTGGCCACCGCCTCGTCGTAGCGCGTCACGCACACCGCCTCGTACTGGCGCACGGCGTGCGTGATGAGGTCGCGCTTGTCCGCGAAGTAGTAGTGCAGGACGCCGTGCGAGAACTCCGAGTTCTGCGCGATCTCCCGCAGGCTCGTCCGCGCGTAACCGAGTTCGGCGAGCGTGTGCAGGGTGGCGACCGCGAGTTCCGTCCGCCGCCCCTCGAACTTGTCGACCTGGCGGCGGGCGATTTTGTCCTGCTTGGTTTCGGCGACCTCGGTCACGTGTTCGTCCCGTCGGGTGGCTGTGGTCCGCGGGCTGCGGCCGCTCCGAGTCTATCGTCCCGTCGCCGACATTGACCTTGGACAGTTGTCATAGAAATTCTTGACGACTGTCCAAACATCGCTACTCTGTGACCCACGGCGCACCCTCCGTTCTCGCCCACGAGCGAGGAAGGGCGGCGGCTCAGCGATCTCAAGGAGGAGATTCCGAATGACGAGTTACGACCTGACCGGCAGGAAAGCGCTGGTCACCGGAGGGGCGCGAGGGCTGGGCGCCGGAATGGCCGAGGCGCTGGCCACGGCGGGAGCGGCCGTCGCCGTCGGCGACGTGCTCGACGACGTCGGCAAGGAGACCGCCCAGTCGCTGCGCGACGCGGGAGCCACCGCCGAGTTCGTGTCACTGGACGTGACCGACGAGGCGAGCTGGGCACAGGCGATCCCGAACGTCCTCGACGCGCTCGGCGGATTCGACCTGCTCGTCAACAACGCCGGAGTGGAGATCACCAGCCTCATCGCCGACCTCGACCCCGAGGGGCTTCGCCGCATGCTCGACGTGAACGTCGTCGGCACCGCGCTCGGCCTCAAGTACGCGTTCCGGGCCATGCGGCCCGGAGGCAGCGCGGGCAACGGGGGCTCGGTCGTCAACATCGCGTCCGTCGCCGCGACCATCGCCTTTCCCGGCATCGCGGGGTACTCGGCGACGAAATCCGCCATCGACCGGCTCACCAGGGTCGCCGCGGCCGAGTCGGGCAAGCTCGGCTACGGGGTCAGGGTCAACTGCGTCTACCCGGGCCTGACGCCGACGGCGATGGGCAACCAGCTCGCCGTGGACTGCGCCGAGATCGGCCTCTTCCCCTCGCCGAAGGACGCCGTGAAGACCGTCGTGGAGCTGACCCCGCAGGGGCGGCTCGGGCAGGTCGACGACATGGCCGATGCCGTGGTGTTCCTCGCCTCCGACGCCGCCAAGTTCGTCACCGGCGCGGGCCTTCCCGTCGACGGCGGCATGGGTATGTGACCGGTTTTCCCTGGAACGAAAGGACAACATCCGTGCCTACTGACAAGCCCGTCGTCGTTTACGGAGCCTCCGGTTACACGGGCAGGCTCATCTGCGAATACCTGCGCGAGTACAACATCCCGTTCCTCGCGGCAGGCCGGGACCTGAAACGGGTCGAAGAGGCGGTCGCCGCGGTGCCGGGGGTGGAGACGGTCGAGCACGAGATCGTCGAGGTCGAACACGACACGGCCGCGCTGACCGAGCAGTTCCGCGGCGCGAAGGTCGTGCTCAACACCGTGGGGCCGTTCGCGAGGTACGGCCACGAGGTGGTGCGAGCCTGCCTCGACATCGGCGCGCACTACACCGACACCAACGGCGAGCAGAACTGGATGATCGAAGCCGAGGAGCGCTACGGCGCCGACTTCGCGGAGCGGGGCCTGCTGCTGTCACCGGGAATCGCCCAGATGTACACCATCGGTGAGATCGCGGCCAACATCTGCCTTGAGACGCCGGGCCTCGACACCCTCGACATCCAGGTGTTCTGGAAGGGCTACCCGACGGTCGCCTCCACGAACACGATCCTGACCAACGCCGCCTTCTCCTCGGCCTACTACCTGGAACAGAACGAGTACGTGGAATGGCCCCCTGACGGCGGGCTCTACGAACTGGTGGTGCCAGGACAGCACGAGCTCGGCCTCGCGCTGCCATGGGGCGGTACGTCGCACCCGTTGTGGTTCAAGAAAGATCCCCGCGTGGCCAACGTGCGGGCACTCGGCGGAGTGTTCAACCGGCCGCTGATGCTCGGGGTGCCGCAGATCGTGGAGGGCGCGCTCAAGCAGATGGAGGGCGCCTCGCTCGACGAGAAGTACCGGATCATCGACGAACTGTCCGCGCAGGTGCGCAACGAGATGCCGCCGAGAGAGAACCCGCGCGTCAACACCTCGCTCGACTCGGTGTACGCGTCGGGGCCGCTCGGCCGCGCGCACTGCGTCATCCACGGCAACTGCAACTACAAACAGACCGCCCTGCTCAACGCGCACGCGGCGGCTCATCTGTTGCAGGAACAGCCGAGGAGGGCCGGCTTCGCCTCCGGTTGCCAGGCGTTCGGGCACCGCGAACTGCTCGGCACTCTGCGGGCCTTCGGACTCGTGCTCGAACCGATACTGGACGTCCACAACTGATTTCCGGGCCGGCCGTCGGCGGGGGGCGGCCGGCCCGGATCCACGAGACAGCGAGGTCACGGTGCGACTCAGTGATTATGTCGACAAGGGGTTTTCTCTCGGCGGCGATTATCCTTGCCTGACAACGAACGGCTCCTCGGTCAGCTACGCCGGGGTGCGACGGTCGTCCCGCCTGATCGCCGGAGCACTGCTCGGTTCCGGAATCGGGAGGGGCGACCGGGTCGCCGTGCTGTCGGCCAACGATCCGCTCGCGCTCACCTGCGTATTCGGCATCTCCCGCGCGGGGGCGGTGTGGTGCCCTGTCAATCCTCGCAACGTCGCCGAGGAGAACCGGCAGCTGCTCGACCTGTTCGGCTGCCGGTGCCTTTTCTTCCAGAAGCGATTCGAACCTCTGGTCATGGAGATCCGCGAGGCACTACCGCGGCTGACCACGTTGGTGTGCCTCGACGGCGAGGCCGAGGGCGCGGTCGGCTTCACCGAATGGATCGAGCGCCATGGGCGCGAGCCGGAGGAGATCTCGCCTTCCGGTGATGAACTGTGCATGCTCGCGGGAACGGGAGGCACCACCGGTGTCCCGAAGGGGGTGCGGCTGACCGGGCTCAACATGCAGACGGCGACCGCGCTGACGCTCATGTGCTACCCGTTCGGCGAGCGGCCCCGCTATCTCGCGCTGGCCCCGCTCACCCACTCGGCGGGCGTGCTCACGTTTCCGGTGATGGCGCTCGGCGGCGAGGTCGTCATCATGCCGAATCCCGACCTCGGTGAGTTCCTGCGCCTGATCGAACGGCACCGCATCACGCACGCGTTCCTGCCGCCGACGGTGATCTACGGTCTGCTCGACCACCCCGACCTGGATTCCACCGATCTCAGTTCGCTGCGCTGCCTCTGGTACGGCGCCGCTCCGATGTCACCTTCCCGCCTGGAGGAAGCGCTGACCAGGATCGGCCCCGTGCTCGGGCAGTTGTTCGGACAGACCGAAGCCCCGAACATGATCTCCACGCTCGCCCCTGCCGACCACTTCAACGCCGACGGATCCGTTGCCACGGAACGGCTTTCCTCAGCCGGAAAGCCGACACCGCTGACCCAGGTCGCGGTGATGGACAGCGCGGGGGCGCTGTTGCCGAGAGGTGAACGGGGCGAGATCGTGGTGCGCGGTCCGCTCGTGATGGCCGGTTACCACGAGAACACCGAAGCCACCGAGGAGGTGAGCAGGCACGGCTGGCACCACACCGGCGACATCGGCTACCTCGACGAGGACAACTACCTCTTCATCGTCGACCGCGCGAAGGACATGATCATCACGGGCGGGTTCAACGTGTACTCGGCCGAGGTCGAGCGCGCGCTGCTGGCGCACCCGGACGTCCAGGACAGCGCCGTGTTCGGGTTGCCGGACGAGAAATGGGGAGAGCGGGTCACCGCCGTGGTCCAGCTTCGCACGGGACGGCGGCCGGAGCCGGGCGAACTGGCCGCGTTCGCCAGAAAGCGGCTCGGCGGCGTGAAGGCACCGAAGCAGATCGAGATCTGGCCGGACCTGCCGCGCTCGAAGATCGGCAAGGTACTCAAGACCGAGATCAGGGCCCGGCTGACCGGAACTCCCGACGCCGCTGGCACATCTGATTCGTCCACTTCGGACTGAACTGGGACAGCGCTCGCGGCCGAGGGCGCCGGGCCGAGGGCGCGGCGTGACGCGCCGATCCCGCTCGTCGTCCCGCGCCGACCGCCGTGGCCGGTGACTCCCGGCACACCAGCGTCCTGACCTCGCCGAGCGCCTGGTCCGCGCCCACGGCCACCGGCCGCTCCAGCCTCTTTCGCGCTCTACGGCCTTCGCGACCTCGTCCGGCACCGGCGCCCGTTCACAAGGACTTCACCGTCCGTAAAGGACAGACCCGACCAGGCCGTGAACCGCTCGCTCGGCACGACCTCGTGGCCGGTACGCCGCCATCCGGAGCAAGCCGCCCCCGACACCCGTGGCCACTCCATGCCCGCAACCCGCATCACTTACTGTAGGCAGCGCACCGACAGGTCTTGACCAAACAGCAAGGTAATGGTCAACACTGGAAGCCGTGTCGACGAGACGGATTTCGCGAGGAGTGGACGTGATGGCGAGAGGCGCCCAACGGATCACCGAGCCGGGCGGAACCGCGACCCCGGCACCGCCGGAACCTCGCCGGAGTCCCGAATACCCACCATGACAGTCCGTCGGGTGTTCGCATGACGCAGTGTCACTGGTGCCACCGCGCAGCCGGAACAACACTAATCGCAGACGCTCTGCGCGACCTCGGGGAGTAACAATGAGGGCCTGGACCCTGCTCCATTCCGGTGACGACTGGCCGCCCCCTGCGGAAAAGCCAGGCGTAACCACTGATCGCACCGCGACGGAACGGACAAGGGAGGTTTCGTCGTGCGCTACGCGGTCGGCATAGACCTGGGCACCACGTTCACCTCCGCCGCGATCGGCGACCACACCGGCTCCCGGATGGCCCCCCTTTCCCAAGGGTTCGTCATCCCTTCACTGGCCTACCACGCGCCGGACGGCAGTCTGCTGACCGGAGTGGCGGCCGAGCAGGCCGCGTCGGATCCCACGCGGCTGGCGCGCGGTTTCAAGCGACGGCTCGGCGATCCGACGCCGCTGCTGCTCGGCGGCGCGGCCTATTCACCGACGGCACTGATGGCGGCGCAGCTTCGCGGCGTCCTCGACCAGATCACCGCGTCGATGGGCGCCGCGCCGACGTCGGTCGCGCTGACCTGCCCCGCGATCTGGGGGCCCTACCGGCGTGAGCAGTTCGCCGACGTGCCACGGCTTGCCGGTCTCGACGACATCCAGGTGATCACCGAGCCGGAGGCAGCGGCCGCGCACTACACCCGGGAGCGCACCCTTGGCGAGGGCGAGGTCGTCGCCGTGTACGACCTCGGCGGCGGCACGCTCGACACCACGATCCTGCGGATGCGCGCCGAGGGGATGGAAATCCTCGGGACCCCCGAAGGCATCGAACATCTCGGCGGCATGGACTTCGACGACGCGCTGCTCTCCCACCTCGACTCCCGGCTGGACGGCGCGATCGGCGGGCTCGACCCGGCCGGCCCGGCCGATCGCGCCGCGCTGGCCGCCATCCGCGCGCTGTGTGTGCGCACCAAGGTCGAGTTGTCGACCGAGCCGGACGTGACGATGACCGTGCCGCTGCCGTCGGGACCGCGCGAACTGACGGTCACCAGGCTGGAATTCAACGCGGTGATCCGGCCTTCCGTCGAGCTCACGGTGGGCGCGTTGCGGCGTACCGTCTCCTCGGCGGGCCTGCGGGCCGAGGACCTGTCCTCGGTATTGCTTGCCGGCGGATCGTCGCGGATCCCGCTGGTGACCCAGATGGTGTTCGAGGAGTTCGGCAAGCCGGTGCGGGTGACCCAGCACCCGAAGTTCACCGTCGCGCTCGGTGCCGCCGCGATCGCCACCCGCGCGCTGTCCGGCACCCCCGTCGCGAAGCCCTCGCCGGAACCCGGCGGCGCGCCGGTTCCCGAACCGGCCCTTGAACCCCCGACGAAGGCGCGGCGCGGAGGGCGGTGGAAGGCGCTGGTGGCCGCGGCCGCGGTCGCCGCGGTCGCGGTACTGGTCACCGCGCTGATCGTGAACGGCCCCGACACGCAGTCAGCGGGCGCCCCCACGGGTGGCACGCTCAGCGAGTCGGCCGGTCAAGGGGACGGATGGCCCGACCCCGACACCCCACTGGTGATGTTCGACGACACGATCGCCGAGAAGTACCACGTGTTCATCGGCTCGAACCAGAACTGGGGAGGCAGCGAGATCGTCGGCGACTCCGTCAGCCACCAGTCGATCGAGGCGAACATCGAGGACGGCCTTCGGGTGACGTGGAAGGGAGACGGGCCGGGACAGGTCTACCTCCAGTCGGTCAACGAGTACCCCGACCTTTCCGGTTACTCGAAGCGAGACGGCGCGCTGGTTTTCGACGTGCTCGCGCACCAGGCGGCAAACGGGCCGACGTCCGTCGGAGCGCACTGCCGCTACCCCTGTGGCGGCACGGTGGACACCACGAAGCTGTTCCAGGAACTTCCGGTCGGCGAACAGCGCACGGTCACGATTCCGCTGCGGTGCTTCGTCGACGAAGGTCTCGACCCGGCACGGGTCGACACCCCGTTCGTCGTGTACTCGGAGGGCGAGTTCGAGGCGACCTTCCGCAACGTCCGCTGGGAAGCCGACGCGGCCGCCGATTCCGAAGCCACCTCGTGCTCGGCGACGTCCTGACCTCACATTGACACCACTGTGGATGGTGCGGGAGTGTTGATCTCCGGCATCGGCCGCTCGTGACCTCGCCGCTTCGCCGGGTGGGGATATCCCTACCCGGCGAAGCGGGTCAGCTCCCCCGGGTGGAGGGACAGACCCAGCGACTTCACCCCGCTCCGGCGGAAAGCTTTGTCCCACAGGGCAACGCGAAACGGGTGAGGTCAAAAATGGTCAGCATCGACGACATCGTGCGAGCTCACGGCGCCGCTCTACAGGCATACGCCACGCGCCTCACCGGCGGAGACCGGTACGCGGCCGAGGACGTCGTCCAGGAAACCTGGGTTCGGGCGTGGCGCAAACTCGACCGGCTCACCGAGGACCGCGGCTCGGTCCGCGGCTGGCTGATGCGGGTCGCCCACAACATCGCCATCGACCAGCATCGCGTCCGCCGCGCCCGGCCGTCCGAGGTCGAATTTCCCGACCAGGGCATCGAGTCGACAGCCGTCCAGCAGGCGGGCGACGAGGTGGAAACGCGCATGGTCGTCGGGGACATCCTCGACGGTCTTTCGCCGGTGCACAGGGACACGCTGGTCGAGGTGTACTACGCCGACCGGACCACGACCTCGGCCGCCAAGGTGCTGGGAATCCCCGCCGGAACCGTGAAAAGCAGGCTGCACAACGCGTTGCGGACGCTGCGTTCCACGGCCGGGCTGCAACTGGAAGCCGCCTGAACCAGCTCGTTCCTGCCCCACCGCGCCTACTCGGGCCTCGGTGGGGCAGGAACGTCTTCAGGGTGCAGCACGCACAGGTCGTCCATCGTCGGATCCGTCAGTGACCGGGTGCGGCGCGCGTGGTGGGCGACCGTCTCGTCGAGCACCTGCCTCGCGTAGCGGCCGTTGCCGAACGAGTCGCCCCTGTGCATGTTGGCGAAGTGGGTGCGCAGGGCCGCCACCGTCGGGCCGGTGCATTCGTAGCCGGTTTCCGTCGCGTGCTGATTGACGATCGTGACCAGTTCGTCCGCCGTGTAGTCGGCGAAGCGGACCCGGTGGCTGAACCGGGAGGACAGCCCGGGGTTGGCGTCGAGGAAGCCGGCCATCTCCCTTTCGTACCCCGCCGCGATCACCACCACCTCGTCGCGGTGGTCCTCCATCAGCTTCACGAGCGTGTCGATGGCCTCGCGGCCGAAGTCGGTGCCCGACCCGCGACTCGCCGACAGCGTGTACGCCTCGTCGATGAACAGGACCCCGCCACGGGCGCGGTCGAACGCCTCGGTGGTGCGGCGGGCCGTGTGCCCCACGTACTCACCGACCAGATCCGCCCTCGCCACCTCGGTCACCTGGCCCTGCGCGATCACGCCGAGCGCGGCGAGCAGCGATCCGTACAGCCGCGCCACGGTCGTCTTGCCGGTCCCCGGCGGGCCCGCGAAGATCAGGTGCCTGCTCACCGACGGCGCCGGAAGTCCCGCCGCCTGCCGTCGCCTCGCCGACGCGAGCAGGTCGACCATGTCGGACACCTCGGACTTCACCTCGTCCAACCCGACCAAGGCCCGCAGTTTGCCGAGCAACTGCTCGATCCGTTCCTCGTCAGCCCTTCCCGCGCCCGCGCCGACGGACGAACCGGGCAGCGGTCCGAGATCGACGGGCAGCAGCCGCGTCAGCGCGACGTGCCCCGCGTCCGGATCGTCGGCCAGCCGGTAGGCCTGCCTGCCCAGCATCTCCTCGAACACCTTGCGCGCGGTGCGGCCGTTGCCGAACGCGGAATCACGGGGCAGTTCGGTGAAATAGGTGTGCAGCGCGGCCCTCGTCTCGAATTCCAGCCGGTAGTCGTGGCTGCCGCACAGCCCGTCGACGATGGTGACGAGCTCGGCCGAGGAGTAGTCGGCGAACTCGATGGTGCGCGAGAACCGGGACGAGAGCCCTGGGTTCGCCGCGAGGAACGAGCGCATGTCGTTGGTGTAGCCCGCGACGATCACCACGACCTCGTCGCGGTGGTCCTCCATCAGCTTCACGAGCGTGTCGATGGCCTCGCGGCCGAAGTCGGGGCCACCGGAGGAACCGTTGCCGGCTGACAGCGTGTACGCCTCGTCGATGAACAGCACTCCGCCGATGGCCTTCGTGAACATCTCGGTGGTCTTGATCGCCGTGCCGCCGACCACCGACGCGACCAGATCCGGCCGGGCCACCTCGACGAGCTGCCCCGACCGCAGCACGCCCAGCGCGGCGAGAATCCGGCCGTACAGCCGCGCCACGGTGGTCTTGCCGGTGCCCGGAGCGCCGGTGAACACCAGGTGCCGCGACAGCGGCGGCGAAGGAAGTCCGGCCGCGGCACGGCGTTCGGACATCTGGTGCAACCGCACGAGCGTTTCCACCTCGCGTTTGACGCCGTCGAGGCCGACGAGCGCGGCGAGCTCTTCCAGCAGGCCGTCCAGCTCGTCACCGTCGGCGGGCGAGGCCGGTAGCGCCCGCTGTTCGGGCTCCCCCGGTTCCTGAAGTCCCGCGCCTGGCAACCTGGTGTCGGTCCCGAGGTTGCGGTCCGTACTACAGCCGGTGACGTCGACGGCCTGGTCGGTGAGTACCGAGATGCCGTCGCCGAGGTTGTCACGCACGACGGCGCCGGTGACGGAGCCGTCAGCGTGGTCCTGCCAGCTGATCCCGGTCTGGCACTCGCGGACCTCGCCACGCTCGACGACGAGCCGCGCCTGGTGCCGCGCGGTCAGTCCAGCCGACGCGGCGCCGGTGACCACGCTGTCCCGCACGGTCACCCTGGCCTGCTGCTCGGCCACGACGCCGCCCCCTGAGCCACCGGTGATCCGGCAGCCGGCCAGCTTGGCCGTGGCGTCGCCGCCGACGACGACGGCGTCGTGACCCGCGCCGGTGACGACGCACTCCGTCAGGTCAGCCGTCGAGGCGTCCAGTACCTGCACCGCGTGCCCTCGCGCGCCCTCGACCGTGACCCGGTCCAGCTCGGCGAACGCGTCTTGCACCACCACGATCGCCTGTGCCGTGGTGTCGCTGATGCGGCAGTCCCTCAGCACCGGCCGCGATCCTCCGGCCGACAGCAGCGCCACACCGTCCACATTGGATACCCGAGTGTCGGTGACGGTCAGCGCGCTGTTCTCCTCGACCACGATCGCGGTGCCTGAGATGTCCTCGATGCGGCAGCCACGCAGTTCGCCGAGTCCCTTGTCGGCGGCGAGCACCGCGCCCTTGGCTTCGGTCACGACACAGTTGACCATCGTCGGCGCGCCACCGGAGCGGGCGACGACGGCGGTCGTGGCGACCGAGGTGAACGTGCATCCGGTGAGTTCGGCCTTCGCCCCGTCGAACACCAGGACTCCGGCCCCGCCGGGATTGCGCACCGTGGTACCGCCGAGCCGCAGCCGGGAACCCTTGCGCGCGACGACCGCGACCTCGGACTCGGCACTGACCACGCACTCGTCGAGATTCAGCAGTCCCGAGCGCACATCGACGGCGACCTCGCCGCCGGAGTGCGCGAACTCGATCCCCGACACCTCGGCGTGCTCCGCGGTCGCCCGCAACACCGCCTCACCCGACGACTCGACCCGCACGTCACCTGGCTGCCCCGACCCGGACAGCGTCACGTCGCGGTCGAGCGTGATCGACTCCGGATACACCCCGGGCCGCACGGAAATCACGTCTCCGTCACGTGCCGAGCTGATCGCGTCCCCGATGGTGCGGAAGCAATCCGCCTCCACCGGTGACACTCCGAGCACGGAGCGAACGCCGGTCATCCTGCTCGCCACGATGGGCCCTCCTGATCGATCGGGTTCAGCGCCGCGCGCACGCGGTGCCTGGTGAGCGGGGTCAGCCGGTCGCCCGGCCGGTTCGCCAGCGCGTGCCCGGTGAGCCCGGGGTCAGGAGCCAGCCGGTAACGATCGAGGTAGTAACGAGAGGCTTCCGACCACACCCAGGTTCCGTCGGAACGCAGATCGGCCGGAACCACGCCGGGCGAACCGGTGACCACGTCGGTCATCGGCGAGGCGGCGAACACCACCTCGCCCCCGGAAAGGAAGTCAAGCAGCCGCCACCGGATCGCCGGATCGACGACCAGCTCGTGGTCCGGGGCGAACCACGGTCCCGCCGCGCTCGCACCGTCGAAAGCGCGGGCGAGATGCACGGAGTTGCCGGGAAGGACCGACCACAACAGGGTCGAGGCCAGCAGTGCCCGCTCGTGGTAGGAGGGCAGCGGCTGCCCCGGCCCCAGCACCTCGACCCTCGGGGTGTCCACACCGGACTCCAGCAACGCCCGCTGCGCCGCGCCAGCGATGGCGGCGTGGCCGGTGTCGGCCTGGACGAGGTAGACGCGGTCGGTGCCGTCGCGCATGGTCGCCCAGCACGCGGTCGCGGTGTTCCTGATCCGGTTCACGAGCGCGCGGTCGGCGGCCTCGTGTCCCCGTGGTTGCGGGGTGAACCGGTGCTCACGGGGACTGGTCGGCGCCTTCCCGAGTGCGGCGAGCAGCTCGCCGACCCTGCCGGTGTCACCGGCCGCGAGCGCGTCCCTGGCCACGATGAGCCATCCGTCCGGCGCCGCGCCCGCCACCCCGAGCAACGTCTGATGCTGGTCCATGAATCGCCCCTCCTCTCGAATCCCGTCAGGCCGCCGGAAGCGGGCCGAACCACCGGCCACCGGAGACCGGTTCGGCGGGGACGCCCCTTTGCTCGGCCGCCGCGCGCAACCGGGTCAGCGCCGCTTCGCTCGCGGAACCGTCCTCGGCGAGCAGCACCCGCCGGACCGGCTTCGTCTCGACGGCGAGTACCCGCAGCCGGGTGTGACCGGACAACACGACCTCGGCTCCTCCCTCTTCGCGCAACCCGTCGAGCCGCCTGGCCGTGGTAGTCCAGATGAGCGCTTCCGCCGGACCAGCGCCGCCTGCCGTCAGGGGCGCGGCCACGACGGGCGCCGGAAGGCGCACCACCGTTTCGGGCCGGACATCGGTGCTCTCCGGGATACCCCGCACCACAACGGTTCTCGCGGTCGGCAGCCTGCGGAGACCGTCGGCGAGGCAGGTGTAGAAGTCGGCGTCGTAGTCACCGTCCGGCTCGGCCGCGAACACCCTCACGACGGCCAGCTCGGCGAGCAGCGCCGAGCGGTCGCCCGATCCGAAACGCAGGCCGGGGCGCTCGGAGAGCAGCTGTGCGACGGCGCGGGTCGCGACGTCGTACCGGGAACCCAGCCTTCCCCGCATGGCGCGCCGCTGTTCGACGGTGCTGCGGGCGTTCTCGGGAACCTCGATGGGTTCCGCGACGGCGACCTTCGGGGCAGGGCGGTCCGGAAGCAGCCCGGCGAGAGAGTCCGATAGGGACACCGCGGACACTGTGCCGTCGGAGCCTTTCCCGGCGGCCGTCGCGGTGTCCGTATCAGCCAAACCGTCCATATCGGACTCGGTGCTAATTTCGGCAGCGGGCTCGACGTCCGTGGTTGCCTCGACCGCCACGGGTTCGGCGGGATCGGCGGTGTGCCGTGGAGCGGCAGCGGGTGCCGGGCTGGCCCCGACCGTGACGTTCACCGCCGGAGCGGTTCGCGCGGCAGCGGGTTCCCGCAGGGCTGTCGTCACCCCGGAAGCCACCGCGGCCGCTGCCACCGGGGGCGGTCCCTGCCTCGCGGCGAGCGCGGGCCCGGCACCCTGGCCGAAGCGCGCGCGAACGGGCACAGGGGGCGCGGGAGGCGCAAGGGGCACAGCGGGGCGCGGCGACACGAGACCGAGCACCGCGGGACTGGGCGCGGCAGGACCCGGCAGCGGAACCAGCGGCGGTTTCGGCACCACCGACGGTGCGACGGCGGCTGCCGCCACGGCGGGGATGACCGAAACGTGGCCTGCCTGAACGCCTCGCTCCACGGCACCGCCGACGCCGACCGCACTGTCAGCGCTGTCAGTGCCAACCATGGGCGCCCCCGGCGGGCCGGGGGCGCGGACGGCGCCGTCCGAGGGCGGCACCAGAATCGGCGCGGCTGGCACGATGCGGCCATCGGCGGTCACCACGAGTGCTCCGGAGGGGCCTGCCGGTGCCCCGGATGCCACGGCGAACAGCGGCTGATCCTGTTCGGCTACCGGAATCACCCTGCCCGATTCCTCGATCGAAGCCAGCGCATCCTCGGCGCGGGCATTTACCGGCAGAATGCGCAGGACTTTCCTGGTGCCGGCCGGAAGTGCGCGCGAGAGCCGGTCGAACGCCGAGACCACCTCGGCCCGCACCGGGCCCTCGGCCGCGAACATCACGTCCACGTGCGGCCCCGCGTCCTCCAGGAACGTCGCGGAGAGGTCGAGGTTCATCGACTCCGGCCGCACCACGAGACCGCGGGGCACCACGTCGACCCGCCAGCCCTCGGTCAGCCGGTACGAACCGGGCCCCGCCATCGCCAAGCCGGGTGGCGCGATCCACCGGTCCAGCACGGGCGCCCGCCCGGGCCGGTACACGCTCTCGACCGCGAACGGGCGCCAGCGCGCCGTCCCGTGTTCGTCTGTGCGGACCAGCCCGCCGTCGCCCGGCACGCCGTGGGCGACCCTGACCGGCGCGCCGAGCGCCTCAGCCACCTCGTGGCCGGTACCGCCGGTGCCATACCAAGCGAGCACCGCGCGGTCCCTGTTCTCCTCCGGCAGCGACCGCAGCACGGCCACCACCGCGCTCGCCTCCGGCGGCTCCTCCCCCGGCGCGCCGAGCACCACGTACATGCGGTCGGGGTCGGGAATCCGCCGCGTGAGCGGATCGTGCGGGCGTTCCTCAGCTCCTGGACGGCGGACCCACAAGCCGACCGGCACGGCGGTGACGTCGCCGGAGGGGACGGGCAGACCGTCCTGCCACCACGGTGCGGGCATCCTGGCGCCGACGCGAGTTCGCTGCCCTCCCGGCCGGTAGCACACCCAGCCCGCGCTCCGGCCGTGAACGAACACGCTGCCGTCGGCGAGCGCGACCGGGGTGCCTTCCGGCGCGGTGACCTCGACACCGAGCCGGTCGGCGAGCAGCCTTGCCGGGGGCAACGTTCCGTCCGGCCCCATCGCGCCGAATCCGGGCGCCACCACGCACAGGTCGCCGCCCGCCTTGTCGGCGATGTCGGCGAGCACCCACGGGTCGAGCCTGATCATGGCACCGAGGGCGGACTCACCGACGACGACGAACGTCCGGTCTCGCTTGCCTGGCAGGTTCGCGGCCAGCAACACCGCCGCGCCATCCGCGTCGAGCCTGCCGACGACCAGCGCGTGCCGGACCCGTTCCACGGTGATCGACTCGTCCACTCCGCCTCCTCACTCTCCGGGGACACGGCCACGGGCCCCCGGAGGGTTCACTGGACGGGTTCCGGGCGGCCCCGGGGAGGAACCATCAGCACGACGTGCTCGCCGACCGGTTCGTCGTCGCGATCGTCGTCGACCGCGTCGGGGCCGATCACGAGCACGAGCAGCCTGCGGCCGGACAACGCGGCGAGCTCAGCGGCCAGCTCCACGGAGATGGCGGCGCCGACCAGCCGGAGACCGGCGATCGTCGGCACGAGGCGGCCTCCGGTTCCCGGTACCGGAATGTCCTCGCCGGAGGCCGCGGCCACGCGCATGCGGTAGGCCGCCTCGGCGCGGGCGTGCTCGGCGACGGTGTAGGCGTCGGCATCGGCAGGTAACACCGGGGGCGGCGCACCGTCGGCGAGGTAGGTGCCTTCGGCGTCCACCGGGATCGCGTAGACCTGGTCGAGCCAGGCGAAGGCATGCGGGTCGGCAGGGGCGACGGTCTTCGCCTCCGTGTCCGCAATGGACACGACACCGTCGCGGTTCACCACGTTCCACGCGTGTTCCGTGCCCTGCTCCGCGCGGCCGAGCAGCACGGCGGCAGCACCGTGGCCGCCGCTGGCGACCCGGCCGATCACCTCGGCGACTCCTGCGGAACCTCGGCTGAACATTTCCGGCGCGTACGGCAGCGACGGCACCGGCTGCCCAGTGCCCGCCACCACCGGATTCCCGTGGAAAGTCGCGTGGAAGGCCAGCGCGCGCTCGGCGGGGTCGGATCGCGAGCCCTCGACCAACGCGACGAAGCTCTCCGGGTCGGCGAAGCGGGTTCCCGGCGGCACCGCGCTGAGCAACGCGGGCGGGACCGGCTGGACGGCCGGACGACCGGCCCCGCCCCTCAACTCCGGGTCGAGCGAACGCCGCACCTCGGGACCGGAGGAGTTTCCTTCGGTGACGTCCTTGTCGAACCTCGCCAGCAGCTTGTCGAACTTCTCCTGGTAGCTCTCCTTGTCCTGGCCCGGTTTCGGGCCGGGGTACTCGAAGTGGCGGCCGTCGGGTGTTCGCAGGAGCGGGCCGTCGTCGCCTTCCTGGGCCACGACCCTCAGCTGCGCGGAACCGGACTCGACCTCGTCGTTGTTCGGGTTCACGTACCGCGCCTGGTTGCTGTAAGAGGACGCGTCGGCCTGGTAGTACTGGTGGAACTCTTCGAACAGGTTCCGCACGTCGGCCGCCGTGACCGGCGCGCCATCGGGCCTGCCGTGCTCGTGCGCCAGCTGCCAGATGAACCGGTACGCCGTGTCGAGGGAATGCTTGCCGCGCAGGTAGCCGCCGAACGGGTCCGAGTCGACGATCGCCCTTGCCAGCCGGAAGTCGCGCTCGCTCGACCACAGGCCCTCGTGCCGGTTCAGGTAGGTGACCGCGCCCCGGTGTTCCGGCTCGCGGTCGTGCCGCGCCTGATCGTCGCCGTACTGGTTCTTCGAATTCAGCTTGTCCATGTCGTGGAACAGAATCGCCTTCGCCAGCGCTTCCCTCGACACGAACCTGGCACCGTCGTCGTCGCCCGCCGTCAATGTCAGGAACTGGTTCAACACCATCTGCGCGTGCTCGTGGTAGATCACCGGATGCCCGGTTTCCTTGGCCCGGTACTGTTTGTCGCCGCCCTGGACCTTGACGACCTCGTCGAATTTCCGGCGCAGGCTTTCGTCGTAGCCGGACGCGGTCTCGTCGACCAGGTCGATCAACGTGTCCACGATGTCCTTCGCCGACCGAGGATCGACCTTCCCTTCGCCGACTCTCCCCAACTCGTGCTCGATCGCAAGGCGAAGCTTGTCGCCGATTTCCCGCTGCCGCCCGAACTCGGCGGGATCACCCTGCTGCGTGTAACCGAGGGTGTGCTGCTCGCGCCACGTCCCGAACTCGTTGCGGAACGCTCCGCGTTCGCTGTCCCTCGTGTCGAAGTCGACCTTGTTGCGCTGAGCGTCCGCCGCGATCGTCGCGCCGATCTGCGCCATCGTCGCGAAAGGGGCCACCTTGGTCCGCATGAAGGTGTCGACCTCGCCGTGACTCACCGGTTCGAACGAGACGTTCCCGACTACACCGGCCACGGTGCCGGCCGCACCGGTGCTGACCTTCTCCGCGAGGTCTTCCAGTGCCGTCCTCTCGACCGCTTCCAGACCGGGCTCGCCATTGATCCTGTCGTGGACCGAGTCCCGGAACGTGTCGCCGAGCGCGTCGTCGAGCTTGCCGGACTGCTCGGCCGGAGTGAGGCCGATCAGATTCTCCCTGAGGACCGGGTCGATGGTTTCCGCGCGCACGCCGTCCATGACGGGTCCCTCGATGACCTTGCGCACCGAGGCGGGGTCGACGGTCAGCGGCGCGGCGCGCACCGCTGACTCCAGCGCGGGGTCGGCCACCGTGTCGGTCCTGACGCGTTCGAGGAACACCTTGAGCCGTTCGCCGCTGAGCCAGCCCGCCTTCTTGCCGCCGTCCGACAAGGGTTTGAGGTCGTCGACGAGCTTCGAACCCTCGGCCGTCAGTTCGGTGAAACGCGTCTGGAGCCGCTGTCCGATGCGGTCGGCGAGGATCCGGCGCAGTTCCTCACGGGAGTGCTGATCCAGGATGTCGTAGCGCTTGTCCGCAGCGGCTCCCTCGGCCAGCTTGTCCGCCATGGGCGCGATCACGGTGTCGGCGAAACTGTCGTGATGCTGGTTGCCGTCACTGATCGAATCGGCCAGCCTCGACAGCTGGACGCCGCGCGGCAGCCCTGCCGACTCCGGCCCGTTCATGCCGCGAACGATCGACTCGAACGCACCGAGCTCCTTCGGCTTCGTGACCGGCTTCAGCGCCGTTTCCAGGTATTCGAGTACCTTGCCGTTGTCGGCCGGAGTCGCCGTCGGCAACGCGTTTTCCGCGACCTCACCCACTCCGCCACGGATGGCGTCGGTGACCTTGTCGAAGATGTTCGCGAGCGGCCCGTAGGTGGTGTTGACGAACTCGTTGAGCCGCTGCCGGGAATCCCGCGAGTCGGCTTCCGCCCGCTTCGCGCCCGGCGGGCCCTCGTTCGGCTCCAGCAGGGCAGAACCGCTCCACCCCGGCGCCCACAGGGCGTAGCCCTCCCTCAGCCGGTTCGCCAGCTCGGCGAGTCCCCTCGCATCGTTGCGGAACCCGCCGAAGGCGTACTCACCGTTCTTGTCCCGCTTCCACTCGAACCACGGGTCGTTGGCCTTGCCGAGCTCGGTGGAGCGGAAGTCGGCGGGCAGGCCGAGCCGCTCGTGGAGTTCCGAGATCGCCTCGATCCTGCCGGAGACGCCCTTTCCGGTATGCCCCTCACTGCCGTCCGGCACGTAGGTGACCAGCGAACCCGCGACGGCGTGCCGCTGTAGCTTCGCCAGGTCCTCACCCCTCATGCCGAACTGGTTGGCATCACCGCCCTGGTCGACGTTCATCGTCGTGTCGCCGTCGGCGACCTTCTCCGACCTGGCGTTCTCGCTCGCCGCCAGATACCGCTCCAGCGGAACCAGATAGGAGCGCACCAACGGCGTATGTCCCTTCTCCCCCTTGGCGATCTGCTGGTTGCGGTACTTCTCGATCCACTGCACCGTCCGCAGTGGACGCCCACCGGAAACCCAGGCGACGGCGGCACTGCCGGTGGACACGGTGATCTCGCCGGTGGCGGGGTCCTGATGCACGTCCTTGAACCGCGAACCCGGCCCGGCGGCGTCGTACATCGCGGTGTACATCCGCACGTAGTGCTTCCCCGCCACGGTCTCGACCTCGAACTCACCCCGGTGTTCGAGGTGTTTCGCACCGCCGTCCTCCGTCGTCGTCGGCCCCGGGTAGCGCACGCCTGGCCTGCCGAGCTGCACGTCCTCTTTCACTCCGAGAAAGCGCCGTTCCCCTCCGATATCGGCGTCGACCACGTGGACCGGCCTGCCGTCGGCCGGTCCATGCGAGGTCCAGCTCCCGTCGGGCCGCAACACGTGAACCCGCAGGCCCGCGTCACTGGCGATCCCTTCGATTCCGGCGTCGTTCCCGTGCTGGGCCACCGCGTCGAGCCGTTCTTCGATTCGCCGGTACAACCCGGGAGCGCTGTGCTCGTCGAAGTTCTTCTTGATGGCCTCAAGCAGGTTCGCCGCACTCCCGGTGCCGCCGTCGGTGGTGATCGCGTTCGCGCCGTGCGTTTCGAGCTGATCCCGCTGCGGCGCGCTGAGCTGGCCCGGGTCGGCCACGGTGACCGGTGGGCTCGCGTCACCATCGGTGCGGTCGGAAGCCGCCACCGGCCCCAGTTCGGTCGCCCCTGTCCAGGGCAGCGGCGCGAAACCGGTGACGGGCCTTGGCGAATCGAGGTCGGCCATGGACCCGTTTTTCACGTCCACGAAGTTGACGACGCCGCGATCGTCCTTGTGCACAAGGAAGTAGTGCCCTTGCGCGCCGTCTCCTCCGGTGAAGATGATGCCCTGCGCGCCTGGCCGCTGAGTGCGCATGTGCTCGTGGATCTCCGCGTAGCTCGCCTCCCGGAAATCCGCGCCGACGAGATCGTTCACGTCACCGATCCGGGTCGGGCCGCTCTGTTCGGCGACGAACGTGTCGTTCTCCATGACGGCGAACGAGCCCTGGATGGTCACCGGAAGGCAGTTGTCCGCGCTCTGGTCCCGCCCGATCCGCCTCGTGTTGCCGTACCGGCGCGCGAAGTAGCTCTTTTCGTCGGCAACCGATCGGAAGCTGCCCCTCGACAGCGCGGAGCCGTCCGGCAGGGCCGAAGCCTGGTCGGCATCGAGCA
This sequence comes from Prauserella marina, assembly GCF_002240355.1. Taxonomy (GTDB): domain Bacteria; phylum Actinomycetota; class Actinomycetes; order Mycobacteriales; family Pseudonocardiaceae; genus Prauserella_A; species Prauserella_A marina. The sequence goes on from NZ_CP016353.1 coordinate 4,450,355, forward strand.
TGCCCCTCGGGAAAGCCGGGGCCGCGTTGCCGGCTCCTCCGGTGAGTCCCGGATCGACCGGCCGTCGCACCGAACCCTCGTGACCTTCGCGCCCGGACGGGGAGTCCACATCGGACTTCGTCGGCTCGGGAAGGCCGTTCACCGAGGCACCGATCGCCTCCGGCGTGAGCGCCGAGCCCGGTTCGACCGTGTAGCTGCGCGGCCGCATGTCGGCGGGCAGGCCGCCGACGAACTCCCGCAGGCTCTCCAGCGTCACGTCGTTGCCGACGTGCAGGTTGCGGCCCCTCGGCCGGGCATCGTCCGGGGCGGGGGCCTCCGGCGCCCTCCGGCCGGAGCCGTGGATCGTCGCGCCGGACCGGTCGGGCGACACGGTGTGGTTTTCCGGCGCGTTCTTGCCCGCGTGCCGGAAGACATCGCCGAGGGTGAGCAAACCCTTGTCCAGCGCCTCGTTTTCCCACACGCGGACCCGCAGGTCGTCGGTCGAGCCGATCTTCAGCACGTCGTGCCGCTGACCGCCGCGCACCAGATCGGCCATCGCGGTGAACGGCTGCCGGGTCCAGTTCGACCCGTAGCGCTCGACCGCGACGAAGAAGTCCGCGTCCGCCGTGTAGAGGTAGGAGCGGCCCTCGTACTTGACGCCGCCGGTGCCGCCGGTCTTGTTCGCCTTCGCCTCGACGGTGTCGTCGACACTGACGCCCTCGGAGACCGGTGGGCCCGTCGTCGCCGTCGTCGGCGCGGGCCCGGCCGCTTTGCCCGTCTCCCCGGCGAACCAGGGCAGCGCCGGACCGGACGCCGTGCTGACGACCTTTGACTTTCCGCCAGGTTTCCCCGATTCGAAGTCCTTGCCGAGGTTCATCTCCGTGCCTTCGGGAAGCGCGGCGACGAACCGGAAGCTGTCCTGGCGGAACTCTCCGGTGATGGTCGCGTCGAACAGCGAATCATAGGTGACGTGCCGGTTGCCGAGAATTCTCCCGAGACGGTAGTCCGGCGACGTGAAGATGGTGTTCATGCCGTGGCGCAGCGACGTGCCCTTCGTGGCGTTGTGGGCGTGGGTCTCGGAGTTGCCGCCCTGCCTCGTGTAACCGGAGGCCGAGCCCGCGGCGTCCCGGATCCGGCCCGGATCCACCTGGCCGGTGCCGTCCCTCAGCGGCGAATTCGACAGCAGCGCGTACAGCGCGTCGCGGATCGCGTTCACGGTGCCGAGACCGATCTTCTCGACCCGCCAGCCACCCTTCTTGCCGAACATCGGCTCGTTGCCCGGCACGTCGGCGATGACATCGAACGTGGGCTGGTCCGACGGCCGGGTCAGCGGCGGGGACGTGTCCGCGCCGGGAGAAACGAGGTCGACGACGCCGGGAAGGCTCACCGGAGTCGCTGCCGTCTTGTCCCGGTCGACCAGCATCGGCACGTCGAGGAACGGCGTGCTGACCGAGGGCATCGGTGCGCGCCGCCTGGAGATGTCGAGCTGGAAATCGACGCCGTGCGTGCTGCGGCCGACCTTGTTGACGTCGGTCTGTGAGGTGACCTTCTCGCTGAAGCTTTCCGGTGCGACCTCGTCGGTCTTGACCGACTTCGAGATACCGAAGACTTGCGGGGTCACCGCGGCGAAGGTCGCGCCGGGTTCCGGCGCCGACTGCCGGATCGTGCCGTTCTCGTCCGGCTTGCCAGGTGGCACGGCGGGCGTCTCCCGGTAGACCATGCCCGCCTCCAGCGCGGCGGCGCCCGCGACGGTGGTGGAGTTCTTCGTCTGCTTCGATGAGGTGAGGTAGTCGGCGCTGGTCTGCTTGCCGGGAACCGTGGTCCGCTCACCGGTCACCGCTTCGGGGGTCGGCCTCGCCGTGACCCGGATGTCCACGACGTCCTCAAGCGCGAACCCGGAGTTCGGCACCGAGATGAGACCGCCGTGACCTTCGGTTCCGGCAAGGACGTCGCGCAGCCACAGGTGCCCTGCCGGGGTGCTCAGGTGTTTCCTTACCTGGTCGAGAATTTCCCGCTGCCAGTTCTTGTCCGTGACGCCGAGTTCGCCGAGCCGGCCGGTGACCGCCGTGAGTCCCTGATCGTTCAGCGCGGAGCGCACCACGGCGGTGTCGCTGAACGAGCTGTAGCCGCCGTCTCGCCCCAGCAGGCTGTGCGCGGGGATGATGACGTCGCGCGCTTCCGGCACCGACAGCGACAACTCGGGCGGAACGGGAAGCCCCATGCTCCGGAAGAGATCGACGGCGTCGGCGGCGGGCATCTCCTCGATCGCCCCGTCCGGTACGTCGACGGTGACCTGAACCGGATCGAACGTTCCGGTGCTGAACATGTTGCGCAGATTCATGTCCGCTTGGAAGGCGTAGCGGACGTCGGTCACCACGAACGCCGTCGGCCCGGTGTACTCACTGGTTTGTTTACCGCCTGGGGTCAGGTCGTTCGTTTCCGTCGTCCCCTTTTTCCAGCCACCGCCGACGATGCCGCGCAGCGCGGCGCCGACCCTGCCCTCGCGCTGGGGCATGGCGTTGGCGCTCACCCCGAGGTCGACGCCGAACCCGTTGCTCTTCGTCGAGCCGATCACGCTGTCACCGGCCTGGTTGCGCCGCAGGGTGCCCTCGGGCCGCACGGAAACCACCCTCGGCGAATAGAACGTGGCCGAGCCCTTCAGTTCGCCGTTGAAATCGGTCAGCCTTCCCGGCTGGGACATCGTTCCCGTCGTGTGCTGCTGCCCGCTGAACCCCTGCGTCGCGGTGCCCCTGCTGCCGACCTGCCCGATGAATTCGCTCACCGCGTCGCCCGGTGTGCTGCCCGGGGCGGTCAGCGCGGATTCCTTGTACCGGTAGGTCGTGGTGCCGTCCTGCCTGGCTTCGACGAACTCGCGTTGTCCCGGCGAGGACCAGTTGCCGCTGTAGGCAGGCGGGGTGCGGGTGACCTGGCCTGGCCCTTCCTCCGGTGTGATGCGTTTGGCGAGGGCGATCTTGACGGCCTCGGTGGTGTCCGGGGTGATCCGCAGGTGCTCCAGCGTGCCGAACTCGCTTGCCCTGCCGGGGCTCACCTTGCTGTCCGGCGCCAGTTCGGGCGGCGTGCCGAGATAGATGCCCGAGCGCATCCCGCTCGGTGGAACGGGTTTGGTCGACCATGCCAGCTTGTCGGCCGGCGCCGACACGGTGATCGCGCCCTCGACCCTGCCGGTGTGGACGTGGCGGGAAGCCGTCCCCTCGGTGAAGGCGCTGTCGATCTCGGCCTTGCCGGGGTGCGTGATCCGGTCGGCGGCGTCACCGCCGAACAGCATCCGGCCACCGAGGAAGAACCGGCGTGCCCAGCCCGGTGTCCTCCTCGAACTCTGCACCACGACGAAGTCGAGCGCGCCCTCGTAGTCCCTGATGTCGCCGTCGTACTTGCCCGCCCTGCCGTCCTTCCCGGTGTAGCCGGACTTGTTGGAGGTGCCGAATTCCCAGCCGAACGTGAGCCCCGCCCTCGGCGCGCCGGAGGAGATGGTGGGGCCGCCCTGGTAAGGCTGTGGATTGCCCGCTTCCGGTGTCGTTTTCGGAGCGTCCGGATCCGGGGTGTCCTTGCCCGTTGGCTGGAAAGCACCGCCGATGCCGCCCTGGAAGGTGCGTTTCCCGTCGTAGGTGCGGCGGAACTGCTCGGCGTTGCCGTCCTCCGTGCCCATGCCCGTCTTGCCGGAAGGCGATGTCGTCTCCGGTGCGACCGGCTTCGCGTAGACGACGGCGGTGTGGATACGGCCGTCGCGGTGCCAGCTGAGCTGATCGCCACCGTGCAGGGCGTTGTAGATCGCCTCCCGCGCACCGGATTCCGAGCCGAACCTGTTCGTGACGGCCTCGTGGCCCCCTGGGTCCGGTTCCCTGCTCGTGCTCTCGGTCTTCACGAGCTTGTTCGAGAGGAAATCGATGATCGCGCCGGACTTGACCTCGCTGATGCTGTCCCTTCCGAAGCGGTATGGCTGACCGTGATCGGTGTTGGCCTTGGCGCCGTCGAGATGGAGCGGTACCGGAAGGCCGAGCGAGCGGGCGAGGGACACCGGCACCCGCACACTGCTGGACACGTTGCCCGTTACCGCATCGTCCCCTTCCCCGATCCGCATTTCCCGGTCCACCGTGTACACCAGCTCGGTGTCGTTGCCCGTGCGGCTCGTCGACTTCTCGTTCGCCGGGTTGGTCCCGTCGGTGACCCCGGTGGTGAAGTCGGTGAACAGACCGGCGAACCAGCCCTTGAGTCCGCCGTAGAGCCCCGCGCCGAAGATCGCGTCGCTGCCTCGTGTAACCGATGAACTGTTGCCGTGGCTCGTGCTCGTGGTGTGGTCGACGGCGGTGGTGCCGACGTAGGTGATCGAGGGATTGCCTTCCGGCGTGATGGTGACCTCGTCGCCGTTGAAGGAAACCGTGGCAGGCGGCGGATTCTCGGCCGGGGCGAGCAGCTGGGCGGTGAGTTGTTTCGAGGCTTCGCCCGACGTCCCGAGCTTGTCGACGAACGCGATCGGCACCGGCACCGGCGCGGGCGTGAGCTCGCCGCCGAACACGCTGTTCGGCACGGGACCGGCGGGGGTGGTGCCCGGAGTGATGTCGGGCAGCCGCAGACCGGCGTCGACCGCGGCCACCTTGGGCACCGCGCCCGGCACCGTCGCGGTGATGGAGATGGTCGTCGGGACGTGACTGCTCTGCTCGGTGCTGCTGCTCGTACTCGAACCGGTGGTCGAGTCGAACTTCTGCGACCGCTTCAGCTGTGCGCCCGCGTAGACCATCGGCCGCATCGCGCCACCGACGGCGTCGAACGGCGAGACGAACATCAGCGGGATGCGCACCGGAACGCTCGACGTCGTCGACTCGTTCAACGGCGTCGAGAATTCCTCGGCCGTCTCTTTCTTGACCGAGGACGGTTGCCCGTGCCTCGGCGCGGTCGTGGTGTCGCTCGGCCGGTGCAGATCGGCCTGCACGGCGATCTCGGTCGTGCCGCCGTCCGGCCCGGTGATGCCGAGCCTTCCCTCGTTGAGGGCGTCGGCAAGACCTTCGGTTCCCAGTTCGCCCAGCCGCGTGGAGACGGCGTCGCGGTCATGCCCCGTCAACTCGGCGATGGCCTCGGCCAGCGCGTCCAGCGAGCCGAGCGTTTCGATGGTGATCCGCGAGTGCGGGGGAAGGCCGGAAAGCACGGTGAGGCCGCGCTCGACCTTGCCCTGTTTGGCCGCATCCTCCGCGCTGTCCTTGGCCCGCTTTCCTTCTTGTTCGGCGGTGTTCGCCGCGTCCCCGTGCGTGTTCGACCGGGACTCGACGGCACCGATGTCGGTCAGTGTCCGGCCGAGGCCGCCGATGCTGCCGTCGAGCGCGCGCCGCGCGGTGTCGTGCCGGTCGCGTGGCCCGGTGTCGGCGGTGAGTTCGTCCGCCCTCGTCTGCGCCAGCCGCCGGTCCGTCTCGGCCTGGTCACGTTCACCGGACACCCGGTCGCGGTCCTCGCGCAGGGTCTGCCGTTCCGTCTGAAGGTCCTGCCGCTCGGTCTCCGTCCGCTGATCCGGTCGCGCGTCATCGCGTGGTGGCAGGGCGTTCAGCCGTTCATCGATCGCCCCAAGGCGCCGGTCGATGCCGCCGAGTTCTTCGGTGCGCAGATCGCGCCGGCTCGCGAACTCGGTGGCTTCCCCTGTGGCGCGGTCGATCCGCGCGTTGTGGGCATCGAGCTCGGCCAGGGTGGTGTTCACGTCGACGGTGGCGGTTCTGACCTCCGTCAGCGAGGTCGCCGCGTCGCCAGCGAGTCCGTTCGCGACCGGCCGGTTGACCGCCGCCGCTTCGAGTTCCCTCGCGGCGGTCTCGACGGCGCCGCGCGCGTCGGCGAGTGCCCTGGTGGCATTGTCGTTCGCCGTCACGGCGGCGTCGGTGGACGCCTTGATCACGGCGGCGTCGGCCCGGACCTGGTCCAGCGCCTGCCCCGCGGTACGGGCGGCGGCCTCGGCAGCCGCCTGCTGATCGCCGAGGACGTTCAGTTGCTGCTGCGCGGTCTTGAGCTGCCGCAGCACGTCGGCCCTGTGCCGGACCTCGGCGTCCAGCCGGTCCTGGTTTCCCGTCGCCGAGGCGAGATCGGCTCGCGCGTCCTCCGCCGCCTCCTGAGCACGGATGATCCGCACGGCGAGGTCGGGGTTGTTCCTCGCGAACTCCTCGCGGGCCCTCGATCGCAGGTCCTCCTGCGCGGCGAGTTCGTCGAACCGGGTCTGAGCCTGCCGCACCCGCTGGTCGGCGCGGTCCTGCGCTTCCTGGGTACCGATCACCGCGCCTTCGGCGTCCCTCACCGACCGTTCCACCGAATGCAGGTGCTGCTGGGCGGCCTGGTGGGAGTTCCACGCCTTTCCGTACGCGGCCTCGACGTTGTCCCTGGCTCGGTTCACGTCGGCGACGGTGCGCTCCGCGTCGCGAACGGGATTGGTTTCCCTTTCGCGCGACGGCGTCTCGATGGGCGCGCCGACGGCATCGGTGTGGAAGCCGCCGACGTTCTGGTGCCGCGCACCGAGGTCGGGAAGCAGGATCGTGCCGTGTTCGAAGCCGAGCCGCACCGAATCCGCGATCGCACCGTAGGGGCCGTCGATGTGGAACCGGTAGGCGAGCACGTCGGTGATCCGGTTGATCAGCCCTGGATCGGAGAAGACGGTGTCGTGATTGTTGGCCACGTTGTTCTCGGCCCATTCCCTTGCCGCGGCTCGACTGTCGGCGTCGACGTCGTCGAGCAGACGCCTCGCCGCTTCGGCCTTGTTCTCCCACGACGGCACCAAAGTGTCCACTGTGGAGTTCGGATTGGCAAGATTGTCCGTGAATCCAGCGCGCTCGTCCGGGGTGAGGCTGCTGAACCAGTCCTGGAAGTCCCTTCGCCCACCGGGATCGAGCCACATGTTGAGAAAATCGAAGTTGCCCTGAGCGACCGGCGGCAGCGAATCGTGCCACTGCCGGAACTCCTCTCGTCCGGTCGCCTCGTTGCTGTAGTTGCGCAGGATGTCCTGGTACTCCAGCATCATGTTGCCCGCGTCGGCAAGCGATTCGGGGAAGTTCACCGCGAGCCACGGCGGGAAGATCGCGTGGTCCTCGGTGACCATCACCTTGGTCTCGCCATCACCGAGCGGGCCCTCGTAGGCATCGGGATGCGGTCGTGCCTGGCTCAGGTCCTGCTCGTTGAACCCGTCTTCGGCTCCGGCGAGCGTCAGCCAGTCCCGCAGCGGCAGCACGCCGTGGTTCATCGCGGGGTCGAGCACGACCCACTCGGGACCGTTGCCGTTCTGCGGATCGACGCTGATGAGCGGCGCTACGTGATAGCTCCAGTTGATCGGCTGTGGCATGGTGCTCGTGGCGCCGAGCGCGAAGTTCGACTGCGTCCACAGGCCGGGAAAGCCGCGCCCGACGAACACCTTCCGGACGTCGGCTCCCCAGTCCTTGAGCATCTCGGACCAGAGATGGGCGCGGATGTAGCACCCGTCCTCGGGATGCTGGCTGGGGATCGGCAACCGGCCGTCGACCGGATGGTTGAACGTCGAGTTCGCCAGCCGCTGGTAGTAGTCCTGCGCCATCGGCAGGCTCGTACCCGGCAACGGATCGATGTCCACCTGGTTCAGGTCGATGAATTCGCGGAAGGTCGTTTCGAGCGCCGGATCCCGGTCACTCACCGGCTTGACGATGGCGTTCACTCTGCCGACGTCGGGCAGAACGGCGTCGGAGAACCGCTCGTTCGTCTGCTGTTGCACGTCGAGCAGCCGCACGTCACCGAGATGGTTCACGACCAGCCACGAGTGCCCCGGCCCGCGCGCGCCCGGCGGGGGAAACGCGACGACGACAGCGGCCGAACCGTGCCCTCCCTTCGTGACCCGGTCGGCGACCTCGGTGAAGGAATCCCTGCCGAGGCCGGTCTGCTCCCATGGGCTGTCGAGCCGTTCGGCCGCCCACGTCGTGGCGCCCCTCGGCGGGCCGCCCGGCAGGCTGCCCGCGACCTCCGGCCTGCCATCCCAGGTCAGGAACCCGGCGACGCTGCAAGCGAGGCAGTCGGCGAAATTCTGGTCGGGCCGCTCGCCACGCACCAGACCGACCCAGCGTGCCGGGTCGACGTACGACTGCCCCGGCGCCACGGCCTCCCGCAACGCCGCGGTGTCCTTGGCAGACCCGGGATTCAACGTCGCGGGGCGCTCCCGCACGCCAGGCGGTTCGAAGAACGTCGACGGCCCGTCCCCGGACTCGAACGTGTCCCTCGACCGCTTTCCCGATCCCGGGTTCGGGTTCGGGTTCGGGTTCGGGTTTGCCGCGGGCGTGGACGCGGGCGGCGCGGGGGTCGACGACTGTCCCTGCTGGAACGGAGCGCCCACCGAATCGGTGTGGAAGCGGGGTTCTCCGGCGACAGCTGCCGTGACTTCCTTCGAATCCCGGGACGGCGCCGACGTGTCCGGCATGGCCGGTACCTCGGTGGTGGAGGTTGTGCGCGGCTTGCTCTGCTTCGTGTTCTCCGCGACCGGTTTGCCTTCCGTGGTGCTCGGCGGCTTGGTCGAGGGCGCCGGGCTGGTCGCCGGGCTCGCTGGGTTGGTCGCCGGGCTCGCTGAGTTGGTCGCCGGGCTTGCGGCCGGGTTGTGCTGTGTTTGCGTCGCCGGTGGCGCGACGGGAGGCGCGGTCCGATGGTCCTGCCCGCCGGTGACCTGCTCGTTCCTGGACGGCGGCGCCTGCTGGGTCTCGGCCTGCGACGGCGCGATCTGCGAGGGCGGCTGGGATTCCGGCACTGACGGCGACGGAGTGGTATTCGGCCCCTGCTGAGCGGGCGGGGCAACGGGGTTGTGGTTCTGGCCATTGTCCTGCGGTGCCGGGCGCACGGTGTCGTCACGGCCCTGCGGTACCGCATTCGGGTTCGGGTTGTCCTGGTTGCTGTGGTTGCTGTGGTTGCTGTGGTTGTCCTGGTTTCCTGTCGGCGGTGCCTGCTGCTCGCCGGGCGGGTTCTGGCGCGCCTCAGGGGCCGGCTGGCCGGTTTCAGTGGTGACGGGGGTGTCGTGGCTGCCGCCGGGATGGGCGAGCGGCGATTGGTGCTGACCGTTGTCGCTCGCGCCGGGTACCGGGCCGTGACCTTCCGGAACCGATGGTGGCGGAGCTTGCCGCTCGTTCGCATCAGGGATGACGACGCCGTCCTGCCCCGTCGGCGAGGTGACCCCGGGGCCTCCCTGCCCCGCCGCAGGGACCTGTTCGCCGACGGGAGGAGTGACCACCTGCTCCGGATTGTTCTGTGAGACGACCGGAGGCACGGTCGAGGGCGTTGTCTGATTGTTCCCGGCCTGATTGTTCGCTGCCGGGTTGTTCCTGGTCTCGTTGTTCCCGGTCTCGTTGTTCGCTGCCGGGTTGTCGAAGGCGCCGCCCGGCTCCCCGCCGCGCGAGGGGTTCGGACCGGGCCGGAAGTCGTTGGTTTCGCCGACGGATTCGGCGGAGCCGTTACTCCCCGGGCCGTTGCCAAAAGCATTGTCGCCCGGGCCGTTGTTACCGGAAGCGTTGTTGCCCGGCCCGTTGTTGCCTGAGTTCCCGGAAGGACTGTTTCCTGGCCCGTTACCGTCTGAACCGCGATCCCCGGACCCGTTGTTGCCGGAGCCGCCGTTTCGAGAGCCGTTGTCACCGGAAGCGTTGTTCCCAGAGCCGTTCCCAGCTCCGTTGCCAGTCCCATTGCCAGAGCCGTTGCCAGCTCCATTCCCAGTCCCGTTCCCTGGACCGTTGCCACCGGAACCGGGCTGGTCCGGAGAACCCGAACCGCCCGACCCTCCGGAACCACCGGAGCCGCCAGCGCCGCCAGCGCCGCCGCCGAGGTACTTCTCCAGCAGGCCACCCAGCGCGCCACCGCCGACCCCGGCCAGTCCCGAGAACGCACCCGCTGTCGCCGCGTAGGGGTTCAGCTCGAACTCACCTTCGGTGGCGTACTTGTAGAGCGCTTCGGTGAATACCTCGTGGAACGACTCAGTGCCGATTTCGGTGATGTTGTTCAGCGCGCCCTTGGCCCAGTCGTCGCCGAAGCGTTTGGCGAAGGCCGTGTTGAGCATCTTGTTGAGGCCGCTGCCGACGATCGCGCCGAGACCACCGGCGAGCGGGGCCAGCGCGGCACCCATCGCGCCGACGGCCGCCGCGTTCTTGGTGTGGTCGGTGTTCCATTCGTCCCTCGTGCCCATCCCGTACTGGGTGACCTGGGCCGCGACGTCGACGAGCAACTGGAAGGCGATGCTGTAGACGGCGAGCTTGACGATCTCGGTGATGACCTTGCGCAGCACCGTGTTGACGAAGAACCGCACGATGGGGATGCGGGCGGCCAGCCAGGACATCGAAGCGCCACCGGTGAACGGTGCGAGTTTGATCGCGAGCGCGATCTCGACAAGCAGGGCGATCAGCGAGTTGATGATGACGAGCTTCATGTACTCGACGTCGAGCGCGAGGTCGACCAGATAGTCGCCGAGTCCATGGAACAGTTCCGCGGCCGCGTCGATGATCCGGTCGCCCTCGATGAACGGGCTCACCCGCTCGATGAAGGCGCGCGCCGCCTCACCCTCGAAGTTCGACCTGATGCCGTCGACGGCCCCGCGCAGACCCACCGCCAGGTTGGCGAGGTCCTGCGCGGAGCCCTGCCACTCCTCCGCGAGCGCGCGAAGCTTGTCCTCGTTGGCGTCCGGCCACTCCTCGCCGGTGAGCACCTGGAACAGCTTCGCCACTTCGGGGCTGACCATCATCGCCATGTGGATCGCCTATTCGTGCGGGGTCGCGCCGTCGGCGTCGTCGTTGGCCCTTTCGAAGTTCTTGGCGACGAGCAACGTGCTCTCCGAAAGGCCACCGACCCCCTTTTCGAGCAGAGTGAGGAATTCGAGCGCCTTCCACTCCCCCGGCTTGTAGTTCTGGTCGAACTGCTCGCCCATCTCGCCGGTGCCGCCCGCGTCGCCGTAGCGCTCGGTCGCCGTCCGGACCCGCCGGGTGACGTTCCTTGCCAGGTCCGACCACTGGTCGAGGTTCAGCCCACCCTGGTTCAGGATGTTGACATCGACATACAGCCGGTCGCTCATCGCCGCCACGTCCCCTCGTCCTTGAGCGCGTCGTCGAACATGGCCTCCAGGTCAGGTCCCGACTCGCGCAGCCGATCGAGGTCGAGGCCATCCGGAAGGAAACCCGCCATCGCCGCGCCGGTCGCGGCGGCCGCTTGATCCTGGGCTTCGGTGACCACCTCGACGATCTTCGCGCCGAGTTCCTTCGGAGCCATGTCCCGCCACCGTTTTCCGGTCAGCGCCAGCTCCGTGAGCTTGCCCTGACTGTCCACAGTGGCCTGTATCGCGCGGTCCTTCGACGTCGCGGTCGCCGTGACCTCACGGAGCTTGTCGAAGGCACCCGCCAGCTCCTCCTGTTTGGCGCGCATCTCGCGCATCGCCTCGTCGATCTGGTCGTGCAAGGGAGAAAACATGTCGGCTCCTAAGACTGTTTCGGGAGTAGTTTGGGGTCGGTGCGGGTGGCGGAACCTGAGGTGGGATCCTCGCTGCGGGATCGTCTCCTTATGTATTCCGATACACCACGTTGACGCTGTCCTCGCGAGGCAACCACCTCAGAACCCGCCGCGGCGCCGGTTGCTTGCCCGCTCCAAGCGGCTCCGCCGCTTATCAAAGACGCACTAACCGTTCGCCGTCTGCTCGGCCTGCCGCGCCTGTTCCTTCTCTGGTTGCGGGTCGAGGGACTTCCCGCGCTGCACGCCCGCGCCGACGTGCACGTGGGTCGGGGCAAGTGGTTCGTCGGTCTCGTTGGCGGTATCGCCCGGCAATCCGACGATGCCGTTGCCTGCCATGGCCTCGGTGCCCCAGATCTTGTCGTCCTCCGAAAGCCAGGTCTGCCGTTCGCGTTCCTTGCTGTCGCCCTGGTTTCCACCCGTCGGCGGCATCATCGGGGGCATCATCGGCATGCCGCGGCCGTTCTGCTCACCAGGATTGAACGCGGTGTTGTTCCCGCCCCCGCCGCCCTGGTCCTGTCCGGACCAGTCGGACCAGCCCTCGCCGCCGAAGGTGTTGCCCGCGTTGCCGCTTCCCCCGAAGTCGGCCGAGCCGTTATTGCCGCCGGGGAAATCCGAGCCGGTCCCGCCGGAGAAGCCGGGCGAGCCGCCCGCGGCATTGGAGGCTCCGCTACCTGGCAGATCCTCGAAATTCGGCGTGTCCAGCCCACCGGTCGAGTTGGAGTCACCGCTGCCGAACTCGGGAATCTCCGGCAGGTTCCGGTCGTCGACGGGGAAATTGTCCCCTGGAAGGTTCTGGTTGTTGTCGCCCGGCTGGTTCTGGTTGTTGTCTCCTGGCAGGTTCGAGAACAGATCCCGCAGGTCCTGTTCGTTGTCCTGCTGGCCGGGGAAGTCCGGCCAGTTGTTGCCGAAACCGTCGCCGTTGAACGCGTTGCCGTCGGATCCGGCAGGCGGCGCCTGGTTGCCGAGCCGGTTGGTGTTGCCGTTCGAGCCGCCGAACCCGCCGGGTGGCGGAAATCCGCCCGGCGGTATCACCGGGCCGTTGCCGAAGGAGTTGTCGCTCCCGTTCCCGAACGGGTTGTCACTGCCGAACGAGTTGTTCCCGCCCAGGGAGTTGTCCCCGCCGGTGCCGAACGGGTCGCCGCCGAACGAGTTGTCGCCGCCGGTGCCGAACGGATTGTCACTGCCGAACGGGTTGTCGTTCCCGCCTCCGCCGAAGGAATTGTCCCCGCCGGTGCCGAAGGGGTTGTCACCGCCGGTGCCGTTGTTGTCCCCGAACGGGTTGTCGTTCCCGCCTCCGCCGTCGTTGCCGCCTGCTCCGTTGTTGTCGCCGTCGTCGCCACCGCCGAACAGGTCGCGGATGTCGTCCTCGTTCAGACCACCGTTGTCGTCCCCGCCACCGCCGTTGTCGTCACCGTCGTCGCCACCGCCGAACAGGTCACGGATGTCGTCCTCGTCGAATCCGTTGTCGTCGCCGAAGGGGTTGTCACCGCCGAGTCCGTTGTTACCCCCGCCTCCTGGTGGTGGCAGCGTGGTCGGTGCGACGATGTCCTCAAGCGGCTTCTTGGAACGCTGGTAGGCGGTGTCGAGCTCGGTCATGAGCTCAGCGGCTCTGGTGTCGAGGGGCTTGATCTTCCCGAGCACGAAGTCGGTGATGTTCTTGTTGATCGTGCCCCACGTCGCCGGACTGTCCAGCGGGCCACTGATCTCGGGAAACCCGGAGGGAAGCGGTCCTGGCGCGAAGGTGTTCGTTCCGGTGACGTCCGCACCGATCTGGAGTCCCATGAACAGCCTCTCGGTGAACACCGGCGCGCTGCTCACCGACGACGAGTAGTTCTTGACGGTTTCCTCGATGTAGGCCTCGGCGGGTTCGCGGGTGTGCTTGTTCGACAGGATGTCCAGCGCGTAGTTCGGGGTGCCGTGCACGAGGCCCATGCCCCGGATGTAGCGCCGGACGTTCTCGATCACCGCGCTCATCGTGTCCTGAAGCACCGATTTGAGCCCGGCGTGGTACTGATGCCAGGCGTCGTTCATTCCCTTGGCGAAGCGGCTGAGCGCGTCCGCGATGTCGGCAAGCCCTTGCGACGTCGCGCGTTCCTCCACGATCTGGGTGCGGACGTCGTCGAGCGTGTTGGCGAACTTCACCAGGTTCTGCCGGATCGCGTAGGCCGCTTTGCCCTTGAAAGCCGAGTCGTCGCTGTTGAGCTTCTGCGACCAACTCTGAAGGGTCTCATGGTTGCTGTTCAGCCAGTTCACGTAGTGGTCGACGGCGGCCTTGGCGTCCCTCAGCTTGCCGACGTCCATCAACTCGGCTTTGCCGTCCTTCATCTGGTCGACGACGTCGTTGAGTTCTTGCAGGGCCGTAGTCCATGCCTCCACTTTGGTCTGATCTTTGTAGACGGAGATGTACCACTTTTCCCAGGCGTGATAGCTGTACGCGTCGCCGCCGGTCTGGCTGTCGCTCTCCTGATCCGATCCCGCGGTGACGGTACCGTCGGACTTGAACCAGCCCTGTTCCCCTCCGCCGTTCTTCACGGGGACGTGGATGTCGGGCCCCAGCCCGGTGGTGGCGTAAACCGCCTGATCGAACTTGACGTTCGAGGTGTCCTCACCGACCTCGGGCGGTTTGCTCGGCCCGGTGCCATCGGGTGTCGTCATGACTGGTCTCCGCTCCCCTCTCAGTCAGGCGCCGCCGGTGAACCCGGGGTACTCGGTCGTGAACTTGGACGCGTCGTACGCGGCGAGGTCGTCCGCGTCCTTGAAAACGACCTTGGCCTGTTCCAGCGCCTGATGAAAGGTCGACAGCTGGCTTCGCAGATCCGTGTTCACCGTGTCGAGCGAGGTACCGAAGGCCGTGCCCCTGGCGTTGAGGTCCTGCGCCCGGATCCACTTCTGGTTGCGTGGCTGTAGGTAGAAATCCTCGTCAAGGTACGTCAGGTCGAGATGAGTGGCGTTGCGCAAGGAACTCTGAATGTTGTCGATCTCGCCGATCAACTGGTTGTAGGACGCCTCGTCGAACGTGATGTTCGGGTCGGGGCCGACGTTGCCGTCCTTGGGCGTGCCACCGGAACCCGAGCCCGAGCCCGAGCCGGACGAGTCGCCGTCGCCGTCGCCCTTGCCATCCCCGTCGCCCTTGCCGTCCCCTTTACCGTCGCCATCGCCCTTTCCAGCGCCGTCGCCGTCGCCGTCTCCCTCGCCATCCCTGTTGCCCGGGTTGCCGTTGCCCGAATTGCCGCCGTCACCATCGCCCCCGGTGTCTTCCGGTTCCGGTTCGGGCTCGGGTTCGGGAGTCGGTTCCGGCTGTTGCGCGTGAGCGACCGCGGGTGCCCACGACTGCGTCGGCACCGATTGCACCGGCGGCTGCCGCGGCTGGATGAGCGGCGCCTGCACCGCGAACCGCTGTCCGAGCGGTTCCTCCCCCTCGGAGGCAGGCTGCTGCGGAATGGCCTTGGGCTTCTCCCAGATCTGCGCCGGCTGGAGCGGAACGGGCTCCTGCTGTTGCCGATCCTCACCCGCGTACTGGTCCGGCGGCAGCCCTCCCATGGGGGCGAACGGCTGCTGCGACCTGACGAACTCGTCCTGCGCGGGCCGCGAACCGCCCAGTATGCGCGGATCGACGGCCCCGGGGTGCCGCTCACCGCAGCACGCGCACTCCCCGGTGTATTCCTCGGGTTCGGTGACCTCGCCCTCGGTGTCCTCCCCCGGCGCGGGCTCACCAGGCACCAGCCGCTCCCGGAACTCGGGTTCGGTGACCTCGCCCTCGGTGTCCTCCCCCCGCGCGCGTTCCCACGGCGCGAGCCGCTCCCGGAACTTGGGCTCGGTGACCACGCCCTCGGTCTCCTGCCCGGGAGCCGGTACGACCTCACCGCGTTCGGTGACGTAGTCGCCGGCCGGTACTCCCTCGTGCGCGGGGAGGAGACGCTCGGACACCGCGCCGTGGACGCTCCCGCAGCACGGGCAGCAATACTCGCCGGAGCGATTCTCCCCTTCGCTCCAGTGCCTCGGCTCCAGCGCCGGCAGGCTCTCCCCTTGCTGGCGGGTGCCGATCCTGAGGCCGGGGGCCAGCGGCGGGAACTGACCTTCCGGCAGGTGCGCCACCACCGGTTCCAGCGGTTGCACGGCTCTGACGTGCTCCCCCGCGATCATCGGCTCAAGCTGGATGCCCTCTCGCGGAAGCGACAACGGTTCCGACGGCGCGCCGAGCTCCGTCGGCGCCACCCCCTCGTTCGCGGGTACGACGCGCGCCCGCTCGCCGAAATGCGCAGGCTCACCCGGCTCACCCGGCGGCATCCGCATCCCCATGGGCGGAATCGTGGACCCCGGATTCGTGACACCATGCGACTCACCGAGCTGTCGCCTTGTCGGCAAGACCCGGTCCGGATCCGTCTCCTCCACCACACTCTCCTTCCACCGTGGCCCGTCCCGCCGGACCGTCTACTGAGGACTGCCGATGCCGCCGCGAACGGTCAGCCGAGGAAGACCCGGCCACCCTGGAGGTCGCCGTCCTTGAAGATCTCGTGGATGTTGACCGACGACACCGCCTTGGCATTGATGTCCTGGGTCATCCGCTGGTACGCGGCGTTCCACTGGTTCTGGCTCTCCAGCCAGATCGGCTGGGCCGAACCCCAGGTGGCCTCCGGGATGTTGCGCAGGCGGTCGTTGAGCCGTTCCAGTACTTCGCCGAGCTGGTGGACGGCACGATAGAGCTGTTCGTTGAGGTCGAGGTATCCGTCGTGGTTGACGTCGAACATGACCATGTGCGGGTCCCCTTTCAGGAGTGATCGAATCGGAGGTCAGTTGGCCATACCGCTGGTGTCGGCCTCGGTGCTGCGGTTGAGCTGCAACAGGCCCTGTGCCTTGGTGTTGAGTTCGCCGAGCTGGGTGAGAATCGTGTTGTAGTCACCACTCCACTCGCCGAGCAGCCCGGCCAGTTTCTGCCCGGAGGTGGAGTTGTTGACCGCTGGCAACTGCGCCGCCAGCCCCTGCACCATCGAGTTGAGCTGCTGCATCTCGCCGAGCGCCGTGTCGGTGGCGCCGATGACCTGCGTCAGCAATCCGTCGTCGTAACCGGACCTGCTCATCCTTTTTCCTCCTTGGTTGGGTTGAACTCAGTTGGGTTGGGCTTGGTTGGGTTGGACGATGGACGGTTCTGGGATGTCGAGCACCGGGCCGGTCGGGAGCAGAGCCAGCAGCTCGGCGGGGACCAGCGCGGCACTGTCGACGGAGAACCCGAGCGCCTCGGCGGCTTCCGCGTCGGCGACGGGGAACTTCGCACCTGCTTCGGTGATCAGGTAGACACCCGCGCCCGGTACGCCGGGGGCGGGACGGGTGCGGGCGATCATGCCCGCGCCGGGAGTCACGTCGACCAGGTCGGCCACTCGCCCGTCGCGGGTGACTCCGGCCGGGTCGCTGCTCGCCGAGGAGCCGTCGAGATTTTCCGTGGTCGCGAGAATCGCCTTGTCGTTTTCCCAGCGGACGCACGGCATCCGGGTCTCGGAGTCGAGTGCCGACGGCGGCCTCCCAGGCAGTTCCGCCTGCCACACCGGGGCCGGTGTGACCTGCTGGGTCGCCAGCTCAGCCGGGGTGAGGGTCATGGTCGGTGGCAGCGACAGTTCCGGATCGGCGCCGATGAGCGTGGCGACGAGCGGCGACACCGGCATCAGCCCGCCATGCGTGACGACGAACGTCGTGTCGCCGACCGCATCCGGCGCGGTGACCAGCTGGCCGAGTTCGGTCGGTGCTCCGGCGACCTCGGGACCGGAGCCGCCGTGCTCCACCGGCGGCGCACCGATGTCAGGACCGGAAGGCAGGGTGTTGAGCCACGCCGAGTCCACCGCGACGGCCTTGGCCGGGTCCATGCCGAGCGCCCTCGGGACCCAGTCCTCGGTGACGCGCAGCTTGTGGCCATTCCAGGCGAGGTAGAGCTGATCCCCCGTGCGCACGAGCGCCGCTTCGCCTTCGTCGAGCGGCCTCACACCCACCGGCGTTCCGACGCTCACGGCGACGGCCGACTCGCCATCGCCGACTCCCGCGCACACCGTCCACGGCTGACCGCCAGCGCCTGGCGAGGGCAACGCGTCCGGCGCGCCCGCGATCCCGACCGGCGCGCCCTTCGGGAAGTCGGCGAGATCCTTGGCGTTGACCGTCGCGATGGGCGGGTTGCCCTCGACGAGCAGCCTCGCCGAGGCGTAGTTGAGTACCGGCCGCAGCCTGCCTTCGACGAGCAGGTACCGGTTTCCGGAGTCCTCGTCGACGACGAGGGTGCCCGGCTCGTCCCGCCAGGCGTCGCCGCCCTTGCCGGTGAGGAAGGAGACGGCGAGCACGATGCCTCCCACGAGCACGGCGACCGCGAGGCCGACCGCGAGGCCGACGGTGGTGCGCCGCAACGGGCGAACGGGCGCGTCCGGATCGGTTCGCAGCACCGCCGCGAGAATCCGGCCGACCAGAAACGAATGAGCCTCGGCCTGCTCACGCCTGCCGTACATGTGCGCCTCCTTTCCTTATCAGCACACGGGCGCCGCACGGGAAATGGTTCACAGCCAGGAGGCGACCCAGCCGTAGAAGCCGGTGATGGTGAGTACGAGCGCCAGCACGGCTAGCGAGCACGCCCAATGCAGGAAGTCGCCGATCCGGCCCCACTTCGGTACGAGCCTGCGGCCTGGCAGCACGTGTGCGCCTGCCACGGCGTTGCCCGCCAGACCGAGCAGGCCGACGACGACGCACAACTGGCCGAGCAACGGCAGATCGAGCGCCCAGCGCAACGACACCGACGTCAGTGCCGCGCACGCGGGCACGAGCGCCGCGAGCCGGTGCCAGGTCCCGTTCAGCTCGCGGGATTGCAGCAGCAGCAACACGGCCACGACGAGGGTCAGCGCGACGGTGTCCCATTCCAGCGTCGCCGAGACGACGAGCAGCGCGGCGGTACTCACGGCGCCGAGCACGACCATGAACGCGGTGAGATGCACGTCGGCCCTCGCCGCGCGTTCGAGGACGTCCTTGCTCGGCAAGGGATCCAGCCCCTTCTGGAACTCACCCGGCGTGATGGGAACAGGTTCGGCTGAGAGCCCGGCGAGCCAGGTCGCCAGCTGCGGCGCCGCCCTCGTCACGGCGAGAACCATCGCCATGAGGACCGCCGCCGTGCCCTGCGCGCCGAGCCCGATCAGCAATCCGAGCACGCAACCCAGCGCCGTCAGCACGGCGCCGCACGCCACAGCGAGGAACGCGGCCCGCGCCACACCGAGCGCGGCCCTCGCGCCGGTGGCCGCCGCCGCGACGGCCACGGCCGCCGCGAGCACCCCTGCCCCGGAGAGCCAGGCCGAGGGGCCGGCGGAGCCCGCGGGCATCGCGAGCCCGGCGACGCCGATCGCGGCGACACCGGCACCGCCGAGCGTGAGCCCGCTCGGCTTGTCGTCGAGCACTCGCGCCATCACGGCGCCGCCCGCGATCAACGCGACGCCGACGAAGAACGACACGATCGCGGTGGTCGTTCCCTCCCCGGTGAACGTGGCGACCAGAACGGCGAGCAGCCCGAGCAGCCCGGCGAGACCGACGCACAACCGGCGGGTCAGCTCGGGCCGCCAGCTGTCCGGCCGCCCCGACAGTCCGGTGTGGATTCCGTCGACCAGGTCGTCGAAGTCGGCCAGCGGCAACTGGTCGTCGCGTGGCCGCAGGTGCAGGACGTCACCGTCGTAGAGCCCTGCCGCCGCGGTGCCGTGGTCCTCGTCCAGTACCTCCCCGCCGAGCCGCTGCAACACCCAGCCGCCGTGCCCGAGACCGGTGGTCGCGAGCGCGGGATCGAGGTATCCGAGCACCGTCGGCATGAGGTCGGCGATCGGCACGTGAGCCGGTACGGCCAGTTCGACGCGGGAGTCCGGGCCGCAGATGGTGAGCCTGCACATTTCCCCTGAACCACCGGGGGAAGCCGGCTGGGTGGTCGCCGGAGCGTTCGAGTTCGTCACCGCCATGCCCCTTGCACGGCGCCGCCTTCGCCGAGGGTTCAGTCACCGAGTGAACGCCTCGGCACCGCGCGGCCGTGTACTCATCGGACCGGGCACCAGCAGCGAGGAGCCGACCGCGATGACGACGACACTGTTCCGCAGGCCGAACCGGGAGAAACCGCCGGAGATGCCGAGCGGTGAGCTCTCGTTACAGGAGCCGCCCTCCCTGCCGGAAACCGTGGGAAGGGACTTCCTTTCCGCGATGATGATGCTGCCCATGATGATGGGCGGCGGCGTGTTCATGCTGATCTTCATCGCGCCGAGGAACCCGGCACTGGGTATGACCATGTTCGGCGTCATGATGCTGATGGCGTTGCTGATGTTCGTCGTCCAGATGGCGAGGGGCGGTACGGAGCGCAGAGGCAAGATGCGCGGTGAGCGGCGCGACTACCTGCGCTACCTCGGCCAGGTCAGGACCCAGGTGAAGACGGCGGCGACCAAGCAGCGGGAATCCCTTTCGTGGCGGCATCCCGATCCCGGCGGGCTGTGGTCGGTCGCGATGAGCGGGCGGCTGTGGGAGCGCCGCGCGGCGCACGGCGACTTCGCCGAGGTCCGCATCGGCACCGGCGCACAGCGGCTCGCGATCCGGATGACTCCGCTGGCCACCAAGCCGATCGCCGACCTCGAACCACTGTCGGCGCGGGCGCTGCGCCGGTTCATCAACGCCCACGGCACGGTTCCCGACTTGCCGACGTCGTTGTTCCTGCGCGGGTTCGCGAAGGTCCGGTTCTTCGGCGACGAGGAGGCTATTCGCGGCCTGAGCAGAGCAATGCTCTCCCAGCTCGTGACCTTTCACGCGCCGGAGGACCTGCGGATCGCGGTGTGCGCCGCACCGGAGCGGGTCGAGCGCTGGGACTGGGTGAAGTGGCTGCCGCACGCCCAGCACCCGGTCGAGCAGGACGGCGCGGGCCAGGCCAGGCTGCTCGCCGACGGGGTGGACGCGCTCACCGAATTGCTCGACGCCGAACTCGGCGAGCGGGGCCGGTTCGAGGCCGCCGCTTCACCCAGTTCCGACGAGCCCTACGTCGTGATCGTCCTCGACGGTGTCGAGGTGCCCGCCGAGTCACGGCTCGCGGGTACCGGGTACCGGAACTCGGTGGTGCTCGACGTTTCCGGGGCGCTCGGAAACGCGGCGGGCCGGACCACCCTGCGGCTGGACGTCGCCGAGGACCAGGTCGACATGGTGCGCACCGACCGCACCGGAAGGGAAATGCGCACCGCGCTGTGCACCCCCGACCTGCTGAGCCCGCCGAGGGCGGCGACGCTCGCGCGGACCATCTCGCCCTACCGGCTCGGCGGCACCACCGACGTCGCGGAACCGATGGTCGCGAACTTCGAACTGCCGCAACTGCTTGGCGTCAACGACCTCGACAACTGGGATCCCGCCGCGTACTCGCGCAACGGGCTGACCCGCGACCGGTTCCGCATTCCGCTCGGCATCACGGAAAACGGGGCGCCGATCGAACTGGACATCAAGGAGTCGGCGCAGGGCGGCATGGGCCCGCACGGCCTGCTGATCGGCGCGACCGGCTCCGGCAAGTCCGAACTGCTGCGCACACTGGTGCTCGGCATGGCGATGACGCATTCCTCGGAGATCCTGAACTTCGTACTCGTGGACTTCAAGGGTGGCGCCACGTTCCTCGGTCTCGACCAGCTTCCTCACGTGTCAGCGGTGATCACGAACCTCGCCGACGAAGCGACGCTGGTGACGAGGATGCAGGACGCGCTGCACGGGGAACTGGTGCGCCGCCAGGAGTTCCTGCGCGCGGCCGGAAACTACAGTTCGCTGCTGGATTACGAGAAGGCCCGGCTTTCCGGGGTTCCGCTCGAACCGCTGCCGACCTTGTTCGTGATCGTCGACGAGTTTTCCGAACTGCTCGCGTCCAATCCGGACTTCGGCGAGCTGTTCGTGATGATCGGCAGGCTGGGCCGTTCGCTCGGCGTCCACCTGCTGCTCGCCAGTCAGCGCATCGACGACGGCCGCATGCACAAGCTGGAAAGCCATCTCTCATACCGGATCGGGCTGCGGACGTTCTCCGCGATGGAGAGCAGGTCGGTGATCGGGGTTCCGGATGCCTACCAGCTGCCGAGCGCGCCTGGTAACGGCTACCTGCGTAGTGACGTGGCGACCCTGAGCCGGTTCAAGGCAGCGTACGTGTCGGGTCCGCACCGCAGGCGCACGCGCGAACAGCGGCAGGAGGAGGTGCGTCGGCAGGTCGTACCTTTCGGAGCCGTCAAGCTTCCCGCGCAGGCGCCGGACCCAGCCCCTGCCCCAGCGGAGCCTGCCGAAAGCGCCGAGAACACCGATACCGGTGAGTCGGTGTTGTCGGTCGCGGTGGACAAGATGATGGAGTTCGGCCCGCCGGCGCACCAGGTGTGGCTGCCGCCGCTGGCCGCGCCACCGACGCTGGATCAGTTGCTGCCGCCGCTGGTGCCCGGCCCCGGGCGCGGGCTGTCGGCGGCGGGCTGGCCGGGCAGTGGCCGGATGGTGGTCCCGGTCGGCGTCGTCGACAAGCCGTTCGAGCAGAGCCGCGATCTGCACGTCGTCGATCTCTCCGGAGCGGGAGGGCACGTCGGCGTCGCGGGTGGGCCGCAGTCCGGCAAGAGCAACCTGCTGCGCACGCTGATCGCCGCCATCGCGCTCACCCACACCCCGGCCGAGGCTCAGTTCTACTGCCTCGACTTCGGCGGCGGTACACTGTCTGCTTTGGACGGTCTGCCGCACATCGGCGGGATCGCGGGCAGGTTGCAGGCCGAACGCGTCGCCCGCACGATCGCCGAGGTGCAGACGCTGCTCGCGGAAAGGGAAAAGCGGTTCGCCGAGTACGAGATCGAGAGCATGGCCGCCTACCGGGAACGGCGCGCCAAGGGCGAGTTCGCCGACGACCCGCACGGCGACGTGTTCCTCGTCGTCGACGGCTGGGGCGCGCTGCGCTCGGAATTCGAGCAGCACGACATGGCGTTGCGGGCGCTGGCCGGTCGCGGTCTCGCCTACGGCGTGCACCTGGTGCTCACCACCAACCGGTGGTCCGATGTGCACAGTGCGCTGCGCGATCAGCTCGGCACGCGGCTGGAACTGCGGCTCGGCGACTCGATCGACTCGGTGATCAACATGCGCAAGGCCGCTCAGGTGCCCCAGATCCCGGGCAGGGGCATGACGCCGGACCAGATGCACTTCCTCGCCGCGGTTCCCCGCATCGACGGACTGGACAACACCGAAGGGCTCGCCGACGCGACGCGCGAACTCGGCGCGGCCGTCGCGGAGAGCTGGTCAGGGCGCCGCGCGCCCTCGGTGCGGATGCTGCCCACCGTGCTGCCCGCCGAAGACCTGCCTGCGGCGTTGCCAGGCCCCAAGGTCGCGCTCGGCGCGGGCGAACTGGACCTCAAACCGGTGTGGCACGACTTCTCCGACCGGCCGCACCTGACGATCGTCGGCGACAGCGCAAGCGGCAAGACCGCGGCACTGCGCCTGATCGCGCGCGCCATCACCTCGGTCTACACCCCGGAGCAGGCGCAGATCCTGATCGTCGACCCGCGACGCACACTGCTGGAGTCCGTGCCGGAGCCCTACCGGCGCGGGGTCGCGGTGTCGGCACCCGCGGCGGAGACGATGGTCCGCGAGGTCACCGAACTGCTGCGCGAGCGCGTGCCCGGCACCGACATCAGCCCGGCGCGGCTACGGCGAAGGGACTGGTGGACAGGCCCCGAGATCTTCGTCCTCGTCGACGACTACGACCTGCTGCTCGGAGCGACGGGCGGACCGTTCACGCCGATGGTGGAACTCGTGCCACAGGCGGCCGACATCGGCCTGCACATGGTGATGGCCCGCGCGGCGGCCGGTTCGAGCCGCTCGGCGATGGAGCCGGTGACGAGGCGGTTGCAGGAATCCAACACGCCTGAACTCGCCCTTTCCATGCCTGCCAACGAGTTGCCGCTGCTCAACGGCTCGCGCGGCAAGCAGTTGCCCCCCGGCAGGGCGCTGCTGGTGACGCGGAGGGACGGAATCGGTTTGCAGATCGGCTGGACGGAGGCTCCGGAATGAGGAAAACGCTCGCGGTGCTTGTCACGGCGTGCGGACTGGTGCTCACGGCACCGGCAGCGCTGCCGAGGGCCGCCGCTCAGCCGGCGGGGCAATGCACGCCGCCTTCGACGACCGCGATCACCGAGACGTCGTGGGCACAGCAGCGGATGAGCGCGGACAGGGCGTGGCCGCTGACGAAGGGCGACGTGATCGTCGGCGTCGTCGACACCGGGGTCAGCGCGGAGGCCCCCGTGCTGGACGGCGCGGTGCTGCCAGGCACGGATCTGTCCGGTGGCACCGGTGACGGCGACTGTTTCGGCAGGGGCACGTTCATCGCGTCGCTGATCGCGGCTCGCCCCAGCTCCGACCCCGACGTGCCGTTCGCCGGTGTCGCCCCGGAGGCCCGCGTCTTCCCGGTCCGCGTCAGCGACGACCCGCCCAAGATCCAGGACCACGCCGGTCTCGCCGTCGACATCGGCGAAGGCATCAAAGCCGCCGTCGACGGCGGAGCCAGGGTCGTCGCGGTGGGTCTCGTTGCGACGCTGGACATGCCGGAACTGCGGGCGGCGGTGGCCTACGCCCAGCAACGGGACGTGGTCGTCGTCGGTGCCGCAGCGGTGCCGAAAAAGGGCCAGCTCGCGTTCCCGGCACGGATTCCCGGCGTCGTCGCCGTCGCCCCCCTCGGTCAGGAGGGCCCGGTGAGCCAGCCGACCTAT
This sequence comes from Prauserella marina, assembly GCF_002240355.1. Taxonomy (GTDB): domain Bacteria; phylum Actinomycetota; class Actinomycetes; order Mycobacteriales; family Pseudonocardiaceae; genus Prauserella_A; species Prauserella_A marina. Next base: position 4,474,534 of record NZ_CP016353.1, read on the forward strand.
GGCGCCGACCCGACACTGGCGGCACCGGCGGAGGACCTGATCGGTGTCGCGCCACAGGGCGAAGGACACCGGGTGGCCTCGGGCGACGAACTGGCGGTCGGCTACGTCGCGGGGGCCGCCGCGCTGGTACGGTCCTACTACCCCGCGCTGTCGGCGGCCGAGGTCGTCGACCGGTTGCGCGAAGGCGCCGACCAGCCCTCGACCGCGCTTCCCAACGAACTCATCGGCTACGGCGTGGTGAATCCGTTCTCCTCGGTGACCACCATCCCGAACACCGAGGCACCCGGTACCGCGCCGCCGGAGAACCTGTCGGTACCCAAACCGGTGACCCCCGACCCCGGGCCGGCCAACCGCGCGCTGTGGCTGGCGGGCGGCATCACGGCGGCGGCGCTGCTGCTGGCGGGCCCCACGATCGCGGCAGCCGCCCGGCGGCGGCGCGCCGAGTGAGCCAGGCCGCGTGATGCCGGACTCCGGACCACTCCAGAGCGGGATGTCCTCCTCCAGGCGGAAAAGGACCTCCGCGCTTGCCCGATCGCCGGAGAACGGCAACCCTGGCGCGATGCACCGCCTCGCCAGCCTGTTGCGCAGCAGCCCGCTGCGGCCACCCGGCCGCGCCGCCGCGGATCTGCGATACGGGCTCGAACGAACCCTGCACGACGGTGCCGTCACCGAGATCTCGGCACTGACGCTCGAACTCGGCGTAATCTCGGCGGCGACGACGGACGAGGACGTACGGAAACGGCTGGCCGACGCGCAGCATCACGTCACGAGCATCCTCGAAGCGCTCCGCGAGGTCGGATCGGTGATCTATCCACCGGTGCTGGCCACCACCGGGCTCGGTCCCGGCCTGCATGCCGTCGCGGAGGGCAGAGGACTGCGGCTGCGGCTCGACCTGCCCGGCACCGAACTCGGCGCCGAGGCGCGCTCCCGCACCGGTCTGCTGATTGCCGATCACCTCCAGACGCTGCGGCCCGGTAGCGTGGTGCGCGTGCGTGTGCGGGGGCGACGGCTCGTCAGGGTGAGGATCACCGACCGGCAACCGGGCGGCGGGCTGCCGCGCGAGCGCAGGGCGGTGCTGCGATGCGGGTAGCGATCGCCGAGGACGGCACGCTGTTCAGGGAAGGGCTCGTGCTGCTGCTTGAGGCTGCGGGACATGAGGTCGCGGGCTGCTTCGGCGAAGGGGACGCGCTGGTCGCGGCCGTCGCCACCGATCCTGTCGACGTCGCGATACTGGACATCCGCATGCCACCCGGTCCCGACGGCGGGCTCAGCACCGCCGAGCGGGTGCGCGCACTGCGCCCCGGGACCGGAATCCTGTTGCTCTCGCACTACGCCGAGACCCACTACCTCACGCGGATGCTGGAGATCGGCGCCGAGCGGATCGGCTACCGGCTCAAGGAACGCATCGCGGGAGTGAAGGTTCTCGGCGACACGCTCGACCGGATCGCGGCGGGTGAGATCGTCATCGAGCCGGTGCTCGCCCAGCGGCTCGTGCGCGGCGGCGCGAACGGGGACGACGGTCCGCTCGCCTCGCTGAGCGAGCGGGAGACCGACGTGCTGCGGCTGATGGCCGAGGGCCGCGCCAACAACGCCATCGCGGGCGAGCTGTTCATTTCGGGCAAGGCCGTCGAGAAGCACATCGCCGCGATCTTCACCAAGCTGGGCCTTCCCGGCGACGCGACGGTGCACCACCGTCGTGTGCTCGCCGTGCTGGCCTATTTGCAGGCAAGGCGAATCGACGGATCGGGCGGCTGAGGATGCGGGCCATCCGCAGGCTCACCGCGAAGGGCAAACCACCACACGAGATCGCGGCCGAGGTGCCTCCCGCGCGGCTGGTGGCGGCGCTCGTGCGCAACCTCGCCGACAGCGTCGGCGGCGACGTCGCCTACGCGAAGCCCGGCGGGCGGTCCCCCGTCGTCGTCGAATCGTGGCCGCCCGGCGTCACCGGGATCGCAGGCGCGGCAGGTGTCGCTCCGGTGCGCGGCGGTGGATCGCTGTACGTCATGGCTCCCGGCCGCTGGGACGAGGCGGCCAGGAGCAGGCACCACGAAACCGCTGCCTGGCTTGGCATGGCGCTGCGGCTGGTCCGGCTCGGCGCCGAGCACGAGGCAGCGGAACTACGGGCCCGCAGGCTGAGCGGCGAGCGGGCCACCGCCGTCGCGAGGCTCGACGTGGTCAGGGACCTGGAGCGGCAGCGGCTGGCGGGCGCGGTGACCACGACGACGCTGCGGGACCTCGGCGAGGTGCGGCGGGGACTGCGCGCCGCCATCAAGAACGGCGGGGACGGTGACGGTAATGACGGTCTTGCCGAGGCGAGGGACGCCCTCGACGAGCTGATCGACTCCTTCCGCGTGGTCGTGCGGGGTGTCTTTCCCGCGATGCTGCCCGATTCGGGCCCCAGAGCGGCGCTGGAGGAACTTGCCGCGACCCTGTCGCGCCCGGTGTCGTTCACCGGCGAGCTGGGACTGCGGGCCGGATGGCAGCTCGAATCCGGCTTCTACCACGCGGTCGCGGCCGCGCTGAACCTGCTGGCCGGTGCGGAATCCGCGCGGCCGGTGACGGTGAGCTTCGCCCGCGACGACGCGCTGCGGGCCACGCTTTCCGCCGAAGGAACACCCGATCTCGCCGCGCTACGCCAGGACGTCGAGCGCGTCGCGGTGCTTGGCGGAGAGTTGCGGGCCTCGGTGAAGGACGGCGTCGCGCACATCGGCGTACGGCTGCCGGAACGCGTCGAACCGCTCGCGTCGACGCACACCGACCCCTCGGAGCTGGAACGCAGCTCGATCTACCGGCAGGTGCGCGAGCTGGTGCGGCAGGGCAGGGAAGCCACCAGCGGCACGCCGGAGCGCGCGGCGTGGGACGCCGTCGCCGAACGGCTGCCGATGGCACCCCGGCTCGCCGTGGTCGGCGACCTCCCCGACCCGGGGGAGCTTCCCGGCGTCGCCGTACTGGTCGTCGACGCGCCGGCGGACCGCGCGCTGGCCGAGGAATTCCTCGCCGACGAAGGGCCGAGAGGCGGTATCGACGCGGTGCTGTGCGCCGTCGCGCCGTCACCGGAATTCCGGAGGGCGCTGCGGAGCGCGCGAAACCGGGTGGTGCTGGCAGAAGCCGGCACGGTCCCGGTCGCGGTGGTGGCAGCCGCGCTCGCCGCTCGCGGCCCGGTGATCGCGGCGAAACGAGCGGTGGTGGGGATGTCCGCGCTGGTGCGAAGCCTGCCACCGGGCCACCGGCTGCGGTGGGCGGTGGACCGGGTTCGCGTCGACACCCACGAGTTCGCCGAACTGGAGCTGTTGGACGCCATCGAGCACGGCGAACTGCTCAGGGCGGTGGCCGTCGCCGCGACCCGGCTGCTCGGCGCGCGGGGCATCGACGCTCGCAGCAGGCTCGGTTTGCCCTCCGACGCCGCCGACGACGTGGTCGCCTCGGCGGCCCGTGCGGCGGTCAGCGGCTGGCGGGCGCACGCCGCGCACCCCGTGGTCGGTGGCAGGGAAAGGGCGGCCTGCGAACTCCTCGCCCGCACCGCCGAGGGCCTGATCACCTAGGTTGTGTCCGTGCTGCGCGGGGCCAGCGGGTCCCCTCGCCACGTTGTCGGAAAGCCAAGTACCATGCCGGACGAGGACTTCCCAGTCCTACAACCCAGCGGCTCAGACCGGCACGACGCCGTCGACCGTCGTTCCCGCGCCGAGTGCCGAGCGGACCTGGACGCTCCCGCCGACCGAAGCCACTCGTGTGGTCAACCCGGGCAACCCCCCGCCGGTCACGTCGAAACCGGGTCCGTCGTCGGCGACCGTGAATTCAAGGCCCTGGTAGCTGTCCGAAACGGCCACCATCACCCTGGCTCCCCGCGCGTGCTTGCGCGCGTTGTTCACCGCCTCAAGCACCACGAAGTACACCGCCGACTCGACCGGCGCCGGATAGCGGCGGGCGAGACCGGAGACGTCGAGCGTGACCTTGTCGTACCGGGACAGCTGAGCGCGAAGCGCCGCAACCAGCCCTTCGGCCACCAGCGCGCCCGGCAGGATCCCTGCCGCCGTTTCCACCAGTACCCGCTCCGCGTTCTCCAGCTGTGCCAACAGGTCCGCGACGCGTTCGTGGCCTCCTCCGGCGCCGATCGCGTGCTCGGCGACGGCCAGCGACATGCGCAGCGCCACGAGGTGGTGCTGGGCGCCGTCGTGCAGATCGCGCTCAAGGCTCCTGCGCTGGTGTTCCATCTCGGCCGCCGCGCGCCAGCGGTCGTCGACCAGTTCCCTCGCCGAGGCGTCGCCGTCGCGGCGCAGCCGGTCGGCCGCCTCGGCCAGTTCGATCGCCGCGACAAGAGGCCCCAGTACCGCGGCGACAGCGGGGAACGGTCCGGCCGAATCGGGTGTGAAGGAGAGCAGACCGCGTACCTCGCCGTCGTAGCTGACCTCGTGTTCCAGCCACGAGCCCTCCCGCTCACCCCAGTGGAAGCGGCGGTGCCCGATCACGAGCGCACAACCTGCCGCGCCCGAGGTCTCGCCGACGACACGGACGAGCTCACGCGGATCCGGGTCCGGTCCCTCCCGCATGAGGAGGCCGGTGATCGCGTCGGCTACGCGCCGTTCCCAGGTGCGCACGCCGCGACGTTACCCGGGGCTCGTCTCCTCGCGAACCGGGGCGGCGTGATCAGCGTGGCAAGAGCGTCCCCAGCGGCCCGAGATCGAGGTTGAGGTCGTTCTCGGTCAGCCCGAACCGCTCGGTCAGCTCGGTGAGCCGGTCGTCGAGCAACATGAGGGTCAGCCCGATCCGTTCCTCCTGCTCCTCCGTCAGATCGCCCTCGTCGACCCTGCGCAGCGCCTGCCTTTCCATCAGCTGGCGCAGCAGCTCGACGATCGTCAGGACCAGCTTCATCAGATCCCGCTCCACCGTGTCCTTGTCGGTGTCGATGTGCCCGGACAGGCGCCTGCCGGTGCCCGCGCCGAGGTTGTCGTTCGCCATGGCTCTATCCTTTCCGGCGGCTCACCACTGAAGCGGTGAAGGACGGTTCTCCTTCACGGACGTGATCAACGCACGCAAGGAGATGTGCACGAGGTCGACACCCGCGATGGACAGCGCGAGGTCGCCGGTGAGCACCACTCCCCCCGCCAGCAACCGGTCGAGCAGGTCGACAAGGGAGATGTCGCGATCGGCGAGCGAGGGTTCGGCACCCGTCCAGACCTCGCGCAGCTCGGCCGGATGCCGTGCCGCGACATCGGAGGATGTCGTGGGAGTCGTGGGAATCGCTGAATTCATTGCCGCTCGACCGATACCGCATCGGCATCGTCCAGTGCGAACGAGTACGGGGCCCATGGCCCGGTCACCTCGATCCGGCACGCCGTCGAGTCGTCCTGGAGCCGCCGCGCCGCCTCGACGAACACGTCGATGTCGTCCTCGGCGACCAGATACGCGACGTTGAGCACGTTCTGCTCACTGATGCCGGTCAGCTCCGGACTTTGTGGACGGTGCGCGCGGCGACCTCCCGCCATCGCGGTCAGCGTCTCGTCGACGGTGATGCCGTGCTCGACCGCGGCACGCCATCCCGATTCTCTCGTGTCCTTCTCGTGCTTCTTTCTGCGCAGGTACGACAGCCCTGGCCTGGCATCCGCATCCGGTTCGGCGGGAACGGCACCCGGCCGGTCACCGGCCTCGGCGCTCACGTAGATCTTGACGCCCAGCTCGACCATCCCGGTCACCCTGGCGAGCGCGGCCAGCAGCTCCGTTTCCCTGGCCGCGAGCATCGTGGTGAGCGCCGCGTGATCGCGAAAGATCGTCGCGAGCCGGAACGGAAGCGCGACACCACGCCGGGTCACTTCCTCGACAACCGTGTTGTGCGCCCTCGCGACACTTTCCAGCCAGCCGATGTCCTCCAGCCGGGAACGCAGAGCGGGTTCGTCGAACTCGGCTTCGCGCACGGGACTCACGACGGCGACGAGGTCGTTGTACGGCACGGCGGACACCTCGGCGTCCGCCACACCACCGAGGTGATCGAACGTGCCGGGTGAGGACCGGCTCGCCACCGCGTAGCAATACCAGAGTGTTCCCGTCATGCGTGTTTCCTGTTCGTCTCGATGGCGGGCTGGTCGGGCACAGGCTCGCGCCGTCGCTCAAGTTCGGCGACCTTCTCCCGCAACTGCCGGTTCTCGCGCGAAAGTTCACCCTCGGCCGCCTTCGAGGTCAGCGACGGATCGTGCTCCCACCAGTCGATTCCCATCTCCTTGGCCTTGTCGACCGAGGCGACCAGCAACCGCAGTTTGATCGTGAGCAGCTCGATGTCGAGCAGGTTGATCTTGATATCGCCCGCGATGACGACTCCCTTGTCCAGCACTCGCTCCAGAATGTCGGCGAGGCTGGACCCGGACGAGCCGCCGGACAGCGCGACCCTGCCACCGTCAGGACGGGCGGCGGGCAGACGCGGTTCACTCATGATCAGCTCCTTGCGGCCTAACCCGCGCGGGCCGACGTCCGCCGCCTGCCGGGTTCTTCGTCGTCATCGGCCTCGTACTCGTCTTCGTCGTCATATTCGTCTTCGTCGTCGTAGTCCCCGGTGTCCTCGTCGTACTCGTCGTCCGCGTCAGCTTCGTCGTCCTCTTCCTCGTCGCTGTCGTCATCCTCGTCGTACTCGTCGTCGTACTCGTCCTCGGGTTCCTCGTCGCCGTATTCGTCGGCAGCTTCTTCATCGCCTTCGTCCTCTTCGGACTCAGTGTCTTGCTCGGACTCCTCGTCCTCGATGGCTTCCTCGTGCGTGCGCACGACCTCGCCGTCGCGGATCTCGCCTCGCCATCCTTCGCCGGTCGCCTGCCCTTCCATCGTGACGAATCTGCGGAAGTGCTTGAGGTCGAGCCTTGCCCGCCTTCCCTGCGCCCGCCACAGATTCCCGGTCTTCTCGAAAAAGCCGGAAGGGTAGTACTCGATCAGCATCAGGATCTTCGTCAGGTTCTCCCCGATGGGATGGAAGGTCACGACTCCCTTGATCGTCCCCTTCGCTCCCTCAGTAGTCCAGACAATGCGTTCGTCGGGAATCTGCTCGGTCGTCGTGGCTTTCATCGACCTTGTCGACCAGAAAATCTTGAACTTCCAGTCCGAGGTGACGTCGTCGCTGCGATCAGCGGACGTGACACCCTTGGTGAAGGTCGTGAACTTCTGGTATTCGGTCCACTGGTCATAGGCTTCGCGCACCGGAACACCGACATCGATGTCCTCAAGAATGTTGATGACTTTCTGGCCGCCGGATCCGTTGCCCTTTTTCTTGCTCTTTCCGGTGAAGATCCCGGTGATCTTGTCCTTGACGGACGCGCCGCCCGCTTCCACCGCCGCTCGCAGAGGGGACTTTCCCTCAGCCAGCTTTCCACCGGCCTTCAGCAACGGGCCGCCCTCGGCGACGTCGGTCAACCGCTTGGTCGCGTTGCCCAGCTTCTGCCCCAGCGAGGCGACCACGTCCTCCGTCTTGGCCTGGGCGTACTTCTCCCCCGCTTCGAAAAGCTGTTGCGTGGCGGGGTTCTTCGCCGCCGCGCTCCTGAGCCTGCTCACCGGCCCATCCTGAGCGTCCCGGGTGTCAGCCATGATCGATCAACTCCGCTTTCCGGTGGTGCCGCGCTTGGTCTGGGCCGTGGAGCGGGAACCTGCCGCCTTGCGAGTACCAGTGCCGCGCGACGCCGCCGACTTCGACGCCGACCCGGATCGCGCGGTGGTCTTTCCCGACGCGCTGGCTTTCGTGCGTTTGGCCGGGGTCTTCGTGCTCGCCGAGGAGGCGCGTGTCCGCCTGCTCGGCTTCGCGGCGCTTTCCGCGCCGCCGTTGGCCTTCCGGCGACCGTCTCCCCGGTCGGTGCCACCGGACTCGTCGGTGCCGGAATCGGCGCCGGCAGAGCGGGTCACCGTGTCACGCGCGGAATCCACGGTCTTGCCCGCGGTGTCCTGGACGTCGCGGCCAAGCTTCTCGGTGCGGTCCTGTAGCGCACCGGTCAGCTTGTCGGCCTGCCTGGTCGCGATCGCGGTCGCCATCGTCTTGCCTGCCGACATGACTTCTCCTCGCAACTGGTCTCGAACACCACTCAGCTGCGGCGAGGTGCTCAGTTGCTTGGTCAGGTCGGTCACCAGTTGCTGCGGATTGAGGTTCAGCTTCTTGCCGAGCAGCCACGCACCCATCGTGATGGCGAGCTTGGCTTTCTTGCGCCTTCCGAGAATGTATCCGCCCACAACGGCGGACGCGATCTTCATCCCAGGGGTCATTGTCTGTCTCCTTGCCAATGTGGACTGTCAGGCACCGGTGCCCCCCGGTTCAACTCGGTGAGTTCGTCGAGTAGCGCGTCCTCCAGCCGGTCGAACTCGGTCTCGCCGATGTCGCCTGCCAGTAACGCGTTCTCCAGTTCGGCCAGTTCGCGATGGATCTCCCCGGCTCGCTGCCGCTCGGCCTCCGTCAATACCGTGTCGACCGTCCAGAGCACACCGCGAACAGGTGCGAGCGGCAGCAGCAGGATTTCTCCGAGAAGTCCCATGTCCGTTCCTCATTCCGCGGCGGCGTGGATTCCCGCGAAGCTGTACGGCGGCAGCGGTCCTCGCGTTCTGAGGTCGAGATAGCCCTCGGCCACCCTGTCGATGTCTTCGACGGCCGCGCGGAACTCCTCGACGTGCGAGCGCTCCACAAGGAACGAGTAGTTCATGAAAGTTCCCGCGAGCACCGGCCCTTCGCTGTACTCGACCGCGAAGGGCTCCAGCGCGGTGACGATGCCATCGACGTCACGCCGTTCCCTTTCCGCGACGGCGGCGGCAACCAGTTCTCCGAACCGGACCTGGCTGTCATGGTCCCCACCGGAGCGATCTCGCAGTTCGTTGTTCATCTCCAGCAGCGTCGCGTCTTCGTGCAGCACCATGCGCAGCACGGCGTCCTCGTCGTGAGTCGCCTTGACGTTCAGCTCGACTTTGCCCGCGATACCGGCGAGCAGGTCGTCGAACCGGTCGCGGTCGGCGGCGACGACACTGGCGACCTCGGCGTCGTTGGCGGCCAGCACGCCGAACCGCATCGGCAACGTTGGCCCCTGCTCACACAAGGTCTCAAGAACCGCGTGGTGCGCGGCGACGTCCCGGCGTTTGGGCCGGATGTCGTCTGGCGCGTCGCTGACCACGACGGCGAGGTCGTCGGCAGCCACGGTCCGCAGCCGTCCCGGTGTCCGGCCGACTCCTCGAAGACCGGCCAGGTTCCTGGGGTGCGATCCGGGGACGATCCCGTAGAGGAAGGTACTGGTAGTCATGAGGTCGACCTCGCCGGGCGACGGGTCCGTGCCTTCTTCGGCGCGGCCTGCCGCTCGCCGTTCTCACCGTCCTCGTCATCGGGATCCTCGTCCCGTTTGGACGCGTTGGTGAACTGTTCGGCGAACGTCTCCGCCGCACCGGTGAGTGCGCCCTTCGTCTTGCCCTTGGCACCCTTCTCCGTGACGTCGCCCAGCAGTCCCGGCAGTGTCGTCGCGTTCGACGCCCTTGTCAGGTCAAGACGGTTGCATGCCTCCGCGAATCGCAGATACGTATCGACGCTGGCCACGACGATCCTCGCGTCGATCGTGAGCAATTCGATGCCCACCAGCGAGACGCGCACGAACACATCGATGACCAGACCTTTGTCCAGAATCAGTTCGAGGATGTCGTAGAGATTGCCGGAGCTTCCGCCTCGTTGCGATCCTCTCGCCGCTTCCTGATTCACAACAGTCACTGCCATCTTCCTTTCGCCCCAACGGGGTCATACGTCGACTTGGCCGCGGGTGTAGCGCCGCAGTCGTTCGTACTCCAGGAAATCGCCGTTGGCGTCCAATCGGACCACATAGGTCGCGAGGAGGCTCGTGGTCTCCGGGATCCGGGCCAGCTCCAGCACTTCCACGTGGAGTTCCCAGTCTTTTCCCTTCCGGGTCACCGCGGAGACGGTTTCCACGTCTCTTCCGGTGATTTCCTCGAACTGCTCGCGAGCCAATCCCAGTACGCGGGTGGCCGACAACCGTTGGCCACCCTTGGTGGCTTCCTCGGTCTCGTCCGGTGCATCGCCGCGGCGGGTTCGCCTCTGCCGAGTTCCATCACCGGTTGCCATGACCGCCGCCTTCCATGCTCTCGCGGTACGACCTCAAGGTCGCGTACCGGTGGCAGTTACCCGAACCAGTGACACCCGAAACGTGCACGAAGCGGTTTTCGCACCGACGCCCGCGCCCCCGATGGGACCTACTCACGAGTTGTTTTGACGGCACCGCACCGAAAATCAGCTCCTCGGCTCGACCTGACGCCGGTGAACGGACTAGCGGCGGCTTCCGTTCGCGCGCATGAGAGCACGCCGAACGGAGGCGTCATCCGGAAGTATCGGGCATTCCCCGTGAATGGTTCGGTACGAAAAATTCCAACACCCGCTTGGTGAACACATACGCCGACACAGTAAGCACCCTGTGTGATTCCACGGATGTCGTTGCCGCGCGACACGATCCACAATGAACAAGGCTGACGTTCCCGGACGTCTGTCAGTTCATTGTGGACATCTGATGATTCTCATGACCGGATGAGCGTACGGAAAAGGCTCTGGAGCAGGGTGCTGGTGTCGGCGGTCACGGCGACCGCCGTGACCGGGCGGCCGGTGTCCGTGGCGGAACTGATCGTGCCCCTTCGTTCGCGCAGCGCTACCGCCATGGAACGGTGGTGATAGGTCGCGAGGGACGGGTCGAGCAGGATCACGGCAGCGAGCGGATCGTGCAGCGGCCGGGACGGAAGTCCGGTCGCCACCGAGAATTCCAGCAACCGACCGGCGATCCGGCCCCTGAGCCGGTCCGCGTCCTTGGCGAGCCACCGCAACCACATGCGCGTCACGGTGGCGTTCCGCGTGACGTCGAGAGGAACCAGGATGCGGTCGGCGAACGCGGCCGACAACACGACATCGGCCGCCTCCGGGTCATGCCAGATGTTGGCCTCCGCGTACTCGCGGACGTTTCCCTTGACACGGTAGGCACCACCCATCACGACGAGCCTCCTGACCCGCCGGGCAAAGCCCGGATCAGCCTCGACGGCAAGGGCGATATTGGTGAGCGGGCCGAGCGCGAGAACACAGAGTTCGCCGTCGTGCTCGTGGCTGAGCCGCAACATCTGCTCGACCGCGCCATCACCGGCGGGCTTACGTTCCGGTTTCCCCGCGATGGCGGCGAGCGGATCCCCCGGATGAGACAGATGACGTGGTTGCGCGAGCGGTTGCGCCGCGCCGACGGCGACGGGCGTGGCGTGGTCACCGGCAAACTCAAGCGCCCTGATTCCATTACGCGCGGCGGCATAGGCGTCGACGTTGCCGTGAACAGCGCCCACCCCATGGAGTTTCACCAGCGGCTCGCGGGCGAGCAGCATCAGCGCGAGCGCGTCGTCGACGCCCCCATCCTGATCGACCACAACGGGTATCGGACCCACCGCTACCTCCCGACGACGTCCTGCCGCGACGTGCCTGACGATAGGTGAGCGGCGAGCCTGCTCCCCGGGCGACCGGAGATTGACCGCCCGGCGCGGGTTCAGGCAGGGAACGATTCGGGACCGAACCTGCCCCACGCCACGAAAATCGCGACGGCGAGCCAGACCAGGTCGCCGGTGATGGTCACCCGCTCTCCCCTGCGTAGCCTCATCGTGATCGCGCCGATGAACAGCAGCACCAGCCCGGTCGCGGCCACCGGCACCAGAACCGGCGCGATGCCGAGTACGGCAGGCAGGATCAGGCCCACCGCCGCGAGCAGTTCGACGGTTCCGATGGCCTTGAGCGACGCAGGGCTGAAGTCCTCGACCCATTTCGTGGCCTCGCCGCCGATACCGGCAAGTTTCTCCTTGGGCACGAACATCTTGCCCGCGCCGCTGAGGCAGACCACGGCCAGCAATCCCGTGGCGATCCACAGCGCGATGTCCATCTTCGGCTCCCTCGTCCCGGACAGCGGTCAGCCTTGAGACGAGCTGGCGACCCCGGCTGTGACATCGCGGGCCGAGCCGCATCGCTCACGTTGTCACGGGCGAGAGCTTGTAGTGGATGCGCAGCACGCGCGCCGACCACAGCCAGAGGGTGTGGTCCGTGCGCAGCACACCTTCCTCGTCCACGTACACGTGAAATCGCTCGTGGATCGGTATCCTGGCCGCGCTCGCCCGCCCGCGGTGGTTGACGACGACATAGGCGCCGTCCTCACCGAAGGCTCCTGAGGGCGAACTCAGTTCCAGCGCTCCGTCAGGCAGTACCCGTGGCCGCAGAAACACCTGCACGTTGCCCGCTTCGAGCGGGAAGGCCACGTGCACGCTCGGCCGCCGCGAGCCCGGCAGCGTCCTGATCGAATAGCAGCCGCTGAACACGTACTCGCCGGTCGAGCGCAGGGTCCGGAGCCAGCCTGCCGCACGCTGGTCTCCGTCCGGCCCGATGATCGGCGACACCCTGCTGCTCATGCCGTGGGCGACGTCGAGCGGCCTCGTCGGAAGGGCCAGCTGCTGCACCCTGCGCCCGAACAACCGGGTCACCAGCTCCCCTCCTGGCTGGAACACCGCACTCCACTGTGTCCACGCCTCCATCCGCCAGTCCGAGGTTCGCTCGTAGAAGTCCCGAATCCCGGCGCGCAGCTCTGCCGCGGCGAATCCCGGTCCGTCCAATCGCGACATGTCGGCGAGCAGTCCCGCTCCTTCGGCGTCCTCCCGCACCGTCCCGCCGTACTCGGCGGCGGCCGAGCGCAGCCAGCCGTCACCGACGCGCGCCGTGGAGCTCGTCGGCGCGGCCAGCCAGCGCTGTTCGCCACCTTGGTCGACCGGACGTCCCGCGATCCGCCAGAACAGCCGGGTCGCTCCGTCCAGCCTCGCCATCGCCCCGCTCATACCGAACAGGGTCGCGCCTCAGTGAACGGGCCGCCAGGCGGGGTCGCGGCCGATGAAGGCCATCAACCTGTCCTGCGCCGGGGCGTCCTCGGCGACGGGAACAGCGACACCGAATTGCCCGCTGTCGCGCAGCATTCCCTCCACCTCCCGCATGGCGGCGAGCGCGGAGGCACAGCGCTGCTCACCGAGATCCGGTTCGCGGCCGAGTGCCTTGGCGAGATCCCACGAGTGCATCCACACGTCGTCGGTGTAGAACTCGTCGATCGCCTCGTCCACGGGCTTGTCGCCGGTGTGCGGGTTGCTGAGCACGCGCCCGCCCGGCTCGTCGAGAATGGCCTGGATATCGGCGGCATGCCGCTTCCACGCCGCGACCGGGTCGGCCTTCACGTCGAGCGCGGGCAGCTCGATTCCCGCGCCGGCCAGGAAGCCACGCGACCAGGACACGAGATGCTCCACGACGTCGGCCGCCGTCCAGCCCGCCACCGGACTCGGCCGCGACCACGAACCGGGCTGAGCCGACTCGACGAGTTCGGTGAACGACGCCGCGTCGTCGGCATGCCGCAGCACGGGCGCCGCTGCTTTCTCAGCCATGTCAGGCTTCCTTCGCGAGCAGTTCGTCGAGCTTGTCGTAGCCTTCGTCGACTCCGGTCTCCATGCCGCTTGCCAGCATGCCGTCGCGAGTCTCGAAGTCCTTGACCACGCTGAGCACCCTCAGCCTCGTGCGCCCGCCGTCGAGCCGCTCGAAGGTCAGTGTCTCCAGCGCGACCGAGTCGGGTTCGCCTTCGTAGGTGAAGGTCCACACGATCCGCTCGGAGTCCCTGACCTCGTGGAAACTGCCGTAGAACGCGGCGATCTCCTCGCCGTCGCGGTCGTTCGCGAATGCCCACTCACCGCCGGTGCGGGCCTCCCACTTGAGCACCCTCGTCGTCAGCGAACGCGGGCCGATCCACCGCTGGTAGAGGTCCTTGTCGACGTGCGCGCGGAACACGCGCTCGGGAGCCGCGTCGAATTCCCTGACGATCTCGATCGTGGGAACCTTCTCGTCGGCGTGAATCCGGGTGTCGTGACTTGTCCTCGTCATGATGCGTCCTTCGTCCGTGTTCGGGTCGTGTTCGTGTCGTCCGCCGTGCTCTCCAGCAGGGCGTCCAAGCGCCGGTACCGCTCCTCGGCCTCGGCGCGATAGCGCTCGATCCACTTGGTCATCAGGTCGAACACCTCCGCGTCCAGATGGACCGGCCTTCGCTGAGCCTGCTTGCTGCGAGTGACCAGCCCCGCGGCCTCAAGCACCTTCAGGTGCTTCGAGACCGCCTGCATGCTCATGTCGTAGGGCTCGGCCAGTTCGCCAACGGTCGCGTCGGCGGTGGCCAGCCTGGCCACCAGGTCGCGCCGGACCGGATCGGCCAGCGCCGCGAACGCCCTGTTGAGCCGTTCCGCGCTCTCGTCAACCATGCTTCCTCAACTCTCCGGTTGAATACGAAGCTAGGGCACGAGGTCAGCGTTGTCAACCTGAAGGTTGAACAAGCGAGTGCTTCGCCGGCTGACATGGGCGGACCTCCCGGAACCCGGGACCAGCGACCCTAGTGCCGCACGGCTCCGCGACACTACGGTCGGGCCGACCTCACCACACGGAGGAGCCATGGCAGAACCCCGCAAGCGACCGGCACGACTTCCACCCCGCTGGTTCATCAGGCTGGCCTGGAAAGTGCACCGCGCCCTGTATCGCGTCACCCGTGGCAGGCGAGGACTCTGGCCTCCCCGCCCCGGCAAGTGGGGCACCATGCGGCTCACCACCGTCGGCCGTCGCACCGGCCAGGAACGCAGCGTCATCCTCGCCTACATCCACGACGGCCCCAACCTGGTCACGCTCGCGATGAACGGCTGGGCCGAGCCCGAACCCGCGTGGTGGCTGAACCTGAAAGACCACCCAGGGGCCGACGTCACGCTTGTCGAGGGAGCACGCCGCGTGCGTGCCAGGGCGGCCGAGGAAGACGAACACGAACGACTGTGGGCACTCTGGCGCGAACTCGACACCAATCTCGACACCTTCGCGGCGCGACGGCCCGAGACCGAGGTCGTCATCCTCGAACCGGAATCGGCACCATCCGGGAAATAAGCGCCGTTTCCATGAACGGTCTCTCACACCGGTTTCATCTGTTTCGTCCCCTGTGCCGCGAGGCTGACGTGTGTTCACAGCCGAACCACACAGCAAGGAGCGAACGATGAACACGCATCACGGAAGGCGATTACTCGCGGCGGCACTGCTCGGCGGCGGCCTCGTGATCGGCGCGGCGGCACCGGCTTTCGCGGCACCGGCACCCGTCGCCGCCCAGGACGACGACGGTGGTTCAGATGACAACGGTTCCGACAACGGTTCCGACGACGGGGACGACGGTTCCGACGACGGCGCGAACGGCTCGGACGGCTCGAACGACCGGGACGATGACGACGCGGACGACGGGGCGGCTCCCGCTCCCGCGCCAGGGGACGACACCGACGCCGGGGACGACACCGACGACGGCGTCGCTCCTCGCGGGGGCGTCGAGACCGGTTTCGGCGGCACCGCCGACGACACCGAGGGCGGCGCGCTGATCTGGACCGTGGCAGGCGCCACCGTCCTCGCCGCCGCGTCGGGCGCGATGCTCGTCAGGAGCAGGCGCGGCGAGGAACGCGGCTGACCGATGACCGCGGATACCACCCGGCACAACCGCGGCGTTCGCCGGAGAATGGTGACCGCCGTGCTCGCCGGACTCCTGGCGTCCGCATGCGACGGTGGCGTACCCGTACCGGAACAACGAGAACCCGGGACCCCGCCGACGATCGCGGCTACGTCCACTGTGGACGACAACGCCGCGGTTCCGGTACGGGTACGCATACCCGGCATCGACGTCGATGCTCCGATCGTGCCGCTCGACACCGATGCCGAGGGCGTACTGCCCCCTCCGCCGGGAAATCACCTGACCGGCTGGTGGCGTGCTGGGCCGGAACCGGGCGAGCGTGGTCCGGCCGTACTCGCCGGGCACGTCGACTCCTACCAGGGCCCTGCCGTTTTCCACCGCCTCGCCGATCTCACGCCGGGGCAGCGGGTGCTCGTCGACCGCGAGGATCGAACCACCGTCACCTTCACGGTGACCAGGCTGGAGCGGCACGCGAAAGACCGCTTTCCCACCCGGTCGGTCTATGGCGACACACCCGGTTCGCAACTACGGCTCGTGACCTGTGGAGGTGAGTTCGACTCCTTGGCAAGGCGTTATCTCGACAATGTCATCGTCTATACGCAGCGCACCTAAGGCGGGTCTGACAATCCCGTTGCCTGCCGCGCGAGGCCAGCGCGGCGGCTCGCCGCGTTGCCGGAAGGCCCGAGTACGGCCCGGTACGAGGACCTTCCAGTCCCGCACAGCCGTGCGAGCCACCACGCTGATCCCCGCTCGCACGGCAGACCGCCTTACCAGCACCTCACCCCTCGGCGGCGGCGACCGGTTGCCGCAGGATGGTGCGCAGCTTCGCGGGAGCGACCTTGCGAAAGTCGCTGAGGTAGATCTCGTGGTGTTTGCCGGACATCCGCAAACCGTTGTCAGGGATGAACTTCTCGTGCAGCGCGGCGAGCACGTCGGCTTCGTCGTCGAAGGAGCCGACGTGCAACGTCTGCACGCAGCTTCCCTCGGCCAGCGATTCCATACGCACGTCACCGAGCCGAGCTGGGCGGTTCTTCGCGCCCGCCTTCTCGACGGCGGCGGCGAACATGTCCTCACCGGTCCAGTCGGGCACCATGATCATCAACGTCCAGTCCCATCGCGACTTGTCGCGCGCCGTCGTGAAGGCAGCCATGTCCTCTCCCCACCACAGACCTTCCAGCGGCATGACGACGTAGTCGCGGCCGAGTTCCCGCTTACTCGCGAACTTCAGGGCGTAGGCGACGGGGTAGAGCGTCTCGATCGCCTCGGCGAAGGCCGGTGCCGTGTTCGGATCACCGTGACCGTCGATCATGAGATACCGCGTCGGCGGCACCTCGACGACCCGGAACCGGCCTTGCCGCGCCTGGTAACCGTCGAGGGTCTTCTTGAAATCGATCTTGTCAGTCATCGGCAACCTGGACCCGCGTCGCGAGCCACGACCTTTCCGCCTCAAGGAGGCTCAACGAGTAAGAGAACACCTCACGCGCCGCCGTCGGCAGCGGCTGCTGGACCTGCTGGGTTTCCCGCACCTCGGCGATGCGGGCCTCGACCTGACCGAGCCTGCTTCGCAGCGCGGCGCGATAACGCCGCTCGGTGAGCAGCGGGAGATTGGCGATGCCCACGAGCAGCGGGTGCGCGACCGGCTGAAATTGCTCGACGAAGGCATGCGCGGCGTGCGTCGCGGCCTTTTTCCCCGTCGTCGTCGCGTGAAAGACGCGACGAGACTTCGCCGTGCCGGCAACTTCGCCCGGCTCGACGAGTCCCCGTTTCTCCATTTTGGACAGCAGGTAGTAGATCGAGGAGAACCCGATGTCGGTCCATTCGCGGATCCCGCGTTGCTCGATGACCCGTTCCAGGTCGTAGCCGTGCCGGGGACGCTCGATGAGCAGCCCGAGAACGGTCAGCTCGGCGGGAGTCAGCTTCACGCCAACTATTCTAGCACTAGAATATTTGCTACCGCGCCAGCGCCTCGTCGAGCGCTCCGGTCAGCTCCTCAAGCGAACCCGGCTGGAAGAGCCTGCCGTTGAGGTAGAAGGTCGGCGTGCCTTCGACTCCCGCCGTGACACCGTCGCGCTGATCGCGGCGAATCCGGTCCCCGACCTCTTTGCTGTCCCAATCGGCCTCGAAGCGGGCAAGGTCGAGACCGATCTCCCTCGCGTAGCCGAGAAACATCTCCCGCTGCGGCTCGGGCCGATGACTCCACTGCTCCTGCCGTTCGAACAACAGCATGTACATGGCTTCGAACTCGCCCTGCCGCGCGGCGGCCTCGGCCGTGCGGGCGGCGAGTTCCGCGTTGGGATGACCGCGGGGAACGGGAAAATAGCGGATGACGTAGGTGATGCGCCCCTCGTATTGCTCCCGGACCTGCTCCATCGCCGGATAGACGGCGCCGCATGCCTCGCATTCGAAGTCGAGGAATTCGACCAGCGTCGCCTTGCCGTCCTCGGCGATGGAAAGCCGGTGACTGTCCTGGCGCACGAGGACCTCGGCCGGAATCGGCGGCGGCCGTTGCTCACTCTCGGCGGGAGCGTCGTCGGGCCGGGTCACGATGAGCAACGTCGCGACGAGGACCGTCGCGACGGCCACGGCAGCGACGCCCATGATCGTCAGTACGAGCTTGCGACTCATCCCGTCACATCCGGTGTGCCGACGATGGCCGCGCGTTGTTTCTCCCGGCGCTCCCGCCGTGGCCCTGAATCCTCATGCCGAACATCTTCCTACTATCGCACCTAGTAAGTTCGAGCCATCGGCCGGTGCGCGAACAACCTACTATATGCAATAGTAGGATCCTCGGTCCTACGGCGAAGGACCGGAAGGCGAAGGCAGGCAGCGCCCTCACTCCCCCGCTTCCCGGGCGCACCTGCCTTCGCCTGCCGCGACCGCCGACGTACGATGTGGCTTTCGCGGGAGGTGTCATGCACGGGCTTGGTGAGCTGGAGGCCGCCGTCATGGACGTGCTCTGGGAAGCGGGCGAGCCGCTCAAGGTCCGCGACGTCGTGGCACGGCTCAGGACGGGAAAGCAGCTTGCCTACACGACGGTCATGACCGTGCTGGACAACCTGCACCGCAAGGAATGGGCCGAGCGCGAACTCAGGGGAAGGGCCTACCACTACCAGCCCGCGTTCAGCAGGGAGGAAGCCGCGGCGCGAGCATTGCGCGAGGTGCTCGATTCCTCCGGCGATCCGGAAGCCGTGCTGCTGCATTTCGTCGCCTCGGGCTCCCCTGAGGAAACCGACCTGCTCCGCAGCGCGCTCAAGAGCAAGCGGGCGCGGCGCCGATGACCATCGCGGTCGCGTTGCTCGCGGGCGCGCTCGCCGCGAGCTGGTTCGTGCCCACGCTGCTCCAGCGAATCGATCTTCGCCGTCACGATCCGCTCCCGTTGATCGTCGCCTGGCTCGTTTCCATGGCAGGCACCGTGCTCGCCGTCGTCACCGGGGTCGGCCTGCTGCTGGCGCCCGATCACGGCGGAGCACACTCCGTACTGGCCGTGATCCACTGGTGCTGGGCGGCGCTGCGGCACGGTTCGCCGCCCAGCACCGACGTGATCGCCGGACTTTCCGGCGTCGTGCTGCTGCTCGCGTTTCTGGTCCGGCTGCTCGTCGTCGCGGCTCGCGGCGCAGGGCACAGAGCACGCCGGCGCGAGGAAAAGCTCGCCGTCCTGCGATTGGCCGCGCGACGGCAACCGGGCTCGCCTGCCACCCTGTGGCTCGCGCACGACCGGCCGCTCGCCTTCAGCCTGGCAGGCGGAACGGGGGTCGTCGTGGCGACCGAAGGGCTGGTCCGGCATCTTGATCGCGGGGCGGTCGACGCCGTGCTCGAACACGAGCGGGCACACCTGCGAGGCCGTCACCATCTCCTGGTCACCTGCGCCGACGTGCTCAGCGCCGCGTTGCCGTTCACTCCGCTGTTCCGAAACGCGCCCTCGGCCATCAGGCAGCTGGTCGAACTCGCCGCCGACACGGCGGCCGCCCGCTCGTGCGGGCCGTCGGCCGTCCACAGGGCCCTGCTGGGAATCGCGGGCGGCGGAACACCACGCACGGCGCTCGCGATGGGAGACGAGGCCGTAGAGGTCAGGCTCGCGCGCCTTCGCGGGAGACCCGCCCAGCCCGGCGCCGTGTCCAGGATGATCTTCTGCGGGCTCACCGGCATGACGGCGGCGGTACTGCCGACGATCACCGGCGCCTGCGTGCTACTCGGCCTCGTCGCCGTCACCTGTCCCGCCGGCTGACCCTGCCCCACGACGGCCGATCACGCGGTCCCGGCTTCCGGTCCGGTTTGGACGGACACGCCGATCCCGATGCGCCGAGGTTCGCATAATGACCAAGATCGGTCGCGCGCGGGACTGCGCACAAGCCATTAGACGACATAGCGTGGACGTACGAACCCGTGGAGTGACGATTGGTTCCGACCGGCTCGCTTCAGGCACGCCGAGGATGGGGATGTTCATCAGTCATGTCTCGCAACAACTCCCCCGAGATCGGGGACGTCATCCGAACCGCCCGCCGAGCACGTGGTCTGAGCCAGTATCAACTCGCGACCGTCCTCGCGACCACGTCGGGACGGCACACCGTCAACCGTGAGCTGATCGCCCGGTGGGAACGAAAAAAGCAGGTCCCCCGAAAGGATTCACGGGTATGGCTCGCCACGGTCCTCGGAGTGCCGCAACAGGAACTGGAGAAGGCCGCCGGAGCCACGACATCGCCTGCGCTGCCGGGCGAGATCGCGGTTCCGGCACCACGACAAGCACCCGGCTCCCGGCTGTGCCCTTTCATCGGATCCGACAATCTGGGCCGGGTCCTCGCACTGCTGCTGTTGAACCGCGACACCTGGCATTCCTACGAGGAGATCGCCGAAAAGACCGGCTGCGCCACGAAGACCGTCCGGCGGCACTGCCGGTTTCTCACGAGGGCCCGGATAGTCGTCGAGCGCAAGGGCGAAGACAGGGCCAGGGTCCGCGCCGGAGAACGAACCTCGACGGTCGTGGCCCTCACCGAACTGATGCGGCTGACCTATGCCGTCCCCCTCGTGGTCGAGACCGAGTTTTCGAGTCTGGCCGCGACGTCGAGCGTGTCGGTACTCGGCGACTGGAGCAACCAATGCACAGGGGCGACGTCGAACGAGCCGTCGAAGATCGTCGTCGACTTCCGGATCTCCCATGACGAACCGGCTCCCGGCCGAGCCGACGTCGCAGCCGCCGCGCGGCGATGCGAACGTCAGCTCCGCAGGCCGGTCAGCGTCAGGATGCGGTTCACCACCACGAACCGGCCCGGCGCGATCCGGCTCACCGCGGCGACGCGGCAGGTCTCGGCCACCGCGTCCGGCCTTCAGGACGGCGGCCTTCCCGACATCGGAACCATCGTGCGTGATCTTGTCGACGTCGGTGCCGTCGAACACGTCGAGGCGACCCCGCGACACACCCGGCAGGCGCTCGACACGGCTGCCGACCATCTTCGCGGGGCCCGGCGCATCCTCGACGGTTCCCCGAAATCCGCCTTCTTGCTGACCGCGTCGGCCGCCCATCTCGTCGCCGTCGCCGTGCTCGCCCACCACGGACTCCGCATCACCTGCGACCCCGACGATTTTCTGGCCAGCAGAATCCTTCGCGCCAGATTCGACGACCGGTTCGCTCTCGTCAACCAGCTCGGCAAGCGTCTTGCCGACCTCACCAGCACCGTCGACCACGTCGGATGGGCCGAAGCCGAAACGTGTATCCGGTCCGTCGAAGAACTTCGTCTGTTCGCCCTCCGCCTCATCCGGCCGACATGACCGGTCGCTCCGCTTGCCCTGCCCTGGATTCCTCCCGCAACGGGGACGGCGGCACCCGCAGCACGGCGGCCGCCCACCCGGGTAGCCACCAGTTCCACTTTCCCATCATCGCCACGAACGCGGGCACCAGTAGTGAGCGGATCAGGGTCGCGTCGATGATGATGCCCAGCGCGACACCGGAGGCGAAGATCGCGACATCCAGTTCACCACCCGTTGCCATCGAAGCGAAGGAGAAGAACAGGATCAGCGCCGCGCACGTCACGAGCCGCCCCGTGCGGCCGATTCCCCGCACGACGGCCTCCATTGTGGACCCACACCGGTCGTATTCCTCCCGCATCCTGGCGAGGATGAACACCTCGTAGTCCATCGACAAGCCATACAGGAACGCGAAGATCGTGACGGGAACGAACGTGCCGATCGCGCCGTCCGGCTGGATACCCAGCAGTTCCCGCGTTCCCCAGCCCCATTGCCACAGGATCACCATCGCGCCGAGCACGGCACCCAGTGACAACAGATTGAGCGCGACCGCCTTGAGCGCGAGGAGAATCGAACGAAACGCCCTCGCCAGCATCACGAACGTGATCAGCGAGAGCACGGCGAGCATCCAGGGAAACGCTCCGTAGGTCACCGCGACGTAGTCGATCTGCTGAGTGACGTTGCCGCCGACGAGGACGCCGTCCGGCACCGCCTCGATCACGGCGGCGACGGTGTCCTTGCCCGCTTCCGAACCGCCTTCGTCGAACGGCAGCACCGTCAGCAGGGCCGAGCCGTCCCGTTGCCACGCCTGCCCTCCGGGGGCGACGACGCCGTGTACCCCCGGCACGGCACGCACGACGTCGGCGACGGCGCCCGCGTCGCCCTCCTCGGGCACGTACACATCGAACGACGTCAGCGTGCCGGAGGGGATTCCGGTTTCCTCCAGCATGGTGAGACCGTCACGACCGCCTCCGGACGTCGCGAGGTCGTCCGTCGTCGGCACGTCGAGGTTGATGCCGAACGCCACGACCGACAACGCCGTCAGTACCCCGGCCGATCCGAGCAGCACGATGCGGCGACGCCGGACGACCACGCGCGCCAGCGCCGTCCACGCTCGGCTCGCCCGCTCCTCGCGGACGGCGGTGCTCGACGCTGCCCGGCCACGCTCCAGCCGGTGACCGGCCCTCGACAGCACCAGCGGCAGCACGGTGAGCGTCACCAGCGCGCTCGTCGCGGCGACGAGGGTGCCGCCGACACCGAGGCTGCGCAGCAGCGGGATGGGCAGCACGATCATCGCCAGCAGGCCGATGGCCACGGCGGCTCCGGAAAACACCACGGCGTGCCCCGCCGTGGCCATCGCACGGTGGACCGCCTCGTCGCCGGTCACGCCCCTGCCTCGTTCCTCCCGCCACCGGGTGACCAGGATCAGCGCGTAGTCGATGGCGATTCCGAGCCCGAACAGGGGGATCATGATCAGCGTCGTCTCGTGGACGTCGATCAGCAGGCTCGCGGCCAGCAGACCGGTGAACGAGGCAGGCAACGCGATCATGGCCGTCAGTAGCGGCACGAAGGCCAGCGCCGAGCGGAACACCCAGGCCAGCAGGATGATCGCGGCACCGACCGTGACCGCGAGCTTGACCGGCACGTTGAAGCCACCCGCGTCCGCGCCCGTCGCGAGCGTGTCGAGCCCGGTGACCCGCAGCGACGCGCCCTCCGGCAACAACGGCCGCATCGCGCCGTCGATCGCGGTGTCCAGCTCGGCGCCCTCGCCGAGCGCGCTGCCGGGGATGCCTCCCTGCTCGACGGGCCCGCCGAAGACGAGCCCGAAAGTGGTGCGCCGGTCGTCGCCGACGAACCGGTCGTCGCCGGTCCCGGCGTAGGACACGACCCTGGCACCCGTCACCTCCTCGACGGCGTCGAAAGCGGCCCTGACCGCTTGTACCGCGGGCCCGCTGTCCACGGGCATGCCGTCCGGAAACCTGATCACCGGCACGAAGGGCCGCTCGTAGCCGCCGGTGCCATAGGTATTCATGATCTGCTGGTTGGCCTCGTATCCCGGCATGCCGGGATAGGCGTTGTTCTCGGAGACGTTGGGCAGCAACAGCGCGAGCGCGCCCCCGCCGAGCAGCACGGCGGCGAAGGTGAGCAGGCTGGTGAGGCGCCGGTGTCTCAGCACGAACCTCGACAGTTTTTCCATGCCGACAGCCCAGCCGACGTTTCTTCGGGCGCCCTTCGAACCGCCTTGGAGTTCGCTGTCACAGAGTTTCTTAAGAACGACAGGTCACACTGAAGCGGTGGTGAGCCGACTACCGACCCGCATCCTCGTCGTCGACGACGAGCAGTACCTTGCCGACCTCGTGTCCACCGCGCTGCGTTACGAGGGCTTCGTGACGGCGGTCGCCGGAACGGGCAGCGCCGCGACGGAACTGGTGGACTCGTTCGCCCCTGACCTGATCGTGCTCGACGTGATGCTGCCAGACGGGTCAGGGGTCGACGTCTGCCGCAGGCTTCGCGGCAACGGCCGCACCGCGCCCGTGGTGTTCCTGACGGCACGGGACGGGACCGAGGACAAGATCGCGGGCCTGACCGTCGGCGGGGACGACTATGTCACCAAGCCGTTCAGTCTGGAAGAACTGATCCTGCGGATCCGCGCGGTTCTGCGCAGAGCGAAGCCGGAGGGCACGAACGGGGGCCTCACCTTCGCCGACCTCGAAATCGACGACGACGCTCACGAGGTACGCAGGGGCGGGCGGGCGATCGAGCTGACACCGACCGAGTTCACCCTGCTGCGCTACCTCGTCGCGAACGCGGGCAGGGTGCTTTCCAAACGACAGATCCTCGATCACGTGTGGGAATACGACTTCGGCGGTAACGACGGGGTCGTGCAGACCTACATTTCCTACCTGCGCCGCAAGGTGGACGCGGGTGCGGAGCCGCTGATCCACACCATCCCGCGCGTCGGCTACATCGTGCGCCTGCCCGATGGCAAGCGCTGATGTCGCTGCGGACCCGCCTGATCGTCACGGTGGTCGGCCTGCTCGCCCTCGGGCTCGTGCTCGCGCTCGGCGCGACCTCGGGAGCTTTGCAGGACTGGAAGGGCGAACAGAACGACGATGTGCTGACGGCGGCCGGACGGCACCTCGCGGACACCCTGCGGGAACGGCCTGACGGCACCGTCCGGCTCGACTCCTCGGGGACACCCGGCGACATCGGCACCGTCTGGCGAGAGCTGGCGACCGACGGCGACGTTCCCTCCCTGTTCCAGCTTCGCGACGCCGAAGGGAAGCTGCTCCAGACCGTCGGCTACGGGCCGCTGCCCTCGCTGCCCGACCAGCTTCCCGCCGAGCACAGGCCGGACCGGCCGAGCGCGGACAACCCCGACGGCGAACGGTTCTTCTCGGCGGAAACCGCGCTGGCCGACGGGGCGACCGGCGGGCCGAACTGGCTCATCAGGACGAGCTTCGCCGGTGAGCACGGCAAGATACTCGTGGTCGGTGTGCGTACCGAACGCTCCGACGAGTTGTTGTCGCGGGCCATGACCGTCGCGTTCGTCTCGGGAGGCGTTGCGCTAGTCGCGGTCGCGCTGTTGTCGTGGCGCGCGGTGCGAAGGGGACTTCGCCCGCTCGACGACATCGCGGACACGGCGAGAGAGATCGGGTCAGGCGACCTGAGCAGACGGGTGCCGGAAGCCAAGCCCGGAACCGAGATCGGCACGGTGTCGGCGGCGCTGAACTCGATGCTCGGTCAGCTGGAGACCGCCTTCGCCGAGCGGCACGAATCGCGGGAGCGGCTGCGCAGGTTCGTCGCCGACGCCTCGCACGAGCTGCGCACTCCGATCGCCACCATCAGGGGCCACGCGGAACTGTTCCGCCGCGGCGCGGCCGAGCGCCCCGCCGACCTGGCGAAAGTGGTCGGCCGCATCGAATCGGAAGCCCAGCGGATGGGGGAACTCGTCGACGAACTGCTCTTGCTCGCCAGACTGGATCAGGGCAGCCCGCTCGGCAGGGAACCGGTGGATCTGACGAGCCTCGCCGCCGACGCCGTCACCGACGCGCTGGCGACCGAACCGGAAAGGGAGCTCACCCTGCGTGCCGAGGGGCCCGTTGTCGTCACGGGTGACGCGGCGCGGCTGCGGCAGGTGCTCGGCAACCTGGTTTCCAACGTTTTGCGGCACACCCCGGGTGAGGCGTCAGCCGTCGTCGCCGTGCGCGACACCGGCGACGGCGCGGTCGTCGAGATCACCGACACCGGCGGCGGGATGTCCGAAGAGGAACTGGGGCGCGTATTCGAACGCTTCTACCGAGCGGACCCGTCCCGGTCACGCGGCAACGGAGGCGCGGGACTCGGGCTTTCCATCGTCGCCGCGGTCGTCGAGGCACACGGGGGAAGGGTCACCGTCAGCTCCGCACCAGGTGAGGGGACCATGTTCAGGGTCGTGTTGCCGTCCGAAGACGGGCGTACTTGACTGTCCACATAGGACCTCTCCCTGCTCGCCTCCGGAAATGAGAGCGCGATGAAAGCGCGGCGCCCGACACTGACCGCATGCGCAGTCCCTCCCCGAGCACCGGGCGCGCCGCCGACGGCGGGCGGGCGGCGATCTGGCTGTCGTTGCTCTTCTGTGTCGGCATCGGCGTCGTCACGGGTGTCGTCGTCATCCCGAAGCTCCTCGCGAACGAGCCCCTTCCCGGCACCGCGAAGCCCTCCGATGATTTCCAGCCCATCGAGGTTTCCCTCCTGGAGACCATCGACACCGGCGACTTCTTCGAAGCGGGTTCCTACCGGGTCGCCGACACTGGACTGCGCGGCGACATCGCCTTCGGTGTGTTCAGCGACGACGACGTTGCCGTCCTCGCGGCCACGTCCCCGGATTCCCGGGTGAAGTGGCACAAGGAGTTCGGGCACGACGGTCGTTCACTGTCTATCTCGGTCGCGGACTCGCTGGTGGTCACCTACGACGGCGGCTCGCTGGCGGTGCTCGACCTCGAAACCGGCGCCGAAAAGGGAACTCTCAAGGACATCCAGCCATGGCTCATCTCCGGCGAGCACCTTGTGGCACGGGAGATGGAAAGCGAATCTCTGCGGGTATACGACCTCCAGGATCTCGGAAGTCCACCATGGACGCTCGCCGAATCACCCTCGGGCACGTCGTTCGAACCTGACCCGACCTTTCCAGGAGAGGGCCTCGTGAAAGCCCAACTGGACTCCGAGTCGTTCTGGATGACGGACCAGAACACGGTCGACCCCGGAATATCCAACCCGCTGCCCGCCGGAGCAGGCGGCGAATTGCTTTCACACACCGCGATTCACACCGGCAAGACGACGGTCAGGGACAAGGTGAGCGGGAAGGTGAAGGCAGACCTCGCCTTGGCGAAGCGACCGGAAGACGTGCTGCTCGCCGATGATTCACTCTACGTCCTCACCGGCTCCGGCTCGACGGTCGAGGTGGCGGCCTACGCGCTTGCCGAGCCCGGCCTCCCCGCGTGGAGGGAAACCTTCGACACCGGCGCGCGGCTGGGCTCTTCGCTCAGGCTCTGCGACGGCACCACGGTCTGCCTGCTCACCCAGACTCGGGACCACGACCTGCGCACCCACGCCATCGACAGCACGACCGGAGAACTCCGCTGGGAACGGGAACAGGACGACCAGGTCTTCCGTCCGCTCGGCGCGACCATTCTCGTCTCCGCGACCGGCGAGACCGGGTTCGACGTCGTCGACGCCCGCACGGGCGAGGTCACCGCCCCGCGCCGGAAGGTGCTCGGACTCGGCTACCCCGGCAAGGACCGGCTCGTCGTCGTCGGGGTCGACAAAGCCGTGTACCTCGACACCGTGACCGGCGCCAGCCGACTGCTGAGCGCCGACGCGGCGACACTCACGACAATGCCGAATCGCTGTGTCTTCGGCGACTCGTACCTCGCCTGCGCCACCGACGACCGGTTCGAGCTGTACCGGTACGAACCCTGACCGCGGTCAGGACCGGTCGACGGCCGGGGTCCCTTCGAAGGCCCCCGAGTGACGGCCGACCTCGTCGATGCGGATCGTCGCGGTGGCCTCGTGCGCGGCGAGCCCTTCGAAGGCCGACACCCGCTCGACGGAAGGCGCGAGCGCGGGCGTGCCCTCCTTGCCTGCCCGCTGATAGGTCAGCGGCTTGAGGAACCGGGACACCGAGAGACCGGCGTTGTAACGGGAGGTCTTGCCCGTCGGCAGTACGTGGTTGGTGCCCGCGATGCCCTTGTCGGAATAGGCGACGGTGCTCCACCTTCCGAGAAACAGCGAGCCGTAGTTGGTCAGGTTCTCCAGGAAGTACTCGTCGTCGGCGGTCTGGATCTCCAGGTGCTCGGGTCCCCACACGTCGCTGACCTCGGCGGCCTGCCTCGCGTCGGCGGCCACGACGACCGACCCGTAGTCGCGCCACGCGGCTCCGGCGATCTCGCGGGTGGCAAGCGTCTCCAGCTGCCGTTCGATCGCGGCCACGACCTGCCTTCCGAACGACTCCGACGTGGTGACCAGCGCCGAAGGCGAGTTCGGGCCGTGCTCGGCCTGCCCGAGCAGATCGGCCGCGACCCATTCGGGGTCGGCGGTCTCGTCGGCGATCACCGCGACCTCGGAAGGGCCGGCGAGCAGGTCGATGCCGACCTTGCCGAACAGTTGCCGCTTGGCCTCGGTGACGAACGCGTTGCCCGCGCCGACGAGCATGTCGACCGGGGCCTCGTCCAGCAGCCCGAACGCCATCGCGCCGAGCGCCTGCACTCCGCCGATGGTGAACACCCTGTCCGCACCGGAAAGGTAGGCGCCGTACAGCACGGCCGGGTGCGCCCCGTGCTCACCGGAAGGCGGCGTGCAGGCCAGCACCGCGGGCACCCCGGCCGCCTTCGCGACGCCGACGGTCATGAAGGCACTCGCCAGCAACGGGAACCTCCCGGCAGGCAGGTAGGCGCCGACCCTGCCGACGGGAACGTAACGCTGACCGCAGATCACCGAAGGGGCCAGCTCGATCTCGAAGTCCGTCAGGTGTTCGCGCTGGGCGAGGGCGAACCGGTTGGTCCGCTCGTGGCCGAGTTCGAGCGCGGCCCGCACGTCGGGCGGCAGCGCGTCCCCCGAGCGGCGCAGCTCGGCCTCGCCGAGTTCGAGTGAACCTGACCAGCCGTCGAGTTCCTCGGAGTAGGCGCGAACGGCGTCGAGCCCTCGGCGTTCGATCTCGGTCAGCATCTCGGTGACCCGCGCGATGACCTTCGGGTCCCGCTGCGCGGGGGGACCGTCGACGGCGGGCTTCTTGAGCCAGGTCAGCGGACCGAGCTGGGCCGCCTCGGAGGGAGTGATCTGCATGGCGACGAACGTAGGGAAATCCGAGGCACAGGACCAGAGGGGTGACTCCTGGGCAAAGACCAGGGTAATCCGATGGCGGCGATTCTCCGCAGGTCAGACCGGGCGACCGGGAAGCCGGGGCCGGGGTGCTGAGCCCCGCACCTCACTGATCGCGTCCTCGGCGAGCCTGGCGAACTCACGGGTCGCCCTCGACAGCGGCCGTCCCCGCTTGCGGGCGAAGGCGATCGTGTCGTAGAGCGGTTCGCTGAACGACGCGGTGTGCAGACCGGGAGGGAAAGTCGGGCTGTTCAGCAGCGCCGAGCTGACGATGGTGTCTCCGAAACCCGCCGCGACCAGCTTCAGCGCGGCCTCGACGTGCTCGATCTCGATCATCGGTTCGACCCGGACGCCCGCGAGCTGCGCGCGGTCGGCCAGCTGCCTGCGGGTCGGGTCCTTCCAGCCGAAATGCGCGTCGTAGAACACGAGGCGCCGCTCGGCGAACCGTTCGATCGTGACCGGTTCGGCGGTCCTGGCCGGATCGGCGCTGACGTAGACCACCTCGTCCGTCATGAGCGGGGTGATGACCAGATCGTCGTCGTCGACGGGAAGCACGATCAGGCCCGCTTCGATGTCACCGGAGGAAATGGCCGCGGCTGTCTCGGCCGAGTTCTGGCCGACGAGCCGCACTCGCACGGCCGGATACCGGCGGTGGAAGGTCTGCACCAGGTTGCCGAGCAGGTAGTAGTCGGCGTTGCGGAGTACGCCGAAGGTCGCCGTTCCCCCGCCAAGCGAGCCGAGCGAGCCCACCGCCCTCGCGCCCTCGTCCGCGGCGGCGATGCTCTCGCGGGCGTAGGGCAGCAGCTCGGTGCCCGCCGCCGTGAGGGTGAGCCGCCGCGAGCCCCGCACGAACAGCACGGCGTCCAGCTCTTCCTCCAGCCTCCTGACCAGCTCCGACACCGAGGCCTGCGCGATGTCGAGGTAGGCGGCGGCAGCGGTGAACGACCCGAGTCGCTCGGCTGCCACGAACGCGCGAAGCTGGTTGAGTGTCACCTCGAAACCTCCTGACCAGGCATCTTCCGACAAGGTCAGGGTAAAGCTATGGCAGCCCTAGTTCCGAGTGCCTACCCCTATGGCAGTGGCAACACTTAGCGTTCCCCACCGACGCGAGTCGCCGGTATCGCCGATCTCGGCGCTACCGCTTTCGACGGACAGGGACACGGTATGGCGGCAACGACGAAGGCCAACTCACGGAAGGCGACGGTGGCCGGGGCCATCGGCAACTTCATCGAGTGGTTCGACTACAGCATCTACGGGTTCATGGCGGTCACCATCTCGACCGTCTTCTTCCCCGGCGACGACCCGACCGCCGCGCTCCTTGCCACCTTCGGCGTTTTCGCGCTGCCGGTGATCACCCGGCCGCTCGGCGGCGTCGTGTTCGCCAGATTCGGCGACCGGATCGGGCGCAAGAAGACCCTCGCGCTGGTGCTGATCCTGATGTCGGCATCGACAGGCGCGATCGGGCTGATTCCCAGCTACGCGACCATCGGCGTGACCGCGCCGATCCTGCTGATCCTCGCGCGCATCGTGCAGGGCTTCTCGGCTGGCGGTGAGTACGCGGGCGGGGCCGCGCTGATCGCGGAGAGCGTTCCGGCGAAACGGCGCGGGCTCATGGTCAGCCTCATGCCCTCCAGCACCGGGCTCGGGCTGCTGGCCGGTTCGCTGTTCTCCTTCGTGCTGGCCGGTGCGCTGACGGCGGACCAGCTCCAGAGCTGGGGCTGGCGGGTCGGCTTCCTGGTGGCGATTCCGCTCGGTCTCGTCGGGCTCTACATCCGCCTGCGGCTTGAGGAAACCAGCGCGTTCCAGGAACTGGCCGAATCCGACGAGCTCGCGTCCTCCCCGGTCAAGGAAACCCTGCGGACCCAGCTCGGCAACGTCGGCAAGGTCGCGGGAATCGCTCTTGGACAGACGGTCTGCTACTACGTCGTCCTCGTCTACACGCCGACCTTCCTGCGTACCGAACTCGGCTACAGCCCGAGCGACTCGCTGATCGCGACCTCGCTTGCGATCGCCGTGTACGTGGTGACGATTCCGGTCGCCGGTCATCTCTCCGACCGCATCGGGCGCAAACCGCTGCTGTTCGCGGGTTCCGTCGCCATGCTGGTGCTGATCTTCCCGACCTTCCTGATCATGGAAGGCGCGAGTCTTCCGCTGATCGCCACCCTGCAAGTGCTCGCGGGCGGGCTCGCGCTCGGCTGCTACACGGGACCGCTCGTGTGCACCTGGGTGGAACTGTTCCCCACTCGCGTGCGCTACACCGGGGTGTCACTGGGCTTCAACCTTTCGGTGATCGCCTCCGTTTCCTCGCCGTTCGTACTGACCTGGCTGATCTCGACGACGGGCAGCGACCTGATGCCAGCCTGGTACGTCGCGATCGCCGTCGCGATATCGCTGCTGACGCTGTTCGTGGTGCCGGAAACCGCGCCGGCGAAAGGCGGTCACGACCACATCACCCCTGCGGCGGACGACGAGGAGGCCACCACGCCAGGACGGGCCGGGTCCTAGCGCGGACCGCACAATCGACCGAGCCGGAAACAGCCAACGGAGGACCACGTGACGACGGCCAACGGATCCCGCCCTGGAGGGGACCTCGTTCCCGAGCCCATCTCCGGACTGCCACCAGGCCCGCAGCGGGTCTGGGTCGAGATCCCAAGGGACGACGGGTACCCGGCGGCCTGGTGCTACTCCGACCGCAGGGCCTACCGGCCTGGCGACACCGTCGAACTGTTCATCTCCTCCACCACGCCGAGAGTCGGGCTGCGGATCTTCCGCGACGGGGTGGAGGAGACCACCGTGCATCGCGCGACGCTGGACTCGGTCGGCTTCCAGCCCGTCGCGGCCGACGCCTACGAAAGCGGCTGCGACTGGACGGCCACGACGGAATTCCCGCTTCCCTCCGACCTGCGTCCCGGCCCGTACCTCGTCGAACTTCGCGACCCCTCCGCGAGCGAGCACGCCAAGCCGCTCGGGCACCATTTCTTCGTCGTCCGCGCCCCCGCTGCTCGCCCGCACGCCCTCGTGCAGGTGCTCGCGACCTGCACCTGGTCGGCCTACAACGACTGGGGCGGCGCGAGCCACTACTTCGGCCTGCATCCAGGCACCGCGCGGGGACGATCTCCCCGGCTGTCCGCCAAGCGGCCGTGGGCGAGGGGACAGATCTGGCTGCCCGAAGGCGCTCCGCGCATGGTCGCCTCGGCCCGGCCGAGGCGACCCCAGCCGCCTCGCTACGAATTCGCCGAATGGGCCTACCTCAACGGCTACACGAAGTACTACGCGGCGGCCGGCTGGGCGAGCTACGAACGGCACTTCTTCCGGTGGGCGGAGGCAAGCGGCTTCGACGTCGACCTGATCATCCAGGAAGACCTGCACGACGATCCCGGTTGCCTCGCCCCGTACCGGTGCGCCGTATTCGCCGGTCACGACGAATACTGGACCGCTCGAATGCGAACGCACGTCGACGACTTCGTCGAGGCGGGCGGCAGGGTCGCCAGATTCGCGGGCAACTTCATGTGGCAGATCCGCCTCGAAGACGGCGGCGACACCCAAATCGCCTACAAGTACGACGCCGCCGAGCGCGACCCCGTCGCGGGCACCGAGGCACGGCACCTGCTCACCGGCGCGTGGGAGGACCCGGCGGTCGGCAACCCCGGAGCGACCACCTTCGGGGTCAACGCGCTACGCGGGATGTACGCGGGTTTCGGCGCCTTCGCGCCCCGTTCTTCGCGTGGCTACACGGTTTTCCGGCCGGAGCACTGGGCGCTCGACGGAACCGGGCTCGGCTACGCCGACACACTCGGCGACGAAGCCGCCGTGTTCTCCTACGAGGTCGACGGTCTCGACTACGAGTTCCGTGAGGGACTCCCCCACCCCACCGGAACCGACGGCGCGCCGGAAGGGCTGCGGATCATCGCCATGAACTGGTCGACGGCCGCCGAGGCAGGGCGCGACGCCGACCGGAGCTACTTCATGCTCGGCGACGGCGACGCCCGCTACCGTGCCGGTATCGCGGGCGAGGAGTACACCGGCGAGAACAAGAGCCGGTTCGCCAGGGGCGCGGGCATGATCGTCTCGTTTCCGCGCGGCGAAGGGGAAGTGTTCACGGCTGGCACATGCGAATGGGTCAACGGACTTCGCACGGACGACCCGTACATCACGAGGATCACGGACAACGTGGTGCGCGCCTACCTTGGCCGTTGACCGGCCACAATGGACCGGGTCGCACCCGCGAGTCCCCCGTCCAAACACGCGAGATCCGCGCTCGTGCAGGCGAGATCCGCACTCGTGCAGGCGAGATCCGCGCTCGTGGCGTCGAGATCCACCTTCGTGCGTGTCGAGCGCC
Source organism: Prauserella marina (assembly GCF_002240355.1). GTDB lineage: Bacteria > Actinomycetota > Actinomycetes > Mycobacteriales > Pseudonocardiaceae > Prauserella_A > Prauserella_A marina. The sequence continues at coordinate 4,507,483 of NZ_CP016353.1, forward strand.
GCGTTGGGGCGAGTGGGTCCCTCACCGCGCTCAGGAAGGGGCCGCTCGCCCGCTGGCGGCGCTCAGCAAGCAGACAACGCGAACAAAACGACGAACCCACGACAAACTCGCGGACCGGAACGCGGAACTCGACATCGCCGACGCGGATCTCGCGCGCCCGAGTGCGGAACTGGACGTCCTGAGCGCGGAACTCGACGGGCTGAACGCGGAACTCGCGCGCCCGAGTGCGGAACTCGACGGGCTGAGCGGGGGACTCGCGAGGCGGCCGGACCACGGCGGCCACGAGCACGGCTGCGCCGGCGGCCTACTCCGCACCGAGTACCCGGAAGTCTTCCCCCGGCGGATTCGCCGAGGCCGCCCAGCTCACACAGTGGAGGCGAGCCCACCGAACGCGCAAACCCCGCCGAACACCACGGAGCCGAGATGCTGCTGATCGAGGTTTTCATCCCCCGCGACACGTTGAGCGAACGAGAACAGCGGGTGCTGGCACGGCGGCTCATCGACGGCCTGATGGTGGAGGACGACAGCCACGCCATCGAGATCATCGAGGCCCAGCGGCTGCTCACCCAGGTGCTGGTGCACGAACCCAGCACCTGGGTTCTGGGGCAACGACCGGCGACCGCCCCCTCGAACCCGCCACGCTATCTGGTGCGCGTGACCGTTCCCGCCTCATGGCGCAAGGACGTCGCCGAGCACACCGTGCGGTTCGTCACCAGCGTCCTCGCCAGGACCGAACGAGAGGCGGGCCGCGATCCGGAGCGGATCGTCCGCGAACCGCACGCGGTGGTTCTCGTCGACGGCGTCACCGAGGGCGGCATCGGCATTCACGGCAGGGCCATGGGAACGATGGAACTGACCGAACTGGTCTCCCGGCCCTACCGCGACCGCGCTGCCGACAGCCCCGCCCCGGAACCGGAGGACGGGACGGTGACCGACCCGATCTGTGGCATGAGCGTGACTCTCGACGACAACGCGCTGACACTGGTACACGAAGGCGTCCGCTACGGGTTCTGCCACGGCCTGTGCCGAAGGGCCTTCGCCGACGAGCACGGAGTACCCCTCGGCAGCGGCAGCAGCGACGAGTGACACCGCCCGATCACATGAGCCTGACACGGGTCGGCCGCACGCGGATCACCGAGGAGAACTCGGCGAACAGTTCCTCCGCGCTCAACCCGGCGGCTTGTAGCTCCTCCCGGTATCGCCGGACGTAACGGGCCGCCTCCTCGTCACTCACCGGCGCCGGGACGGGCACCACCTCGCCTTCCACGGTGACTACGCTGCCCTCCTCGCGATCGCGCGCGAGATCGAGGTGCAGGGACACCTTCGGATTCGCCGCGATATTGCGGATTTTCGGGGTTTTCGGCTGGCTCAGAATCAGGAATTCCTTGCCATTCCACAGGAAACCGACCGGCGACGATTGCGGCTGACCGTCGGCGCGCAGGGTCGTGATCCAGATTTCCTTTTCGTCGTCGAGGCGTTGTCCCGCCAGCCGTCTCGCGGGTTCGTCAAGTCCAGGAAGCACGGTGCTCTCCTCTCCTCGGGACAGCCACGCTAGGACCTCCATCATTGTCGAGGTCAAGACTTCCCGCGAAGCCCACCACCAGACCGGCGCCATACCCCCCACCCGTTCCTAGCCGGACCCGGCCCACGGGCGCGCCCGACCACGGCGAACCGCCACGACCCTCACGCTTGCGTCGCATACCCCTTAGGGGTATAAAGTATCGCCATGAGCCCGAAACACGATGCCACCGACGCCACGCGGGATTCACGAGCCCACGAGGCACGGCGTGCGGACGACGAGCGGCGCGGTCATGCTGGATCCGACATGACTCACCAGCACGGCACACCCGACGCGACGCTGACCCAGCCGGACGCGGCCGTCACCCACTCGGAGCACACCGGCCACGACGAGCACACCGGCCACGGCGGACACGAAGGCCACGGAGACCACGTCGGCCAGTTCCGCAGGCTTTTCTGGATCATGCTCGTGCTGGCGATTCCCGTCGTGGCCTTCAACGACATGTTCGCCATGCTCGTCGGCTACCACCTGCCGGAAACAGGCTGGATTCCGTGGGTGTCGCCCATACTGGGCACCGTCGTCTACGCGTGGGGCGGCACGCCGTTCCTCACCGGGGCGGTCAGCGAGGTCAAAAGCCGCAAACCAGGCATGATGCTGCTGATCGGGCTGGCCATCACGGTCGCGTTCGTCGCATCGTGGGGCGCGAGCCTCGGCGTACTGCACCACGAACTGAACTTCTGGTGGGAACTCGCCCTGCTGGTCGTGATCATGCTGCTCGGCCACTGGATCGAGATGCGCTCACTGGCGAGCACGACCTCAGCGCTCGACTCGCTCGCGGCGTTGCTGCCCGACGAGGCCGAGCGGGTCGATGGCGACCGGATCGTCACGGTCTCCCCCGCCGAACTCGCTCTCGGCGACGTCGTCGTGGTGCGTCCCGGTGGTTCGGTTCCGGCCGACGGCCGGATCGTCGAGGGCACGGCCAGCATGGACGAATCGATGGTGACCGGGGAATCCAAGCCGGTCAGGAGAGGCAAGGACGACCAGGTCGTCGCCGGGACCGTCGCCACCGACTCCGGCCTGCGGGTCCAGGTCAGCGCGGTCGGCGACGACACGACGCTCGCCGGTATCCAGCGACTGGTCACCGACGCGCAGAACTCCTCGTCGCGGGCACAGCGACTGGCCGACACCGCGGCGGCGTTGCTGTTCTGGTTCGCGCTCGGCGCCGGTCTGATCACGGCGGCGGTGTGGACGTTGCTCGGCGTGCCCGACACGGCCGTGATCCGTACGATCACCGTGCTGGTCATCGCGTGCCCTCACGCGCTCGGCCTCGCGATCCCGCTCGTCGTGTCGATCGCCACCGAACGCGCGGCTCGCGGCGGCGTGCTGGTCAAGGACCGCCTCGCGCTCGAAAGCATGCGCACCGTCGACACCGTGCTGTTCGACAAGACCGGAACCCTCACGAAGGGCGAACCGACGGTCACGGCGGTCGAGCCCGCACCCGGACACCACGACGACGAGGTACTGGCACTGGCCGCGGCAGCCGAACTCGACTCGGAGCACCCGCTCGCCACGGCGATCGTCAACGCCGCCCGGCACAGGGAGCTGCGGCTCTCCGGCGCGAGCGACTTCACCTCGGAGCCGGCCGTCGGTGTCACCGCCACGGTCGAGGGCAAGCGGATCCAGATCGGCGGGCCCTACCTGCTGAACGAGCAGGGGCGCGAGGAACTTCCCGTCGCGACGGACTGGAAGGCCGAGGGAGCCACCATCCTGCACGTGCTCGCCGATGGCGAGGTCATCGGCGCGCTACGGCTCGCCGACGAGATCAGGGAGGAATCCAGGCAGGCGGTCAACGCGTTGCACGAACTCGGCGTCAGCGTCGTGATGATCACCGGGGACGCCGAGGCCGTCGCGAACTCCGTCGCGCGAGAGCTCGGCATCGACAGGGTGTTCGCCGGTGTACGACCGGAGGACAAGTCGGCGAAGGTCGCCGAACTCCAGCAGGAGGGCCGCAAGGTCGCGATGGTCGGCGACGGCGTCAACGACGCGCCCGCGCTGGCCAAGGCCGACGTGGGTATCGCGATCGGGGCGGGCACCGACGTGGCCATCGCCTCGGCGGGCGTCATCCTCGCCAGCGACGACCCTCGTTCGGTGCTGTCGGTGATCGAACTGTCGAAGGCCAGCTACCGCAAGATGAAGCAAAACCTGTGGTGGGCCGCCGGGTACAACCTCATCTCGGTCCCGCTCGCGGCGGGAGTGCTGGCGCCGGTCGGCTTCGTGCTGCCGATGTCGGTCGGTGCGGTGCTGATGTCGGTGTCCACGGTCGTCGTCGCGCTCAACGCCCAGCTGCTGCGGCGCCTCGACCTGCGGCCAGAGGTGAGCGCGGGCCGGATCACCGGCGCGGCACGCTGACGCTACGGAAAGGGGCGGTGCGGGCATACCCGCACCGCCCTTTCGAGTCCCGCCGGGAATCGGTCCACACCAGATCGCGCGCTTCGGCTGGGCAGGGTTTCCGTCCGGCCGACGGGGTATTCCCCGGTGGATGTTCCGAGTGCGGCTGCTGTGGGAGGACGGCGATGGATTACGGCTTCACCGTGCGATCCGTGTCCGGAGTCGAGGAGACACTGGTCCTGCTCAGGTCGGCGCTGACCGCACAGGGTTTCGAACTGGTCGGCGAAAGCGACCTGAGTACCGTGATCAGAGAGAAGGTCGGCGAGGAAATCGGGCCCTGGGTATTGGTGAACGTCTGCCATCCGGACCTCGCCTTCCAGGTGCTCGGCCTCGATCGCGGCATGGGTGTGCTCGTGACCTCCGGCATCGTGGTCCGCGCCGGCAGGGACGCCACGATGGTCGAGGCGCTCGATCCCCAGGTGGTACTCGGCCTTGCCGAGGACATGCGGCTGGACCCCATCGGCGCCGAGGCGGGAAGGCGGCTGCGGGTCGCCTTGCGACAGCTTCCCCGGCCGTGACCACCTTTCAGTCCACAGTGGACGGATCAGGTCGAGGGGCTCCTGCTGAGGTCGACGACACAGAACGGGTTGCCATCGGGGTCGGCGAGCACCACGAAGTCGGGATTCTCCGGATAACTGTCCCACTCGATCCTCGTCGCGCCGAGCCCGAGGAGCCGCTCGACTTCCGCGGCTTGCTCTTCCGGCGAATCGACGAAAAGGTCGAGGTGAACGCGAGGGTGGGCCTCCACCGGCGACTCGCTGAGTTGCAGCCCCAGCGCCCTCGCCGAGTTGTCGGCGACGTTGAGGGTGCACCAGCCGTCACTCGCCCATTCGGTGGTAGGCGCCAAGTTCAGCGCGGCAGACCAGAACGCCACGGCGCGGGGCATGTCGACGACACCGATCACAGGAATTCCGAGCCTCAGCATCACCCCACGCTACCAAGAACTCACCGAAGGCACATCCGGCGAAAACGACAGTCCACTATGGACATGAGCAACGATCTCCGGGGATGGCGCATACTGGGGTGGTGAGCACCCACCACGGCGACGAACCGGCACCCCACGTGGACCCCGCCGCGTTCGCCGCGGCGCAACGGCATGTGTTCGCGGGCAAACGGCTCAGGATCGGCCGCTCGCGGACCGTGCACGGGGTCGCGTTCCGGCCGTGGCTGGGCGGCCTCGCCCTTCCCGCGGCGACGTGCAGGCAAGGGTGGTCCGGTGTCGGGGCTTCGGGGGAGCTGGTGGCGACAACGGCACCCGTGAGCTGCCGCAAGTGCAGGCGCATGATCGGCGACGCCGACGGCGGCCAGACCGCGTTGTTCGAAACAGCCGTTAACCCCAGGTCAGTGGATCCAGCATGAGGTAGAACCTGAGCCGTTCGGCGTCGAGCGGCAGGCCGTAGTACTTCGCGAACTGTTCGTCGGCGTGGCGCGCCCGCTCCTCGTCCGGCCAGGTCTCCCTCGCGTTGGCCAGTACCAGTGCCAGATCGGCGTGCCGGTCGGCCCTGCCGAGCCTGCCGAGATCGACGAAACCGGTGAACCTCATGGTCTCCGGGTCGAGCATGATGTTGGGCAGGCACAGATCCCCGTGACACACCACGATGTCGGCGGCCTCCTGCGCCGCCCGCTTCGCCTCCTGGGCGCGCAGCGAGGCGAGCTGCCGCTCCGGCGCGACGTCACGCTGATCCGGCTGTAGGAAGTCCGGATCGACCGCTCCCCTGCCGACCACGTCGTCCGCGAGCGCCAGCATCGCGGAGAGTTCTCTGCCGAACGGGCAGTCCCCGGCAGGCAGCTCGTGCAGGGCCCGGGTCGCCTCCGCGATCGAGGGCCACGCCCGGCGCAGTTCGCCATCGTCGGCCTTGTCGGCGGGTACTCCCGCGACCGCGCTCGTCAGCAGGCACGCGCCGGTCTCGTCCGCCGTCCAGTCCAGCACGCTCGGCCCCGGCACGCCGTGGCGGCTCAGCCAGGCGACGCGATCCCGCTCCTGTTCCAGCGCCGCCACGTGCTCCCGCTTCACGCACTTGGCGTATTCGGTGCCGCCCGGCGCGCGGAAGACCTCCGCGCCCGATTCCCCTTCGGTGACGGGCTGCCATCCCGCGGCGGCCCGCTCGCCCACCAGTCCGGCCAGCGTCGCCCTGCCATGACAGGCGCCGGTCAACCCGATCAACTCCTCACCAAAGCTGACCCGGACCGCGACGGCATCAATGGCGTCCATCGCCTCGGTACCCACCCAGTCGAACCGTCAATGCCGCGCGGACTCGGGCACACCACCAGTGCTGGTGGTCGCGAGAGATTACAACGAAGGCCATCGGCGGGCGGGCGGTGGCCCCGCTGCCGCGACGGGAAACCGTTGCGCTATCGGAGGGGCCACGTCACGCGGGATCCGGTGTCCCCGGTCCCTCGGCGAGCGAAAGTGCGTTGCCGTCCGGATCCAGAACGACGACATGACGTACGCCGTTGCCGTATGTCTCCACCGGCCCGTGCGCGGTGATTCTCGCGAGGATGTCATCGAGACCGGTCACGCCGAGCGTGATCGTCGCGCCGCCCACCCGTTCGGTCCGCTCGTCGACCACGACCCACGCGTTTTCGCCCACCTGCCACAGGTGTTCCTCGCCGACGATCTCGTCGGCGGGGCGCCCGAAGAACACCCCGTACCATTCGACTGCCTTCCGCCGGTCGCTCACGGGCATGACGCTGTACAGATCCATGTCGCCTCTCCTCGATCGTCCCCTGTCTTCGAGGTTCGACTCGCGGCACGTCCGGAACTCATCGGGGCGTCAGCGGCCGAAGCCCGCCGTGAGCCCGCTGACGAGCTGCCTTCTGCCGAGGATGTAGAGCGCGAGCACGGGCAGGGTGGAGAGTACGACGGCGGCCAGTACCGCGGGAATGTTCACGGTGAACTGCCCCTGGTAGCTCCACAACGCCAGTGGGAGCACCCGCTGATCGGGACTCTGGGTGAGGATCAGCGGGAAGAGGAACCCGTTCCACACCGTGAGGGCGTCGTACACCGCCACCGTGATCACGGCCGGTTTGACCAGCGGCAGCACGAGACTGACCACCGTTCGCCAGTGCCCTGCCCCGTCCATCCGCATCGACTCGAACAGCTCCGAAGGCACGTCCCTGAGGAAGTTGGCGAGGATGACCACGGTCAGCGGGATGGCGAAGGCCGCGGAGGGGAGGATGATCGCCAGCAGCGTGTCGTAGAGCCGGGCCTTCGTGATGAGGTAGTAGACCGGGATGATCACCGCTTGGAGCGGGATCGCCAGGCCCAGCAGGAACACCTTGTAGGTGAGCCCGGCCCATCGTCCCTCGCCGCGCACGACGTAGTAGGCCGCCAGCAACGACACCGTCACCGTGATGGCCACGGTCGCGCCCGTCACGAGCACGCTGTTGCCCAGGTAGCGAAGGAAGTCGTTGTCCAGCACGAGCAGGTAGCTGTCCACGGTGGGATCGGCGGGCGGCGCGAGCGGGTTGGCCGAGAAGAACCCCTGCTGGCTGCGCAGGCTCGTGATGACCACGTAGTACACCGGAACGAGGACGACGAGCAGCCACAGGAAACCGGCGAGCCCGCCGGGGATGTTGACCCGAGCACGGGTTGCCACGGTCGTCAGGCTCCTTCCTGCTGGCTGCCCCTGCGGAAGCTGGTCAGCCGCGACAGCCCGAGCGCAAGCGCGAGACCCGTGGCCACGAGCACAACGGCGAGTGTGCTGGCCCTGCCCATCTCGTTGCTGGAGAACCCGCTGAGGTACATGTCGAGCGGCAGCAGGCGGGTCGCGTTGCCCGGACCTCCTCCGGTGAGCACGAACACGAGGTCGAAGTAGGTCAGCGAGCCGACGAGCATGAGCGTCGACGAAGTGATGATCGTGTACCGCAGCTGGGGCAGCGTGATGTGGAAGAACTGCCTGACCCTTCCCGCTCCGTCGAGTTCGGCCGCCTCGTACAGCGAGCCGGGAATCTGCCGTACCCCCGCCTGGTACAGCAACGTGTGGAACGGGATGAACTGCCAGGCGATGACGAAAACGACCACGTACAGCGCGAGGTCACGGTCGCCGAGCCAGTCCTGCGCGAACGCCTCGACGCCGAAGGCGAGACTCATCCCGAAATTCGGGTCGAGCAACGCCTTGAACGCGATCGCGATGGCCGCCGAGGACAGCAGCATCGGCAGGAAGTACAACACGCCGAGAACGGCCCGGTACCGGCCTTTCGCCGCGATGAGCACGCCGAGCAGCAACGAGACGGGCGTTTGCACGAGCCAGCTCAGCACCATCACCTGGACGCTGAGCCAGATCGCGTGATACGTGCCGGGATCGCCGAGCACGGCGGCCCAGTTGGCGAGACCGGCCCAGTTCATGTCCGTGATGCCGTCCCAGTTCACGAGGCTCAGCAGCACGACCCCGATCAGCGGGATGAAGGCGAACACGCCGAAGAACGCCAGCGCGGGCACCGCCATGACCGGATGCGGTCCGGCGCGGTGCCGCCGAGCGCCGGGCTCACGCCCCGTCTCGGCGGCCCCTTCCGCCTCCCGCTGCCGCAGCATCGTGTTCACGGCTGTTCGATGGTCTTGTTCATGTTGGCCGCGAACTGCTGGGGCGTGATCTGTTTGCCGAAGAGCTGATCGAGGTTGTTCAGCAGCGCGTCGGCCTGTTTCGGGGTGAGCGCCTGATCCCAGGAAAGCTGGAAGCTCGGCGCCTCGGCCGCCAGATCGTAGACGTAGGAAAGGTATTCCGGCGCGTCACTGCCGGCGAGCTTGCTCTCGATTCCGGTGACCGGCGGAACGGAACCGTTGGCAAGCAACGTGTCCACATAGGAATCCGACATCAGGCCGTCCTTGAGGTAGGACACCGCGGCCTGCCGTTGCTCGTCGGTCGCCTCGGCGGAAACGGCCCAGAAGTTCGCGGGGTTGCCGACGATGTCGGCGGGGTTTCCGGCTCCTCCCTCGACCGTGGGGAAGGTCGTGTACCCGAGGTTGCCGGACTCGATGAACTCCGGCGCTGCCTGCTTGATCGTGGGATAGGCCCACGAACCCATCAGGTACATCGCCGCCTTGCCCGTGTAGAGCAGTGCCGCGTCCGCGCCGTTGTCGGTGGCGATCGAATTGAAGCCCTTGACGAATCCCCCGCTGTCGACGAGTTCCTGGATCATTTCGGCCGATCGCAGAATCGCGGGGTGTGACCAGGAGTCCGGTTCGTTCGCCGCGATCGCCTCGAATACCTCAGGACCTCCGATGCGGTCGACGAGGTATTCCGCCCACATGAGTTGCGGCCACTTGCTCTGCCCTCCCATCGAGAACGGCGCGATGCCCGCTTCGGTGAAGACGGGAACGAGCCGCATCAGGTCGTCCCACGTCTTCGGCGGCTGGGCGCCGACCCGGTCGAAGAGTTCCTTGTTGTAGTAGAGCAACACCGGCTGCATCCCGTTGTTCGGCACCGCGTAGGTCTTGCCGCCGACCATTCCGGTCTTCAGCACGGATTCGAGGAACCGGCCGGTGAACTGGGGATCCTCGTTCGCGTATGCGGAAAGGTCGGCCACTTTTCCTGCCTGCACCCAGGAACGCAGTGTTCCCCCGCCCCAGCCGAAGATGAGCGTCGGCGCGTCTCCCGCTCCGATCGACGTGCGGATCTTCTGCTTGTAGGCGTCGTTGGCGAAGAACTCCACCGTGACGGCGGAATCGGCGTTGTCGTTGTTCCACGATTCGAACGAACCGCGGATGGTCTGCTCGTCGCCCCCGGTGAGTGCCCACGCCGAGGTACCGGCACCGGCACCGGGTCCGCTGGTTCCGCACGCGGTGACAAGGGCGAGAACCACGGCGGCCCCCGCGGCGAGCAACGCTCTCGATCGCTTACCCAGTGCCATGACACGCCTTCCTCGTCGAAGGGTCCGAAAGTTTTCGGAAACACTATGGTGTGTGAGGACCATAGAGAGAACGACAAGTGCACGTCAAGAAGGTGCTTTCTGGAATCTTATGGTTATAGTGAGCAGAAATCTTTCGGCAACAACATTCGCGCGAACTGATGGAGGTTGAGGGTGGCCGGATTGCCAGGAGGGGCGGGGGCCGTGGGCGCGAAGCGCGCGACGCTGGCCATGGTCGCGGAGGTCGCGGGCGTTTCGCTGCCCACGGCGTCGAAAGTCCTCAACGGCAGGGGCGATGTCGCCTCGGCGACGAGAGCGCGCGTCGAGGACGCCGTACGCGAACTCGGCTACGTGCAGCCAGTGGGCAGGCGCGCGATCACCCCGGCGAGGTCCGTCGATCTCGTCTTCGACGAACTCGTCAGCCCGTACTCGCTTGAGGTACTGCGCGGGGTCACCGAAGCCGGCGCCAAGGCCGGCGTCGACGTCGTCGTCGGCACCGTGCCACGCCCCGACGACGCCGACGCGCCCGCGACGGGCTGGGCCAACCGGCTCAAGGCCGCGGGAAGAGAGGGCCTGATCGTGGTCACCTCCGAACTGAATCTCGCCCAGGTCGAGAGCTTCGCTGACGCCGGGCTTCCGCTCGTGGTGATCGACCCGCTGAACCTGCCGAGGGTCGAGGTGACGAGTGTCGGTGCCACCAACTGGTCCGGCGGGCTGACCGCGACCGAGCACCTGCTTTCGCTGGGGCACAAGAGAATCGGCTTCGCAGGCGGTCCGGAACGGGCCTCGTGCGGGCAGGCAAGACTGCACGGATACCGGGCCGCGCTGGAGAAGGCGGGACTGTCCGGTGAACCGGAACTGGTGCTGCACGGCGCTTTCGGCTACCCAGAGGGGCTGGAGATGGGACGGCGCCTGCTGGAGCTGGACGATCCGCCGACCGCGATCTTCGCCGCGAGCGACGCGACCGCGCTCGGCGTCGTCGAGGCTGCCCGCAGGCTGGGACTGCGCGTACCGCAGGACCTCAGCGTCGTGGGTTTCGACGACACCATCCTCGCGACACTGGCGACCCCCGCGCTCACCGTCGTCCGCCAGCCGTTGCCGGACATGGGCAGGGTCGCGCTGCGCACCCTGCTGCGGCTCGCGGCCGGTGAGACGCTCGACGCCCACCACGTCGAACTGGCGACGCACCTCGTCGTCAGGGACTCGACCGCGCGGGCGGGGCAGCGATGACCCGGCCGCGCTGGCAAGATCCGGCCGCCTCGCCCGCGCGGCGCGCCGAGGCGCTGCTGCCACTGCTGACGCTGACCGAGAAGGTCGCGCAACTCGGCAGCGCGTGGCCAGGCAACGACGCGGTGAGCGGCAACGTGGCGCCCATGCAGGACGTCTTCGCCGGCGGCGCCGACGGTGCGGGATACGACGAGGCCAGGGAACACGGACTCGGCCACCTGACCAGGGTCTTCGGCACCGTGCCCCGCACCGTCGCCGAGGGCACCGCGCGGATCGTCGCGCTACAGCGGGACATCGTCGACAACACCCGCCTCGGCATCCCGGCCATCGTGCACGAGGAATGTCTCACCGGCTTCGCGACCTACGGCGCGACCGTCTACCCGACGCCGCTTGCCATGGCGGCGACCTTCGACGCCGGTCTCATCGAGCGGGTGGCCTCGGCGATCGGGAGGGACCTGCGGTCGGTCGGCGTACATCAGGGACTTTCCCCCGTGCTCGACGTGGTGCGCGACTACCGCTGGGGCCGGGTCGAGGAAACGCTCGGCGAGGATCCCTATCTCGTCGCGATGCTCGGCGCTGCCTACGTGCGCGGGATCCAGCACGAGGGAATCACCGCCACCGTCAAGCATTTCGCCGGCTACTCCGCTTCCCGGGCCGCGCGCAATCACGCCCCGGTGTCGATCGGCCCGCGCGAGCTGCGGGACATCCTGCTCCCCCCGTTCGAGATGGCCATCCGGGAGGCGGAGGCGGGGTCGGTGATGAACGCCTACGTCGACCTCGACGGCGTGCCCGCCGCGGCGAATTCCGCGCTGCTGACCGGAATTCTGCGCGAGGAGTGGGGATTCGGCGGCGTCGTCGTCTCCGACTACTGGTCCATTCCGTTTCTGCAAACCATGCACGGGATCGCCGACGGCAAGGGCACGGCCGGTGCGAGCGCGCTGCTGTCCGGAGTGGACGTCGAGCTTCCCGAACGCGTGTGCTTCGGCAAGGAACTCGTCGAACTCGCGCGGTCCGACGACGAGGTCGCCGCCGCCGTCGACAGGTCGGTACTTCGTCTGCTCGAACACAAAGCGCGCCTCGGACTCCTCGATCCGGGGTGGATTCCCGAGTCCGCCGTGGACCCGGAAGCGGATCTCGATTCCCCGCACAACAGGGCACTCGCCCTCGACGTCGCCGAGAAATCGGTGGTGTTGCTGGCCAACGACGGCACCCTCCCGCTCGCGCAACAGCCCGAGGGCACGGCGATCGCCGTCGTGGGCCCCTGTGCCGACGAGGCACTGCCGCTGCTGGGTTGCTACTCCTATCCCAACCACGTGCTGCCCCGCTATCCGGACCTGGATCCGGGGATCTCGGTGCCGACCGTGGTAGCCGCGCTGCGAACGGAACTGCCGGAGGCCACGATCACGACGGCACCTGGCTGCCCGGTCGCCGAGCCAGACCGGTCGGGAATCGCCGAGGCGGTCGCGCTCGCCGAGAGCGCGCGGTTGTGCGTCGCGGTCGTCGGCGACAAGCCGGGCATGTTCGGCGAGGGCACCTCCGGCGAGGGCTGCGACGTCGCCGACCTCCGGCTGCCAGGGGTTCAGCACGACCTGCTGCGCGCACTGCTAGACACGGGAACCCCGGTCGTGGTCGTCGTGGTGTCGGGCCGCCCCTATGCGCTCGGCGACTATGAAAGGGCCGCCGCGCTGATTCAGGCTTTCCTGCCGGGGCAACGAGGAGCGGAGGCGATCGCCGGCGTCGTCTCCGGCCGGATCTCGCCTTCGGGCAGGCTGCCCGTGCAGGTGCCGAGGCTGCCGGGAGGGCAGCCGGGGACCTACCTGCAACCTCGGCTCGGCGGCAACAGCGAGGGCATCAGCAACCTCGACCCGAGTCCGCTGTTTCCGTTCGGGCACGGGCTTTCCTACACCGAATTCCACTACGGACCGCCGCGCCTCGACAGCACGACCATCTCGACGGCGGGGCTGATCCGCGTCACCGTCGAAATCCGCAACGTCGGTGACCGCGCCGGAGCCGAGGTGGTTCAGCTCTATCTCCGCGATCCCTGCGCCCAGGTGACGCGGCCGGTGCGCCAGCTGGCCGGATTCGCGAGAGTGGAGCTGGCCTCGGGAAAGGGCGCGGAGGTCACCTTCGCCGTGCACGCGGATCGGACCGCGTTCACGGGCACCGATCTGCGGCGGATCGTCGAGCCGGGAACCATCGAGGTCTTCGTCGGCCGTTCGGCACTCGACCTTCCGTGCGCGGCGTCGTTCGAACTCACCGGGCCGGTCCGCGAGGCGGGCGCTGACCGGGTACTCACGACCCCGGTCAGCGTCAAACCGTCACCGTGAGTCCGAAATGGACCCAGCGGACTCAGGGTTCGTTGGGATCGTTGCGTCCCCGCTGCTCGGCGAGGAACCGCTCGAACTGACTCGCCAGCTCGTCGGCGGTCGGCATCTCGGCATCCCCCGCGAGCAGATTGTCCTCGGAGCTGGCCGCGGTGAACGTGTCGTACTGCCGCTCAAGCGCCCGCACGACGTCGGCGACCTCCTCCGACTCGCGCACCTGGCGGTCGACCTCGACGTCGGTGCGAGCCGCCGCGTCCCGCAGCTGCTCGCCTGGCAGGTTCAGCCCCGTCGCCCGCTCGATCGAGTCGAGCAGGGCCAGCCCCGCGGCGGGATACGTGGCCTGCGCGAGGTAGTGCGGGACGTGCGCGGCGAAACCGACGGCGTCGTGTCCCGCTTGGCCGAGCCGCCACTCCAGCAACGAGGCGGCGCTGCCGGGAATCTGCATCTGACTGAACACCGGCCGGTAGCCCGACACCAGTTCGGACCGGGTTCCGTGCGCCGTCACCCCGAGCGGCCGGGTGTGCGGAACACCCATGGGGATGCCGTGGAAGTTGACGCTCAGGCGGACCTGCCAGCGCTCGACGAGACCGCGGACCGCCGCGGTGAACCGCTCCCACTCCCGGTCCGGCTCGGGGCCTGTCAGCAGCAGGAACGGAGTCGCGTTGTGGTCGTGCAGCAACCGCACGACCAGTTCCGGCGCCTCGTAGGACTCCCAGTGGTCGCCCGCGTACGACATCGGCGGCCTGCGCGAGCGGTAGTCGATGAGCCGGTCGACATCGAATCGTGCGACCACCTCGCCCCGCAATTGGTCAACCAGATGCTCGGCCACCGCGCCGCCTGCCGAACCCGCGTCGATGAAACCGTCCAGGTGGTACAGCAGCACCGCACCGTCGAGCACGGGAACGTCCGAGTCCACCTCGTACAGCTCCTCCGGATCCGGCACCACGGTGAAACCTCCTGTAGCTCTTGTCGCGCGCTCGATGTCCCTGAAGCGGCAACCCGTACAGCACTACCAACATTCCGGGACGCGTATTCCATCCCATCACACCGGGACAACGTGCCCGGCGGGGATACGGCCACGTCATTCGGCCCCGCCCCGCCGCATGGTGGAAGATGACGAGGTGCAGGCTTCGCAGACTCGCGGCCCCGGTGGGCTGGCTCCGGACTACATCGACAGCCTCGCCGTCGTGCTCGACCTCGTGCGCTCCGGCACCGCGAGGACCAGGCCGGAGCTGAGCAGAAGGTCGGGTCTCGGCCGCACCGTGGTCACCCAGCGCGTCAATCAGCTCGCCGAACGCGGTCTGCTCGAAGAGGGCGCGCTGGGTCCTTCCAGCGGCGGAAGGGCACCGAGGGAACTGCGGTTTCGCGCGGGCGCGGGGGTCGTGCTCGCGGCGGAGCTGGGAGCCACGAGCATCGTCGTCGGGGTCACCGATCTTTCCGGCAACGTGCTCGCCGAGCGCGAGGAGAACACCGACATTGCGCTCGGTCCCGAACCGGTGCTGGACCTGGTCGAGTCTCTCTTCGAGGTGCTGCTCGACGAGGTGCGCGCCACGACCGGCGCCGAACCTTCCGTGTGGGGTGTCGGCATCGGGCTTCCCGGCCCGGTGGAGTTCGCGAAAGGACGGCCGAGCGCGCCGCCCATCATGCCCGGCTGGGACGGCTACCCTGTGCGCGACCGAATCGCGGCCAAGTACTCGGCCCCGGTGTGGGTCGACAACGAAGTGAACACGATGGCGCTTGGCGAATTGCGCGCCGGTTCGGCCAAAGGACAACGCGACATCCTCTACATCAAGATGGGGACCGGCATCGGCGCGGGGCTGATCTCGGGCGGTCACATCCATCGCGGGAGCCAAGGGTGCGCCGGCGACATCGGTCATGCCGCTGTCGCCGACGAGGCCACCGTCGTCTGCCGGTGCGGCAACACCGGTTGCCTTGAGGCGTACGCGGGAGGAGCGGCACTCGCGAGGGACGGGCTCGCCGCCGCGGAGGAAGGCCGCAGCGAATTCCTCGCCGCCGTCCTCGCCGAGAACGGCGCGGTCACCGCCGCCGATCTGTCGAGAGCGGCACAAAGCGGCGACCGCACGTCCGTCGAATTGCTCACCAGAGCGGGCAGGCTCGTCGGCAACCTGCTCGCCACGCTCGTCAGTTTTTACAACCCGGCGCTGGTCATCATCGGCGGCGGGGTCGCGGGCGCCGGCGATCTGCTGCTCGCCGCCGTCCGCGAATCGGTCTACCGTCGTTCGCTGCCTCTCGCCACGCGCGAGCTGCGGCTTACCAGATCCACGCTGAGCGACAGGGCCGGTCTCGTCGGCGCGGCGTTCATGGTCATCGACGAATTGTTCACCCCGGAACGGCTCGGCTACTGGGTCGACGCGGGGTCGCCCGCGGGCTCCCCCGATCTCGTCGAGGTCCCATTGCGGGCTCCGCTGCTCTAGCCTTGGCCTGTGCCAGGGCGGTTCTACGCCGGTCGTTCGGCCGAGGCTCGCCGCGCCGAGCGTCGGCAACGGCTGCTGGACTCCGCGCTCGCCCTCTTCGGCGAAGCCGGATACCCGGCGACCTCCATCGAACGGGTGTGCGCGGCTGCTGGAGTGTCCACTCGCAATTTCTACGAGGAATTTCCCAGTCGCGCGGCATTGCTGACAACCGTCCACGACCGTGTCTCGCGGCAACTCCTTTCGGCGGTGACGACCGCACTCGCCGCGACGGCGGGCGAACCGTTCGACCGCAGGATCGCGGCTTCGGCGACCGCCTACCTCACCGTCATCGGGACCGATCCCCGGACGGCTCGACTGTCCTATGTGGAGATCATGGGGGTCGATGAAGAGGTCGAGCGGCACCGGCTCCGCTGGCGGGAACGCTGGGTCGCGCTGTACTGCGCCGAAGCGCAGTGGTCCGATCCCGACAGTCAGGACGTGCGGTGGGGCGCGCTCGCGTTGCTCGGCGCCATGCGGGAACTCGGCTACGAGTGGTCGAGGTCCCCGGAAGGGCGCTCGCTTGAGGATGTCGTCGAGCAGATCGTCCGCCTCGCCAGGTGCACGCTGCGCCCTGCCTGACGGGCGACGGCGCGCGAGCGCGGAACTCGCGGCCCTGGACGCGGAACTCGGCGTCCCGAGTGCGGAACTCGGCGTCCTGGACGGGGGACTCGCGCGGTTACTGCGGTTACGGCAACGGGGGCAGGGCGGGGCCGGTCAGCCAGGCCGCGAAGAAGCGGTCCAAGGCGCGGCCCGCGTGTGTCTCGGCGAGCGCGACGAACGCCTCCGTGGTGACCGTGCCGTGCCGGTAGGTGTCCGCCCAGTCGCGCAACAACGCGAAGAACGTCGCGTCGCCGAGTTCCCCGCGCAGCGCGTGCAGCGTCAGCGCCCCGCCCTTGTAGACGCGCTCGTCGAACATGTTCGCCACGCCGGGGTCGCCGATGCTCGGCTCGGCCGCCCGCCCGGACAGCACCCTGTGCCAGCGCCGGGCCAGCGCTTCGGCGGAGGGGCCGCCCGTTTCCGCCGACCACAGCCACTCCGCGTAGGTCGCGAATCCCTCGTTGAGCCAGATGTGCCGCCAGTCCGCGACGGTGAGGCTGTTGCCGAACCACTGGTGCGCCAGCTCGTGCACCGCGAGCCGTTCGGCTCCGCCGGTGCCGTCGACGTGGTTGGCTCCGAACACCGCCATCCCCTGCGCTTCGATCGGATCGTCCAGCTCGTCGTCGGTGACCACGACGACGTACTCGGCAAAGGGATAGGGACCGAAGTACCGGCTCAGCAAGGAAAGCATCTCCGCCTGCCGCGCGAAGTCGGCACCGGCCTTCTCCCGCAGCCGCGCGGGAACGGCCACCCTGACCCTGTCCCCGAACCGCAGCTCGGCGTAGCGGCCGATGTACACGCCCATGAGGTAGCTGGCAGTCGGCTCCCGGCGCTCGTAGACCCAGGTCGTGGTGCTCGCCGCCCTGCGAACCGAGACCAGGTCGCCCGTGGCGAGCACCGAGTACGCCGACGACGTGGTCAGCGCGAGCCGGTAGCTCGCCTTCGCCGAAGGCCGGTCGTCGCAGGGAAACCACGAAGGGGCGCCGACCGGCTGGCTCGCGACGATGGCCCCGTCGGCGAGCTCGTCCCAGCCGACCTCACCCCAGTACGCGGTGCCGACCGGCCGGGGATTGCCCGAGTACCTGACGGTCACGGTGAATTCGGCACCGGAGGGAATGGCGCGGGCGGGGCGCACGGTCAGTTTCCCGGGGCGCTGGGAATACCGGGCCTGCCGCTGGTCGACGAGCACCCTGCCGATCTTGAAGCCGGAAAGGTCGAGGCTGAACCTCGACAACGTCGCCGTCGCGACGGCGGTGATCGTCACCGTGCCGGCGAGCCGGTTGGCCACGAGCCGGTAGTCGAGGTCGAGATCGTAGTGCCGCACCCGGTATCCGCCGTTGCCGTGCGAGGGCAGGTAGCTGTCCCCCGAGGTGTCGGCGCCGGGGGAAGGCGAATCGGTCACGCTCGGCGTCCTCCAGGCTTGCTCGGCCAGGCCGCGATCGGGTTGCCCAGCCAGCGCGAGTCAGGCGGCACCGCGTCACCCCTCGTCACCAGCGAACCGGGGCCGACGGTGGTGCGCGCGCCGATGCTCGCGCCGGGCAGCACGATACCGTGCGGGCCGAGGGTGGCTCCCTCACCGAGCCGCACCGTGTCCATGCTCATGATCCGGTCGTGGAAAAGGTGTGTCTGGACCACGCAGCCGCGATTCACCGCCGCGCCGTCGCCGATGCGCACCAGATCGGCCTCCGGCAGCCAGTAGGTCTCCAGCCAGGCGCCCTTGCCGACCGAGGCCCCCATCGTGCGCAGCCACGCCGGCAGCAGCGGCGTCCCCGCCGCCGCGCCCGCGAACCAGGGAACGGCCAGCACCTCGACGAACGTGTCGGCGAGTTCGGCCCTCCACACGAACGAGCTCCACAGTGGACGTTCACGCGGCCGGAACCTGCCTACCAGCAACCATTTCACGGCGCTCGTCAGGGCGGCGGCGACCGTTCCAGCGACGAGCAGCACCCCGGCGGAGGCCAGCGCGGCGACCCACGGCGCGGTGGCGTCGGCGAGCGCGATCAGCGCGGCGACGACGAGCACGGTCATCGCGAAGGAACACATGACGGGAACGACCCTGCACAGCTCGACGGCGGCTCTCGCCGCCCTCAGCCTCGCGGGAGGGGCGAAGGTGCGGCTGGTGTCGGCGGTCTCGACCGCCCTGCGCAACGGCATCGGCGGCATCCCCAGCCACGAGGATCCCTTCTTCGCCTTCGCAGGCGCCGAGGAGAGCACCCCGACCAGCCCGCGCTTGGGCACCGTGCGGCCCGGCGCCGCCATTCCCGAATTGCCGAGGAAGGCGTTCTTGCCGATCCTGGCCGGACCGACGTGCAGCCAGCCCTTGCCGAGCTCGTAGGTCGCGACCATCGTGTCGTCGGCGAGGAAGGCGCCAGCCGCGATCTTGGTCATGGACGGCAGCGCCAGCACCGTCGAAGCCTCGACCCCCTTGCCGACCTTCGCGCCGAGCAGCCGCAGCCACACCGGGGTGAACAGGCTGGCGTACAAGGGAAAGAGCGCGACCCTCGCCGAGTCCATGAGCCGTTCCGTCGCCCACACCCGCCAGGCGACCCTGCCGTGCACGGGGTGGTGTCCCGCGCGGATGCCGATACTCAGCGCCCGCACCCCGGCGAGCACGAGCAGCGCGTAACCACACAGGTAGGCCAGTGTCGCGAAGGGCACGGCGAGCAACGCCGAGCCGAGCGCACCGGCGAGGCTCCCGGTTCCACTCACCGCGGCGCCGAGCACCAGCAGCGCGGGGACGGCGGCCAGCAGCGGAAGCAGGCCGAGCACGACGGAACTCGCCGCGTAACCGAAGGCCCAGCGCGCCGACCTCGGCGCGTGTTCGGCAGGCCACCGCGCGCTGTCCCTCGGCTGTCTGCTTCCCGGCGAACCGGCCCAGCGCCGTCCGGAGGGCACGGCACCGCTCACCGTGGAACCGGCGGCGATCTCGGCCGCCTTGCCGACCCGCGTACCCGGAAGCAACGTGCTGCGGGCGCCGATCCTCGCGCCGGAACCGATCCTGATCTCTCCGATATGGACGAGATCACCGTCGACCCAGTACCCGCGCAGGTCCGTTTCGGGTTCGACGGCGGCGCCCTTCCCGAGTTTGAGCATGCCGGTGACCGGAGGCGGCGCGTGCAGGTCGACGTCCGCGCCGACCTTGGCACCGAGCGCCCTCGCGTAGTGCGTCGTCCAGGCCGCGCCTGCCACCTCCGTCGCGCCGCTGAGGTCGGCCAGCGACTGCGCCGCCCACAGTCTCAGGTGCACGCCACCACCACGCGGGTAGCTGCCAGGCCGCAGGCCGCGCAACAGCAACCGTGCGCCGGCCGAGGAGACGGCGATCCTTCCGAGCGGGCTGAACAGCACGAGCCAGGCGAGCACCAGCACCCACACCGGCGTGACCGGCGCCCAGCCGAGACCGAACCAGGCGCCCAGCACGGTGGACACCACGGCGGCTCCGGTGGCCCACCGCAGACCTGGCAACGTCAGCAACGGCAGCAGCAGCGCCAGCTGAACACACTTGGCCTTGGTGCCGACTGGCCGCACCTTTCTGGCGACCGTGCTCCCCGCGTCGAGCGTGTCGATCTTGGCTGCCAGCGCGCCGAGAGTCGGCGTGCGGTAGACGTCGGTCACCGAGACGGCCGGGTACCTGGCTCTGACGCGGGCGACGAACTGTGCGGCGGTGAGGCTGCCCCCGCCGTCGCGGAAGAAGTCGGCGCCCGGGCCCTCGGCCCGCACCCCGAGTACGTCCTCCCAGCTCTCGGCGAGCCAGGCTTGCGTCGCGCTCAGCGCTGGTTCCGCCGCACCTTCCACCGAGGGTGGAGGCCATGGCAGCGCGGCCCTGTCCACCTTGCCGGAAGTACGCGTCGGCAGTTCGGCGACGACGGCAAGCACGGGAACGAGCGCGGCGGGAAGCTCGCCGCGCAACGAGGCCATCGCGGCGTCCCTTTCAAAGCCGGGACCCTTCGGCACGACGTAGCCGACGAGCACCTGGTTGCCCGCCGCGGTGGTGCGCACGGCCGCGGCGGCTCCGGCTACGCCCGGCAGGGCGGCCAGCGCGGCGTCGACCTCGCCGAGCTCGATCCGTCTCCCGCCGAGTTTGATCTGCTCGTCGGCCCTGCCGAGAAACAGCAGCCCCTCCGGTTCGGCGCGCACCAGGTCACCGCTGCGGTAGGCCCTCGGCCAGCCCAGCGAAGCCAACGGCGCGAACTTCTCCTCGTCCTTGGCGGGGTCGAGATACCTTGCCAGACCGGCACCGCCGATGACCAGCTCTCCGGTCTCCCCCATGGCGACCGGTTCGCCGTTCTCGCCGACGACGGCGAGCTGCCAGCCCGCGAGCGGGAGCCCGATGCGCACCGGCCCCGATCCGGTGAGCTTCGCCGCGGTCGCCACCACGGTGGCCTCGGTGGGGCCGTAGGTGTTCCATACCTCGCGACCCGGCGCCGCGACCCGCTCGGCCAGTTCCGCCGGGCACGCCTCACCACCGAAGATCAGCAGCCGGACCCGGTCGAGTGCCTCGCCCGGCCACAGCGCGGCCAGCGTCGGCACGGTCGACACGACCGTGATCCGCTTGGCCACCAGCCATGGCCCGAGGTCGACCCCCGTTCTCACCAGCGAGCGCGGTGCGGGTACGAGGCAGGCTCCGTTGCGCCAGGCAAGCCACATCTCCTCGCACGAGGCGTCGAAGGCGACCGAAAGCCCGGCGAGCACCCTGTCCCCCGGCCCGAGCGGGTCGGCCGCGAGGAACAGCCCCGCCTCGGCGTCGACGAACGCGGCGGCAGCCGCATGGGTCACCGCGACACCCTTCGGCGTTCCGGTCGAGCCCGACGTGAAGATGATCCACGCGTCATCGCCCGGCAACGGTGCTTCCTGCCCGGAGAACGCCACGCCGCGTGGTGAGCCGAGCATGGTGAGCGCCCCCGCCTCACCGAGAACGGCGCACACCCCGGCCTCACCGAACACCAGGTCGGCACGCTCCTGAGGGTCGTCGGCGTCGACCGGGACGTAGGCGCATCCCGAGGCGAGGACGGCCAGCACGGCGACGTAGAGCTCCGTGGTCCCCGAGGACACGCGCACACCGACGCGGTCACCCGCGCCGATGCCCGCCGCGGCCAGCTTGCCGCGCACCACGTCGATCTCCTCGGCGAGTTCGCGGTAGCTGAGCACGCGGGTGCCGTCGTCGATCGCGGGCGCACCGGGGTGCAGCCGAGTCGTCTCGGTGAGGATGTCCAGCAGCGTGCGGACCGGAGCGGCGGGCCCCGACCGGAAAACCGCGTTCTGGTGAGCACCGGACCCGGCACGACCTGGCCGGTCGATGGTGACTGTCACGCGACCTCACAGCAGGTGAGAGGGGCATGCTCCGGGTGAGGCGCCCGCTGTCCAGCCCGTCAGCGTACTCGGCGGGTGAACAACGGGTGTCGCGGCAGTATCGATCGTGTCTCGGCGGTCACCCGGTGCCCCGTGGGCGAATCAGCGAGCCTTCCTCGGCTTCTTCTCCCTGACCCGCACGTTGATCCGCACCGGGCTGCCCTCGAACCCGAACCGCTCCCTGAACTTGCGCTCGATGAAGCGGCGGTAGCCGGCCTCAAGGAAGCCGGTCGTGAACAACACCAGCGTGGGTGGCCGGATCCCGGCCTGCGTCGCGAACAGCACCTTGGGCTGCTTGCCGCCACGCACCGGTGGCGGGGTCGCCGCGATGAGGTCGGCCAGCCAGCCGTTGAGCTGTCCCGTCGGAACCCGCTGGTCCCACGAGGCGAGCGCGGTCCGCAGCACCGGCGCCAGCTTGCGCACGGAACGGCCGGTGAGCGCCGAGATGTTGACCTTCTCGGCCCACGGCACCCGGACAAGTCCCCTGTCCAGCTCGCGATCGAGCTGGTGCCGCCGGTCCTCATCGACGAGATCCCACTTGTTGAAGGCGAGCACGAGAGCCCTGCCCGCGTCGACGACCATCGTGAGCACCCTGAGGTCCTGTTCCGAGATCGGTTCGCTCGCGTCGAGCAACACCACGACGACCTCGGCCGCGTCGATGGCGGTCCGCGTGCGCAGCGACGCGTAATACTCGGCACCGCTCGCGGTCTGCACCCGCTTGCGCAGGCCAGCGGTGTCGACGAAGCGCCACGGCTGCCCGTCCAGTTCCACGAGCGAGTCGACGGGGTCGACCGTGGTTCCCGCGACCGCGTCGACAACCGAACGCTGCTCGCCGGTGAGCTTGTTGAGCAGGCTCGACTTGCCGACGTTGGGCTTGCCGACCAGCGCGACCCTGCGCGGGCCCCCGCCAGAGGGGTCCCTGTCCTTCGGGGCCTCGGGAAGGGCGTCGACGATCGCGTCGAGCAGGTCGCCCGAACTGCGCCCGTGCAGCGCGCTCACCGGGCGCGGCTCCCCGAGGCCCAGTGTCCAAAGTGACGCGGTCTCGGCGAGCAACCGGTCGTCGTCCACCTTGTTCGCGGCGAGCAGCACCGGCTTCTTGGACCGGCGCAGCACCTTCGCGACGGCCTCCTCGGCGGCCGTCGCGCCGACGGCCGCGTCGACGACGAGCAGCACCGCGTCCGATGTGGACATCGCGTACTCGGCCTGCGCGGCTACCGAACCCTGCAAGCCGGTGACGCCGGGTTCCCAGCCGCCGGTGTCGACGACGGTGAACCTGCGGCCGTTCCACAACGCGTCGTAGGCGACCCTGTCCCTCGTCACCCCAGGCACGTCCTGAACGACGGCTTCCCTGCGCCCGATGATGCGGTTGACGAGCGTCGACTTGCCCACGTTCGGCCTGCCGACGACGGCGAGCACCGGCTGCGGGAGTGCGGCTTCCTCACCGTCGCCCTCGCCTGCCGCCTGCTCGTCGAGCCGGGCGAACTCGGTTTCGTCCGACCACGTGCCGTCTGCCTCGGTCATGATCCCTGCGTCTCTTTCCGTTGTGTGTCAAGCTCTTCGACGAGCGCCGCCAGCGACGCGCGGATGCGCTCCGTCGCCTCGGCAAGGCCCGTCCTTCCGCCGCCGATCTCCATCGCGAACGGCTGTCCCACCAGCACGTCCACTCTGGGCCGGAACCGGCGGCGCGACCCAACCGGCCGCAACGTTCCCCTGATGGCCACCGGCAGCACTCGCGCTCCGGACCTGCGCACCAGCCACGCGGCGCCCTGGTGGGCCTTGGTGACGTCACCGGATCCCCTCGTGCCCTCGGGGAACACGCCGACGAGCCCGCCTTCGGTGAGCAGCCCCGCCAGCGTCAGCAGCGGACCGCGATCGGCGGCTCCGCGCTTGACGGCGACCTGGCCGATCTTGCGCAATCCCCATCCGGCCGGTCCCCTGAACAACTCCTCCTTGACGAGGAACACCGAACGCCGGGGCAGCATTCCGAAAAGGAGCTGCGGTTCGATGAGCGAGCTGTGATTTGCCACCATCAGCACCGGCCCGGTGAGGGGAACGTTCGCGACGCCGGTGACCCGGATCCGGTAGGCAGGGCGGTACAGATTTCTCGCGATACCCCTGCCGACGTCGTGCAACCACGGCACGGCACCGGCAGGCAAACCGGTCACCGGCTGGCCCCCGCGTACTCGTCACCGAGCAGACCGCGCTGGCTCGCCAGTTCGCTCAACGCCACGATGACCTGGTCGATGGTCAGCTCCGTCGTATCGAAGACGACGGCGTCCTCGGCGGGCCGCATCGGCGAGGTCTTGCGCGTCGAGTCGAGCGTGTCCCTGCGGTCGACGGAGGCGAGCGCCTGTTCCGCGGTCAGCGTCCTGCCCGCCGCGGAGTCCTGCGCGCTGCGCCGCGCGGCCCGTACCTCGGCCGAGGCCGTGAGGTAGACCTTGAGCGGCGCGTCGGGGGCGACGACCGTGCCGATGTCCCTTCCGTCGACGACGATCCCGCCGACCGAGCGGAGCACGCTGGCGATGATCTCGCGCTGACCGGTGACGAGCAGTTCGCGCACGGCGGGTACCGCTGACACCGCCGACACCGCGCCGTTGACCCGTTCCGCACGAATCTGCTCCCCGACGTCCTCGCCGCCGAGCCGCGCCCTCGGCCGCGCGGGGTCGGTACCGACGCCGACCTCGACGTGACCCGCGAAGGCCGCGACGGCGACCGAGTCATCGGGATCGATGCCCTCACGCAGCACGGCGAGCGTGACCACCCGGTACATCGCGCCGGTGTCGAGATAGCCCGCACCGAGCGCGGCGGCGAGTTTGCGTGCCACGGTGGTCTTCCCGGTTCCCGAAGGGCCGTCCAGTGCAACCACTCCGTGTAGGGCTCCCGCCACCGGCCGTTCTCCTTGCTCCTGTACCGATACGTGCGGGGTCCTATTCTGCCTTCCGGTCAGCTCCGGTCCGCACGCAGGCGTTCGTCGAGGTCGTCGGCCACCAGCGTGGACCTGTCGACGGCGCCCGTCCGGTAGGCGGAACGTCCGAAGAGCTGGGACAGCACCGGCGCGGTGATCACCTGGAAAAGGCCCGCGATGACGAGCCCGACCGCGTATTTGGGTTCGAGCCGCACGGCCGCACCGGCGAGGATCAGCAGCAAACCCAGCGTCTGCGGTTTCGTCGCGGCCTGGAGCCTGCTCACCGCGTCGGGCAGCCGCAGCACGCCGTAGGCACCCACGACACAGAACAGCGCACCGGAGATCAGCAGGACGGCGCAGATCCAATCACGGACCGTCATCGGTACTCCTCTCTGCGCTCGATGAGCCGCAGCACGGAGATCGACCCGACGAAGCCGAGCAACGCGACCGACACGATCAGCGCGATGTACAAGCCGCTCGACGTCATGGCCATGGTCACCGCCGTTCCAGCGACGATGAGCACCACGAGCACGTCGATGGCAAGGATGCGGTCGAGCGTGCGCGGACCGCGGATGAGCCGCACGAGCAGCAGCAGGCCCGCCAGCGAGAGCAGGCCGAAGGTGATCGCGAAGACGATGCTCATTCTGCCTCCACAGTGGATCGGACCCGCCGCGCCTTCGCCTGTTCGGCTCGCTCGCGCACGGTGTCGGATTCGTCGGCGCCGCCGTAGGCGTAGATCACGCGCACCTGCAAGTCCAGCGCGTCGTCGAAGATCTTGTCCGTGTCGGCCTTCGACCTCACACCCAGTACGTACACGTACCAGACGGCGCGCCTGCGATCGATTTGCAGGACGAATTTGCCAGGCCCCAGCGAAAGCACGTTGGCGGCCGAGGCGATCACATGGTCCACATCGGACAAGACGGGCACGGCGACGATGGCGGCCTTGATGTCGTCGCCGTCGCGCCATTGGTCCCAGCCGAGCCGCACGGCCGAGAGCACGATGTCCCACACGAGGTAGGCGCCGAGCCCGATCAGCCGCACCGGATGCTTGAAGATGTTCCACCTGTGCGCTGGCAGCGGGAACAGCAGCAGCACGATCAGCGAGAGCAGCACGCCGAAGAACGCCGTCGAGAGGTCGAGCGTTCCCCACAGCGCGAGCCAGACGATGACGAGCCAGAGAAACAGGGCCGGGGACAGTCGTTTCACGGCGTTCCTCCCTCGTGGCCGAGCACGGCCGTCTGGTAGGCGCCGCCTTCGAGCAGGTCGTCGGCGGCCCGTTCGCTGATTTCCGAAAGCGGCCCCGCGAACGCGGCGATCAGCAGGGTCACCACGACGACCCCGCCGGTGGACACCAGCATTCCCCGCGAGGTCGAGCCGGTTCCCACGGTCAGCTCGTCGGTGGGATCGGGGTCGGGATGCGGTGGCGCGACCTTGCCCCAGAACGCCCCGACCCAGATCTTGGTCACCGCGAACAGGGTCAGCAGGCTGGTGAGCACGGCCGCGGCGGTCACCGCGTACGCCGCGGTCGTCCCGACCTCGGCGCCCGCCTGCAACAGGGTGATCTTGGCGACGAAGCCGGAAAACGGCGGGATTCCGGCAAGGCTCAGCGCCGGTAGCGCGAACAACACGGCGACAAGCGGATACGCCTTGGCGACACCGGACATCGTGTTGAGCGACACCGTGCCGGTATGCCGGGTGATGAGACCACTCACCAGGAACAACGCGGTGACGACCGTGATGTGGTGCACGATGTAGAGGATCGCCCCGGCGAGCCCGATGACGGTGAACAGCGCCAGGCCGAAGATCATGTAGCCGATGTGACTCACCAGCAGGAACGACAGCATCCGGTTGAGGTCGTTCTGCGCGATGGCGCCGAGCCCGCCGATGATCATGGTCAGCAAGGCGACGATCAGCAGCAGCGTCCAGCTCACGCCGTGGCTGAACACCAGGGTCTGCGTGCGGATCAGCGCGTAGACACCGACCTTCGTCAGCAGGCCGGCGAAGAGCGCGGTGACCGGAGCCGGTGCCGTCGGATAACTGTCCGGAAGCCAGAAGTGCAGTGGTACCAGCGCGGCCTTGATCCCGAACACGACGAGCATGAACAGACCGAGCGCGCTCTGCACACCGGGCGAAAGCTGTGCCATCTCCCCGGGCAGCGCGGCGAGATTGATCGTTCCGGTCGCCGCGTACACCAGCGCGATCATGGTGATGAACAGCAACGACGAGGTGAGACTGACGATCACGTAGGTCATGCTCGCCTTGACCCGTGCCGCCGTCGTCCTCCTCGTGATCAGCACGTAGGACGAGGCCAGCATGATCTCGAACGCGACGAAAAGGTTGAACAGGTCGCCGGTCAGGTAGGCCAGCGAGACCCCGGCACACAGCACCAGATACACCGGGTGGAAAGCGGTCGATGCCGTTTCCCTGCCGTAGTCGGTGATGCGCTGGCCGATGGAGAATATGAGCACGGCGAGCGTCACGATCGCCGACACCAGCAGCAGCAACGCGGCCAGCCGGTCGGCGACGAGGGTAATCCCGAAGGGCGCCGAGTATCCGCCGAGCTGGAGCACCACGGGCCCCTCGGTGTCGGCCCTGTACAGCAGCGCACCGGCGATCGCGGCGATGGCGGCGAGCACGAGAACTCCGATGATGCGCTGCACGCTCGGGAACCGGCCGGCCATCAGCGACAGCGCGGCGGCGAGCAGCGGGAGCAGTACGGGTAGTACGACGAGAACGGTCACCGGCGCGCCTCCCCACCGTTGGAGGCCGACCCCGCGGCCGTGCTGTCGGTGCTGTCGGTGTCGTCAGAGTCGTCGCTGTCCTCGGGCCCCTCGGAGTTCTCGTCGTCGGAGTCGCCCGCGTTGACGTCCTCGATGCTGTCCTCCGCGTGCCGCACCCTGCGGTCTTCGACGTCGTCCTGTACCTCGTCGTGACCGAGCAGCACGCGGGACCGGTAGGCCATGGCGAGCAGGAAGGTGGTCAGCGCGAAGGTGATGACGATGGCCGTCAGCGCGAGCGCCTGCGGAAGCGGGTCGACCATCATCTCGATCGCCGCGGTTCCCACGAACACGGGCTGACCTGGTGGGCCGCCCGCGACCTGGAGGAAGAGGTTCGCTCCATGGCCGAGGATGACGATGCCGATGATCACGCGCATGAGCGAGCGCTGCATGATCAGGTAGAAGCCCACCGAGTACAGCACCGCGAGCACGGCGGCCATGACGATGTTGATCGTCATGTCCGCTCCACCTCCTCGTCGTCGAGCATCACGCCTTTCTCGGTGCCCGCTCCCACCGTGCGCAGCAGGTCGACGACGACACCGACGATGAGCAGGTACACGCCGACGTCGAGGAACAGGTTGGTGGCGATCTTGAGTTCACCGAGCACGGGAACGTCGAGGGTCCACTGTGCCGAGGCCAGCACCGTCTCCCCGAAGAGCGCCGGCACCAGCGCGGTGACCACCGCCAGCGTCAACCCCGCGCCGATCACGACCGGCGGGTGAATCCGGATCGCGGCGGCCAGCTCGGCACTACCGCCCGCCATGTAGCGCAGCACGAACGCGAGCCCGGCGACGAGCCCCCCGCTGAATCCGCCTCCCGCGTCGTGGTGACCGGCGAACAGCAGATACACCGACACCATCAGGACGGTGGGGAACACGATCCTCGCGCAGACTTCCAGCAGCAGCGACCTCGGCCAGCCGTTGCAGGCGTCGTCGGACATCAGCCAGCGGTCGCGGGGCGCGTCCCACTGGGTCCAGGGAACCGGTTGTTCCTGGTCGTCTTGTCCGGCCGTCACCGGTTCACCTCCGTGGCTTCAGTCGTGTCCGTTGCCGTGCGCGCACCGAGGGCGCTGTCCGGAGAGTCGCCGTCGGGAGGTTCGCTCCTCCCCGCCGGATCGTCGTCGGGGGAATCCCGCTGCGCCGACCGGCTCCTCGCCCTCGCGAGGATGAGGCTCGCCGCGCCGGTCGCCGCGACGGCGAGCACGGCGATCTCGCCGATGGTGTCGAAGGCGCGGAAGTCCACGATGATCGCGTTGACGACGTTGCTGGCCCCCGTTTCGGCCTCGGCGTTCTCGATGTAGGCCGTGCTGGCGGCCGGCATCCCCGGCTCCCTGCTCGCCGAGACCAGCACCGCGACGACGGCGACGAAGAGCCCCGCCACGACCGAGATGCCCGCCTTGACCCACCTGTCCTTGCGGATGAAGTGCCGTTCCTCGATGAACCGGGGCGGGAACCTGCGGATCACGAACACGAAGACGACGAGGGTGAGCGTCTCGACGAGGAACTGGGCCAGCGCGAGATCCGAGCCACCGTCCACGATGAACAGTGCGCCGATGCCGTACCCGACGGCACCGGTCAACAGCACGGCGGTGAGCCGCCGCCGGGCGAGCACGACGGTGAAGGTCGCCGCGACGACGAGTATCGCGAGCGGCAGTTGCAGCCAGGAGTCGAACCAGCGCAACTCGCCGGGCCAATCCACACCGGCCAGCAGCCCGCCTCCCGGCACGAGCACCATCACGACGAGGATCACGCCGATGTAGGTGGGCAGCGAACCGGCCTGCAACCGGCCGGTGACCGCGTGGGAAACCCATTCCAGCCCCGCGACGGAATACCGGTAGCCGCGCTGCGCCTGTAACGGACCGGGAACCCAGCCGGACAGTTTCGGCACGAGCACCGGCGCCGCGCGGAAGAGCCCGTAGCCGAGCAGCAGGATCACCGCGCTGAGTACGAGCGGACCGGTGATCCCGTGCCACAGCCCCAGTTCGTAGGACGGCCGCCGCGTCACGTAGTCGTCGGCGTACCCGGCGACGAGCGGTTCGAGCAGCGCCGTCGCGAACGGCAGCACGAGACCGGCGATCGCGGGCAGCGCGACCATCGTGCTCATCCCGACGCCCGGCTGGGTCGCCGGAATGGGCTCGGCGTCCTTGCGGGTGCGGAACGCGCCGGTCAGGAAGCGCAGGCTGTAGGCGACGGTGAACACCGAGCCGATGGCGACGCCCACCAGCAGCAGCAAGTCCTTGGTGTCGCCGTGCAGCAGGGCTTCGAGCGCGACCTCCTTGCCGAGGAAGCCGAGCAGCGGCGGGAAACCGGCCATCGAAAGCACGGCGAGCGTGGCGAAGATCGCGAGCATCGGCCAGCGCTTGCCCAGTCCGGACAGCTCTCTGATGTCGCGGGTTCCGGTGCGTTTGTCGATGATCCCGACGGTGAGGAACAGCGCCGACTTGAAGAGGCCGTGCGCGAGGATCAGGGTGGCATCGGCCACTGCCGAGATCCACGTTCCCACGCCGAGCAGCACCATCAGGAAGCCGAGCTGGCTCACCGTGCCGTAGGCGAGCAGCGTCTTGAGATCGTGTTCCCGCAACGCTCTGAACCCGCCGAGCACCATGGTCCACAGGCCGAGCACGACGATCGGTATCCACCACGCGGGCAGGCCGGCGAACGCGGGCGCGAACCTGGCCACGAGGTAGACACCGGCCTTGACCATCGCGGCCGCGTGCAGGTAAGCGCTGACCGGGGTCGGGGCGACCATCGCGCCGGGAAGCCACGGGTGGAAGGGAACCTGCGCCGATTTGGTGAGCGCGCCGAGCAGGATCAGCAGCGCCGCCGCCGTCACGACCGAGCCGTCGGGGGGATCGGCGATGATCTCGGAGATCCGGAAGGTGCCCGCAGCGGTGCCGAGCAGGATGAGCCCCAGCAACATCGCCAGCCCGCCGGACGCGGTCACCAGCAGCGCCTGGGTCGCCGATCTCCGCAGCTTCTTCGTCGAGCCGTCGCCCCCCACGAGCAGGAACGAGCACACCGTCGTCAGTTCCCAGAACAGGTACAGCGAGATGATGTCGTCGGCGAGAACGAGACCGAGCATCGCGCCTGCGAACATGGTCAGCAGCGCCGAGTTCCGCGCCACCGAGGAGTCGTCCGGCTTGGCGTAGAAGAAGTAGTAGCAGAGCACGACCGCGCCGATTCCGGAAACCAGCAGGATCATGATCAGCGACAGCGCGTCGAACCTCGTGGTGAACTCAAGTCCGATGTCCGGCGCCCAGGCGACGGATTCGGTCGGCGGCTGATCACCGAGTGCCTTGCCCGTCCCGGTCAGCGCGTAGCCGAGGGTCGCCGCTGGGGCGAGTGCTCCGACGAGGAAGGCGACCTTGCCCCACCGGCGCGCGATCAACGGCAATAGCGCTGCAAGCACCAGGTGGGCCGCGATCGCAATCAGCACTCGTTCTCACCGTCCGTTCCGTGTCCGTCGTGCTCCCGATGACGGTGGTCGCTGTCAACCAGTCGTCAATGCGATCCTACGTACCGCTCTGATCAGGCCGCGCGCCGACCAAACCGGACACTTGCGCCAATTCAGCCAATACCGCCTCTACCTGCGGAATCAGCTACTGTTGATACGTGAACGTCGAAGTAACTCCCTTGCCGGGCATCGGCGTCCGGAAAGACTTCGGACTGGCCAACGGCCGCCGGGTCGGCGTGGTCACGCACCGGGACGGCAAGATCGATCTGATCGTGTCCAAATCCGAGGACCCCGACGCCTGTCTCGCCTCGTTGCCGCTCACGGCCGAGGAAGCGGGCGCGCTCGCCAACCTCCTCGGCGCTCCTCAGTTGGTCGCGCAACTCACCGAGGAACACAGGGAATTGCCGGGCATCAACACAAGACAGTTGCCCGTGAAGACGGGCTCCCCCTTCGACGGAAGGACGCTCGGCGACGCGGCGATCCGCACGCGCACCGGGGTTTCCGTCGTCGCGGTCATGCGCGCGGGGCAGGTGAACCCCTCGCCAACACCGGATTTCACCTTCACCGCGGGCGATCTGCTCGTCGCCGTCGGCACCCCCAAAGGTCTCGAAGCCACCGCCAAGATCTTGCAGCACGGCTGAGTTGTGGATCACACGGCACTCGAACTCATCGAACTCGGCGCCGTTTTCTTCGGTTTGGGGGTTCTCGGCAGACTTGCCGGAAAGATCGGCATGTCCCCGATCCCCCTGTACCTGATCGGAGGACTGTTCTTCGGTCAGGGTGGGGTCGTCCCGCTCGGCGATATCGGAAGTTTCACACAACTCGCCAGCGAGATCGGTGTCGTGCTGCTGTTGTTGCTGCTCGGCCTTGAGTACTCGGCTGCCGAACTGTTCACCGGGCTGAAACGCTCATGGATGGCAGGACTCGTCGACATCGTGCTCAACGCCGCACCCGGCGCGATCGTCGCGTTGCTGCTGGGCTGGGGGCCGATCGGCGCGCTCGTACTCGCCGGTGTCACCTACATCTCGTCGTCGGGAATCATCGCGAAGGTACTCGGCGATCTCGGCAGGCTCGGTAACAGGGAAACGCCGGTCGTTCTGTCCGTCCTCGTCTTCGAGGACCTCGCGATGGCGATGTACCTGCCGATCCTCACCGCGGTACTCGGCGGCGTCAGCTTCTTCGGCGGGCTGGAAGCCGTTGGCATCTCGCTCGCGGTGATCACCGTCGTGCTCGTTGTCGCGCTGCGGTTCGGCCGCTTCGTCTCGGCCATCGTCGACAGCGAGGACCGGGAAGTGTTCCTGCTCAAGGTGTTCGGCTCCGCGCTACTCGTCGCGGGGCTCGCCTCGGCGATGCAGGTCTCGGCCGCGGTCGGCGCTTTCCTGCTCGGCATCGCGATCTCCGGCTCCACCGCGGAGAACGCGACGCGCATGCTGGAACCGTTGCGCGACCTGTTCGCCGCCGTGTTCTTCGTCGTCTTCGGCCTCAACACCAACCCTGCCTCGATACCGCCCGTGCTCGTGTGGGCCGTGGTACTCGCCGTCGTGACGACCATGACGAAGGTCGCAACCGGTTGGTGGGCGGCGCGCAGAGCCGATATCGGCAGACTCGGCAGGGCACGCGCCGGTGCCGCTCTGGTGGCCAGAGGGGAGTTCTCCATCGTCATCGCGGGGCTCGCCGTCTCGGCAGGCGCCGTCGACGGCAGGCTCGCCGCGCTGGCCACCGCCTACGTGCTGCTGATGGCCATACTCGGACCCGTGGCGGCGAGGGTGGTCGAGCCGGTGGCCGGTGCCGTGCAACGCAGGCTTGCCCGCCCGGAACCTTCGGCGAGCCCGGCGCCTGCCCCGGAAACTCCAGGCACCGACCCGACGAACACGCCGTGAGTATGGCTCAGAGGCCGACGGACCGGTAGAGCGCGCCGATCTCCTGGCGGCTGAGCGCACGCATCGCGCCCGGCTTGGTCGTGTTGAGCTGCACGTCGCCGACCGCGGTCCGGACCAGCTTCCGCACGGGATGCCCGACCTCGGCGAGCAACCGGCGCACGATGTGCTTGCGGCCCTCGTGCAGCACGATCTCCACGAGCGTGCGCCCCGGCCTCGCGTCCTTCACGCGGAACGCGTCGGCCTTGACCTGACCGTCCTCAAGCTCGACCCCGGCCCGCAGGCGCTTGCCGAGGCCGCGCGGCACCTCGCCGTCGACCTCGGCGAGGTAGGTCTTCGTGACGTGATACGACGGGTGCATCAGCCGGTGGGCGAGGTCACCGTCGTTGGTGAGCAACAACAGCCCCTCCGTCTCGGCGTCGAGCCGCCCGACGTGGAACAGCCGCTCCCTGCGCTCGCGCACGTAGTCGCCGACGCAGGGCCTGCCCTGGTCGTCGGTCATCGTGCTGTGCACCCCGCGCGGCTTGTTGAAGGCGAAGTAGAGCTGGTCGTCACGAAGAATGACCCGCAGCCCGTCGACGTGAATGACGGCGTTGTCCGGGTCGACCCTCCTGCCCAGCTCCCTCACCACGTCCCCGTCGACGCTCACCCTGCCCCGTGCGATGAGGTCTTCCGCGGCGCGCCGGGACGCGACGCCGGCCCTCGCGAGAACTTTCTGCAGACGAACGCCTTCCGGCGCGTCAGATGTCATCGATCGAATCCACTTCGGGCAGGAGCGGAGCGATGGCGGGCAACTCGGTCAACGACGAGAGCCCCAATCGCTCCAGGAACAGTTCCGTTGTCACGTACAGGATGCCACCCGTCTCCGGATCGGCGCCGCTCTCCTCGATGAGCCCCCGCGCGACCAGCGTGCGGATCACCCCGTCGACGTTGACCCCGCGCACCGCCGCGACTCGCGATCGCGTCACCGGCTGCCGGTAGGCGATCACCGCCAGCGTCTCCAGCGCCGCCCTCGTCAGCTTCGATCGCTGACCGTCCAGCAGTAGTTTCTCCACGAACGGCGCGTAGGTGTCCCTCGTGTACAACCGCCAGCCGTCGGCGACCCTGCGCAGGTCGATGCCGCTCGCCTTGTCGGTGAGATCCTCTGCCATCGACCGCAGCGTCTCGGTGACCCGGTCGACCGGCTGCTCAAGGGCCTCCGCGAGGGCTTCCTCGTTCACCGGCGAGTCGACGACGAGCAGCAACGCCTCCAGCGCCGACACAAGCGCCTCGTAGCCGCTCAGATCGGGCAGCGCGTGAGCGGGCGACACGGCGACGAGGTCGGTGTCCTCGGCGCCGGGCAGCTCATCGGCGGGCTGGTCCGCCTCCTCTGCCTCGCCCTCGGAGGCAGAGGAGACAGCCAAGTCGGCGGGGTCCGGCTCCACGTCCGTGGTGGCCCCGACGCTCTGGCCGGGGTCCGGTGTGCCGGGCTCGGCCTCGGGTGCGGTGCCCGCATGGCCGGCCGGTGGGTTCGGCTCGCTCACCCGTACTCCTCGTCTTCGCTGGTACCCGCACGGTCGCGGTCCGCGTCGGCGGTCGCGTCGTCGACGGATCCGCCCGTCCATCGCACGTGCAGTTCGGAAAGGGCTTCGAGCTGCTCGAAGTTGACCGAGGACTCGCGGTACAACTCCAGCAGCGCGAGGAACCTCGCGACGATCTCCACGGTGTGCTCGCAGTCGTCGACGAGCTGCCCGAAGGTCGCCTCGCCGGCCTCGGCCAGCCGCAGCCGCAGGATCGCGGCGTGCTCGCGGACCGAGACCTTTCCCGCGTGGATGTGGTCGAGCGACACGGTCGGCGGCGGTTTCGGGCGGAACACCCCTGCCGCGATCTCGGCGAACTTCTCAGGGGTGACCCCGAGCATCACCTCCGGCAACAGCCCGAGGTAGCGCTCCTCAAGCGCGACCGAGCGAGGGTAGCGGCGCAGCGCCCCGGCCTCCAGCTCGGCGAACAACGCGGCGACCTGCTTGTAGGCCCGGTATTGCAGCACTCTGGCGAACAGCAGGTCCCGAGCCTCAAGCAGGGCGAGGTCGTCTTCGCTCTCGACCTCGGCCGACGGCAGCAGCCGCGCGGCCTTGAGGTCGAGCAACGTAGCCGCGATGACCAGGAACTCCGTGGTCTCGTCGAGGTCCCATTCCGCGCCGAGATTGCGGGTGTAGGCGATGAAATCGTCGGTGACCCTGTGCAGCGCGACCTCGGTGACATCGAGCTGGTGCTGCGAAATGAGCTGCAACAGCAGGTCGAAGGGACCCTCGAAGTTGGCAAGGCGCACCTTGAACCGAGGTGCGGCCCCTTCTTCCACTGGCACCTGGCCGTCGAGCTGGGGCGGTGCCCCTTCTTCCATCAGTTCGTGGCTTCCTCGGCGTCGACGGCGTCGACCACGCCGCCGCTCAGCCTGCGCACGAGTACCGAGTCGGCGCCGTGCTGGTCGAAGTCGGCGAGCAGCACGGCGACGGCCTCCCTGACGATCCGTCCCCTGTCGACGATGAGACCGTGCTCACCGCGCAGGGTCAGTCTCGCGTGTTCCATCGCGAGCAGTTCGTCACCCGCGACGTACACCGTGATCTTGGCGTCGTGTTTCTGCCTGCCGGAACCTCTGCGGGGGGAAGCCGAGGACCCCGTGGATCCGGGTCCCCTTCCGGCCGCGCTCTGCGCCGCGCCGGATCCGTACCCGTTGCCGGTGTCGTCGTGACTGCCGTTACCGCCGTAGCCGTTACCGCCGTGCCCGTTGCCATTGCCGTTACCGTTGCCAGTGCCGTTGTCGCTGCCTGAGCCCGTCCTCGGGCTGGTCTCGACGGTCAGCGAATCCCCGAAGGTGGGGCTGCTCGTTCGACGGAAGAGCTCTGACGCACCAGGCAGTGAAGCTCGCCTGCTCACCGAGCGATCACCTCACGAGCCAGCGCGCGGTAAGCCGCGGCACCAGCCGACCTCGGCGCCCAGCGAGTGATTGGCTCGCCGGCCACAGTGGTCTCAGGGAATCGCACGGTGCGGTTGATCACCGTGTCGAACACGGTGTCCCCGAATGCCTCCACCACGCGCGCCATGACCTCCTTCGAATGCAGGGTTCTCGGATCGAACATGGTGGCGAGAATCCCCGTGATATCAAGTTTGGGGTTGAGCCTCTCGCGCACCTTTTCGATGGTGTCGATCAGCAACGCCACGCCACGCAGACTGAAGAACTCGCACTCCAGGGGGACGATCACGCCGTCAGCGGCGGTGAGCGCGTTGACGGTGAGCAGCCCCAGCGATGGCTGGCAGTCCACTAGAACATAGTCGTAGACGTCCATCACCGGTCTCAGCACCCTCAGTAACGTGTGCTCACGCCCGACCTCGGCGACGAGTTGCACCTCGGCGGCCGACAGGTCGATGTTGCTCGGCAGCAGGTCAACGTTCTCCACCCTGGTCTGCCGGATCACGCCGGTGATGTCCACCGAGCGTTCCATGATCACGTTGTAGACGGTCTGGTCGAGTTCGTGCGGCTGGATGCCGAGGCCGACCGACAGCGCCCCCTGCGGGTCGAAGTCGACGAGCAGCACCCGCCTGCCGTACTCGGCGAGCGCCGCGCCGAGGTTGATCGTGGAGGTGGTCTTTCCGACGCCGCCCTTCTGGTTGCACATCGCGACCACCCGGGCAGGCCCGTGGGTGCCGATGAGCGGGGGCTCGGGGATCTCGCGGCGAGGCCGGCCTGTCGGCCCTAATCTCGCCTTCGCGTCCTTGCCGTTCATCTCCTCCGCCGCGGTCACGTCAAACTCCCCACTATCGCCGCCGGTCTCGGTTGCGATGCTCACCCGGCTGAGGCTGTCCGGGACGCGCCGCGCCGGTTCCTGGGAAGTCGACATATGGCGAAAGCTCCTCGTTCGGCCATGGACGGCGCAAGCCTATTCGGGCGCATAAAGCACCAGCAATACGGCTCGCCGGGCGCGAACGGAGTACTTTCGATGGCTTAGCCGAGCGCCCGAGGATGGGCCGTCGCGTAAACCTCACGCAGAGTATTCACCGTTATCAGAGTGTAAACCTGGGTCGTCGTCACGGACGCGTGACCCAGAAGCTCCTGGACAACGCGCACATCGGCGCCACCTTCGAGAAGATGTGTCGCAAACGAATGGCGCAACGTATGCGGCGAAACGGACGAAGAAATGCCCGCGAGTTCCGCTGTGGTCTTGAGCACCTGCCACGCGCTCTGCCGGGACAACCTGCCTCCCCGCGCGTTGAGGAACACCGCCGAGGTTCCCCTTCCCTTCGCGGCGAGCGCTGGCCTCGCTCTCACCAGGTAGGCGTCGAGCGCGGCGAGAGCGGGTCTGCCGAAGGGAACCAGCCGTTGCCGGCCGCCCTTGCCGTCGAGCAGAACGGTCCGCTCGCTCTCGTCGATGTCGTCGAGATCGAGGCCGACCGCCTCGGAAATTCGCGCTC
Source organism: Prauserella marina (assembly GCF_002240355.1). GTDB lineage: Bacteria > Actinomycetota > Actinomycetes > Mycobacteriales > Pseudonocardiaceae > Prauserella_A > Prauserella_A marina. Next base: position 4,544,723 of record NZ_CP016353.1, read on the forward strand.
CCGTCGAGTACAGCAGTTCCAGCAGCGCGCGGTCGCGCAGCGCCCGCTCCCCCTCGGCCGCGGGCATGTCGAGCAGGCGCAGCACATCCGCCAGCGGCAGCGCTTTCGGCAGGCGCTTCGCGGGGGCCGGTGGCCGGACGTCGCGGGAGGGGTCGTGCTCGGTGATGCCCTCCGCGTGCGCGAACCGGTGCAGTCCTCGCACGGCGACGAGCGCTCTCGCCGACGAGGACTGCGCCAGCGGCCGGTGCTCGGAATCGCCTTCCCGCAGCGCCACCCCGAACGCCGTGATGTGCTCTGGCCCGACGCCGCCGAGTTCCGGAACGCCGTTGCCTTCGAGGAAAGCGGTGTAGCGCCGCAGATCGCGGGTGTAGCCGTCCAGTGTGTTGCGCGCCGTACCCCGCTCCACGGTGAGGTGGTCGAGGTACGCCGCGACAACTTGGCTTACTGCGGTATCGCGGACCACGCGCCCACCTTAGAGTGCGTGGGCAAGAGAAGCCTCAGCGCACGCGTGCCGCGAAGGTCGTCGGCCGGTCGCGCCACGGCGTGTGCGCGGGTCTCGCGGACTCACCGGCGAGTACCACGCTCGCCGCGAGCACCCCCGACACCGTCGCGCCGTTGACGATGTCACCTGCCAGCACCATGCGCACCGCTTCCGCGAGCGGCACCTTGCGGATCACGAGATCGGCTTCCTCTTCGCCGTGCATTTCGCGCGCGACCTCGGTCAGCTCACGCGCCAGATACACCCGCACCACCTCGTCGGTGAAGCCCGGCGATGCCGCGACGTCGACGAGCGTGTCCCAGCGCGCGGCCGCGAGTCCCGCCTCCTCCACCAGTTCTCTCGCCGCGGTGTCGACGGGATCCTCGCCTTCCAGGTCGAGCAGTCCGGCCGGCAGCTCCCACAACCGGTCCCGCAACGGATGCCGGTACTGGTGGATGAGAGTGACCTGGCCGTCGCCGTCGACCGCGCACACGGCGACGGCGCCGAGGTGTTCCACGACTTCCCTGCGCGCGGTGGAACCGTCGGGCATGACGACCTCGTCGACCCTCAGCCCGACGACCCGTCCGATGTGGACGTCCTTGCTGGACACGACGGAGAACTCGTGGGTCCCCGGTTCGCTCACCGTGCACCCACCGGTGTCTCCGGCAATTCGACGGGAAGCCGGTCGGCGGTGCGATAGTCCACAACCGCCTTCACGAACGCGTCGAACAGCGGGTGTGGCCTCGTCGGCCTGCTCTTGAGTTCGGGGTGGGCCTGCGTTCCGACGAAGAACGGGTGCTCGTCCTCCGGCAGTTCGACGAACTCGACCAGCCGGTCGTCGGGCGAGGTTCCGGAGAACACGAGCCCTGCCTTCGCGAGTTGTTTGCGGTAGGCGTTGTTGACCTCGTAGCGGTGCCGGTGCCGCTCCGACACCTCGCGAACACCGTAGGCCTTCGCCACCTGGGTACCGGCGACCAGCTTGGCCGGGTAGGCGCCGAGCCGCATCGTTCCGCCCATGTCCCGTTCTCCGGCGACCACGTCCTTCTGGTCGACCATGGTCGAGATCACCGGGTGTGCCGTCGTCTCGTCGAACTCCGAGGAGTCGGCGCCCGCGATACCGGCGAGGTTGCGCGCCGCCTCGATGACCATGCACTGCAAGCCCAGGCACAGGCCGAGAACCGGGATCTTCCTCGTCCTCGCGTAGTTGATGGCACCGACCTTGCCCTCGATGCCCCTTACGCCGAATCCGCCCGGAACGAGCACACCGTCCACACCGGACAGCGCGGCGGCGGCGCCGGCCTCGGTCGTCGCCTCGTCCGAGGCGACCCAGACGATCTCCACCTTGGCCCTGTGCGCGAATCCGCCCGCCCTGAGCGCCTCGGTCACGGAGAGATAGGCGTCGGGGAGGTCGATGTACTTGCCGACAACGGCGATCCGCACCGTCTCCGCCGGATTGTGGACCCTGTCCAGCAGATCGCCCCACACGGTCCAGTCGACGTCCCTGAAGGGAAGTCCCAGCCTGCGCACGACGTAGGCGTCGAGCGCCTCACCGTGCAGCACCTTGGGAATGTCGTAAATGGACCGTGCGTCAGGACAGGCGACGACGGCCTCGTTGTCCACATCGCACATCAAGCCGATCTTGCGCTTGAGGTCCTCCGACAGTTCCCGGTCGGCCCTGCACACGAGCGCGTCGGGCTGGATTCCGATGTTGCGCAACGCGGCGACGGAGTGCTGCGTCGGCTTCGTCTTCAGCTCGCCCGATGGCGCGAGATACGGAACGAGCGACACGTGCAGGAAGAAGCAATTGTCCCTGCCGACGTCGTGCCGGACCTGCCTGCACGCTTCGAGGAACGGCAGCGACTCGATGTCGCCGACGGTTCCGCCGACCTCGGTGATGACGACATCGGGACGCAGTCCCGTTCCGTCGGATTCCGCAACGGCCATGATGCGAGATTTGATCTCGTCGGTGATGTGCGGAATGACCTGCACGGTGTCGCCGAGGTATTCGCCGCGCCGTTCTTTGGCGATGACGGTCGAATAGACCTGACCTGTGGTCACATTGGCCGAACCGGACAAATTGCGGTCGAGAAAACGTTCGTAGTGCCCGATGTCGAGATCGGTTTCGGCGCCGTCCTCGGTGACGAAGACCTCGCCGTGCTGGAAGGGGTTCATGGTGCCGGGGTCGACGTTGAGATACGGGTCCAGCTTCTGCATCGTGACGCGGAGACCACGAGCGGTGAGGAGCTGGCCCAGGCTCGACGCCGTGAGCCCTTTACCCAGTGAGGAGGCAACGCCTCCGGTGACGAATACGTACTTGGTTGTCCGCGGCTGAAGTCCCACGGGCTTCCACCTTATCCCATTTGCCTCGGATAACGCGGCAAGGCTCGCCTCCGTGCCGCGAGGGGCACTGTGCGACAGTGGCGGGGTGCCCGAGGAAAACGCCTGGACAGCACCGGTAGCCCTGGACAAGATCGACGCCACCGTGCGCGTTCCCGGTTCGAAGTCGATCACCAACAGGGCCTATGTGCTGGCCGCGCTCTCCGCGGAACCGACGCTGGTACGGGACCCGCTCGACTCACGGGACGCCAGGCTGATGCTCGGAGCGCTTGCCGCGCTCGGTGCCGAAAGCGAGCACACCGCCCGGGGCGTGCGGGTCGGCCCTTTCCGGCTCGACCAGGCAGGCGAACCAGCCGAGACCTCGATCGCGCTCGGCAACGCCGGCACGGTTGCCAGGTTCACGCCACCGCTGGCCGCGCTGGGGTCGCGCACGGTCCACTTCGACGGCGACGAGGCGATCCGCAGGCGCCCCGTTGCGCCCCTGCTGTCCGCGCTGTCCGCGCTGGGCGCCGACATCGACGACGACGGCCGTGGCGCGCCACCATTCACCGTGCGGGGGCACGGCGGCCTTCGAGGAGGTCCCGTCGAGCTGGATTCCTCCGCGTCGAGCCAGTTCCTGTCCTCCCTGCTGCTTGCGGGCCCCGCGTTCGCCGAAGGCATCACCGTGCGGCTCACCGGTACGGTGCCCAGCGAGCCGCACATCGCGATGACCATCGACATGCTGCGCCGCTTCGGAGCCGACCCTGAGCGTGACGGCACCACGTTCCACGTCCCTGCCCGCACCCTGTCGCTCGGCGAATACGTGGTCGAACCCGATCTCTCCACGGCGGCGCCGTTCGTCGTCGCCCCGCTGCTCACCGGCGGCACGGTGCGGATCTCGGGCTGGCCTTCGACATCGACCCAGCCCGGCGCGTGGTTGCGCGAACTGGCCACCGACCTCGGCGCCGAGGTCACGCTCGACTCCGGCGGCCTCACGGTGACCGGTTCGGGCCCCATCCAGGGGCAACTGCTCGACCTGCACGAGGTCGGTGAACTGACGCCCGTGCTTGCCGCGCTGCTGTGCTTCGCGGAAGGGCCGTCCGTACTGTCCGGCGTCGCACACCTGCGCGGCCACGAGACGGACCGGCTGGCGGCGCTCGCGAGGGAACTGACCGCGCTCGGCGGGAACGTCACCGAGACCGAGGACGGGCTGCGCATCGAGCCGTCGCCGCTGCACGGCGGGCTCTTCCACACCTACGACGACCACCGGCTGGTCATGGCGGGAGCCGTGCTCGGCCTGCGGGTCGCCGGGGTGCGGGTCGAGAACCCCGCGACGGTCGGCAAGACCTTCCCCGGCTTCGTCGAAGCCTGGCAGTCGATGTTGTCCGGCCGAGACCGGTAGTGAGCCGGAGCTGACAAACGCGTAACCCATCGGTTACGCTTTTGCGGTGAGGGCAGCCACCGCGATCGCCGATCCCGTCCGCAGGGACATCCTCGTGCTGCTGGGCGAGGGCCCCCGCTCGGCGGGCGACATCGCGGCGCGCTTCGCCATCAGCAGACCGGCCGTCAGCCGCCATCTCCGGGTGCTCAGGGAATGCGGGCTCCTCGTCGCGGAGACCACGGGACGGCAACGGATGTACTCGCTCGACACCACGCCGCTCACCGAACTCGCCGGGTGGCTTTCCCAGTTCGGCGACGCCGATCCCTCGGCCCGCCGCTGGCAGAACAGCTTCGACGCGCTGGAGACCGAGGTCCACCGCGCCCGGCGAGACCGCGCCAACGCACCCGAGCGCACCGACCCCAGGGAGGACATCGCATGAGCCCCCAGCCCAGTGGAAACCTGTTCCGCACGGCCGATGGCCACGATCTCGTACTCGACCGCACGTTCCGTGCCCCCGCGACCGACGTGTGGGCCGCGCTCACCGAACCCGAGCGCACCGCTCGCTGGTTCGGCCCGTGGGAGGGAACCCCTGGCGCGGGCGGCACGGTCAAGGTGCGCCTCGTTCACGAGGAAGGACAGCCCTGGTACGACCTGCGCATCGACGCGTGCGAACCACCCGGCCTGCTGGCACTGTCCAGCACCGACGACAACGGCACGTGGCACCTCACGCTCACGCTGGCCGAGGCGAACGGCACCACGACCCTGCGGTTCACCCAGCACCTCACCTCGGCCGATGGCGTCGCGGAGATCGGCCCAGGCTGGGAGTACTACCTCGATCTGCTGGTCGCCGCCCACGAAGGGACACCGCTACCCGCCTTCACCGAGTACTACCCCGCTCAGCGGGCCTACTACCTCGGCCTCGGCGGTTCCGGCACCGTCTGAGGCCGACAGGCCTCAGCGCTGCTGCTGGCGCACGCCGGGCGCCGGTTCTTCCGCGTTGCCGCCGATGCCGTACCGGCCCGAGCCGCCTTCGAGCTGTTCCCGCAGCGCCAGCACGGTCGTGACCCTGCCTGCCGCGGTGTCGGCATTGTCCACGGTGGACAGGATCGAGGTCGTCGACGTGTCGGCCCTCGCGACTCCGACCGCGCCATTGCCCTGTGCGGAGCCCGCCCCGCCCGCGAGCACCGTGCCCGCGCCGGAGCGGTCGAGCTGAGCGGCGAACCTCGCGATCGTCGCGGCCCTGTCTCCCGCGCCGTCACCCGATTCCTGTCCCCCGGTGAGCACGACGGCGAGCTGTCCCGCCTTCACGTCCCCGCCCGGCTTGACGAAACCGCCATCGGCGAGCCCGGACAGCGCCGCCGAGAGTTCGGCGGACGAGGACTGCGGCTGCGCGCTGTCCTTGTCGAGCAACAGCACCGTGCCGAGCAGCGCCCCGGCCAGGGTTCCGGGGTCACCCGCCGTCGGGAACTCCGCCCCCGCCGGTTGCAGCCTGGTCACGATGTCCCGCAGCTGGTCGGCCTTGACGGGATCGGTGAACGCGCCGGTCAGCGCGACCTCGCCGCTCACGGTCGCACCTGACTTGCCGATGAGTTCCTTGATCGCCTCGGCGTCGGCCGACGTGGCCTCGGGAGTGGTCACGAGCACGACCGACCGCTTGTCCAGTTTTCCCGCGACCACCGAGTCGCCGACCGCGCCCGCGAAAGCGTCCGCGTCCGACAAGCGCGCGTTGAGCTGGTTGCGTTCGGCCTCAAGGTCGGTGACCTGATTGACAAGGTCGCCCTTCTCGCTGGAAAGCCCGGAGAGCAGCGTCCCGTTCAGCGCCGTCGAACCGAGCACGACACCGATCGCCAGAGCGAGGAACACCGCCGCGATCGAGACGACGTGGTAGCGAAGAGAGATCACGAGAACAGCCCTTTGACCCAGCCGGTGAAGGAATTCCAGGTGTCGACGGCCCAGTCGACGTAGACGGAGCCGACATCGGAGACGAGCAACGCGGCGACGACGACAACGACCGCGGCCAGCACGAGCAACACGATCGCGCCCATCGAGACCCTGCTGCGGTGCAGAGTGGCCACCGCTTTGCCGTCGACCAGCCGCGTACCGAGCTTCAGCCGCGTGAGGAACGTGGAGGGATTGGAGCCGGACCTGCCGTGGTCGAGGAACTCCCGCAAGGTCGCCTGAAAGCCCACGGTCACGACGAGAGCCGCCTCGTGGGTGTCGGCGAGCAGCAGCGCGAGATCCTCCGGATTGCCCGAAGCGGGGAACGTGACCGCGCCGATGCCGAGGTCCTGGATCCGTTCCACTCCCGGCGCGTGCCCGTCCGGCTGGGCGGGAACGACGACCTCACCCGCCGAGCGAAGGGTCTCCGCGCTGATCCCGCTCGGGTCACCGACGATGACGTCGGGGGTGTAGCCGTTGACCCGCAGCGTGTCCGCCGCGGTGTCGACACCCACCAGCACGGGCCGGTGCTCGGCGATGTACTTCTTGAGATTGCGGAGATCCTGCGCGTGCCCGTTGCCTGGCGCGACCACCAGCACATGCCGGTCGCGCATCGGGACTTCGAGATCGGGAACGCCGACGCCGTCGAGAATCAGGGCGCGCTCACGGCGCAGAAACTCGATGGTGTTGGCCGAGAAGGCTTCGAGCTGGGTGGACATCCCGGCCTTCGCCTCGATCATCTCGTCGGCGATGCTCTCGGGTGTCTGCACGACGCCGGATGCGATGAGCTGCTCGCCCACGTAGACGCCGCCGTCGTGAATTCTGACCTTGCCGCCGTCCTTGATCCGGCGCAATACGTCGCCACCGGTGTTGTCGATCAGCGGAATTCCCGCTCCGACAATGATTTCCGGTCCGAGGTTGGGGAACCTGCCCGAAATGGACGGTGCGGCGTTGACGACGGCGAGCACACCAGCGCGCACCAGCGCGTCGGCCGTCGGCCGGTCGATGTCGATCTCGTCGATGATCGCGATATCACCGGGGCCCACCTTGCGCAGTAGCTCCCGGGTGCGCCGATCGACCCTGGCAGTCCCCGTGTCTCCGGGCAATGCCTCCTTGGTCTTGGTGAGCAAGCCGGTGAGTTTCATGAGCCGATAGTGACAAAAGCACACGTGAAAAAGCCTTCGCCACGCCGGGAAGGCACCGGCAATTACCGTGCACTGTGGTCCTGTCCACAGCGGACGTTTCAAGAGCTTGCGCCGGTGGCGCCCTTCTTTTTTGCTCCGCGTGTCGCGCGCGCCGCCTTCTTCACCGTTCCGGGTGAAGCCTTGAAATTCTCCGCTGCCGTCAGTAGTTCTTCGGCGTGCGCCCTGCCGGTCTCGGTCTCGTCGAGACCCGCGAGCATGCGCGCGAGTTCGGCGACCCGTTCCTCCTGTGCCAGCACGGTGACGCCGCTGCGGGTGATGCCCTTCGCCGTGCCCTTGTCGACCACGAGGTGCCGGTCGGCGAACGCCGCCACCTGAGGAAGATGGGTCACGACGAGCACCTGGTGACTGCGAGCCAGCGTCGCGAGCCTGCGCCCGATCTCGACGGCCGCCCTGCCACCGACCCCGGCGTCGACCTCGTCGAACACGAGGGTCTGCACGGTGTCGGCATGCGCGAGCACCACCTCGATGGCGAGCATCACCCTCGACAGCTCACCGCCGGAAGCCGCCTTGTGCACCGGCAACGCCGGCGCGCCGGAATGTGCCTTGAGCAGCAACTCGACGTCGTCGACCCCGTCGGGTCCCGCGTGCACGAGCCCGGCGCCCACCCGCAGTGCCTGCGGATCGCTCTGCTCGGCGGGATGGGAGCGCACGGTGACCTCGATCTCGGCCTGTCCCATCGCCAGCCCGGCGAGCTCGGCGGTGATCTCGGCGGCCAGCTTTTTCGCGGCCACCTTTCTCGCCCCTGATACGGCGGCCGCGTGCTTCGCGAGCCCCTCGGCGAGTTCGTCCTTACGCGCGGCCAATGTCGCCAGTGCCTCGTCGGAGGTGTCCATCGAGGACAGCCGCTGCCGTGCCTCCTCCGCCCACGCGAGCACCCCGTCGACGTCGGCGGCGTACTTGCGGGTCAGCTTCTTCAGCTCAGCCTGCCTGGCCAGAATCCGTTCGAGCCGTTCGGGGTCGGCATCGAGCGATTCGAGGTAACCGGCCAGCTCACCGCTCACATCGCCGAGCAGTACCGCGGCCTCCGTCAGCCGGGGTTCCAGCTCCCGCAACGCCGCGTCCTCCGCACCGGCCAGGCGCCTTCCCGCTTCGGCGATGAGGCCGAGCGCGCCCGGCTGATCGGGATCGGTGTCGGCGGCTCCCGCGACGGCGGTGCTCGCGGCGGTGGCGACCTCCCGCAGTTCGTCGACGGCGGCGAGCCGTTTGACCTGTTCGGTCAGCTCAGCGTCCTCGCCCGGTTCGGGCTCGACCGCCTCGATCTCGGTCAGCCCGTGCCGCAGCAGGTCCGCCTGCTGGGCGAGTTCCCTCGACCGCGTCGAGCGCTCCCTCAGCTCAGCCGCGACGGCGAGCCATTCCTCCCTGACCGACCGGTACCGCGCGAGCGGGCTCGTCACGGCCTCGCCGGCGAACCGGTCGATGACCGCGCGCTGCTCGGCCGGTCTCAGCAACCTGAGCTGGTCGTTCTGCCCGTGAACGGCGAGTAGTTGCTCCGACAACTCGGCCAGCACACCGGCGGGTACCGACCGTCCGCCAAGGTGTGCGCGCGACCGGCCGTCGGCGCTCACCGACCGCAGCGCGATGACACTGTCGTCCTCCTCGACGTCGGCACCGGCCTCGGTGACGATGCGGGTGGTCTGCTCACCGGTGATCTTTTCGAACCTGCCCTCGACCGTCGCCTTCGCGGCGCCGGTACGTACCTTCGACGCCTCCGACCGCCCGCCGGACAGCAGGTGAAGGCCGGTGACGACCATGGTTTTTCCCGCCCCCGTCTCACCGGTGACCACGGTGAATCCCGGGTGCAGTTCGAGCAGGGCGTCCTCGATGACTCCGAGGCCCTGGATTCGCATCTCGGCCAGCACGCCACCACCGTAGCGGCACGGCCCGACATTCGGAGGCAGTGCCGGTCTTCGGGGTCTTCGGCGTCAGTCCGGCCTGGCGTGCCGCTCCCGCCAGCTCTTCACCGGCAGGGAGAACTTGTGCACGAGCCGGTCGGTGAACGGCCCGTCCCACAATCTGGCCAGCAGCACCGGAACCCGGCCCGCGACGACCTGTGTCCTGGTACCCGGCTCAAGGTCGACATGCCGGAGCCCATCGCAGGTCAGCACTGCGGGCGAGCCGTCGGGATCGACCTCGACGGTGATCACCGACGAGCGGGACACCACGAGCGGCCTGGAAAACATGGCGTGCGCGTTGCTCGGCACCACCAGCAGCGCCTCCACATCCGGCCACACCACGGGGCCTCCCGCCGAGAAGGCGTAGGCCGTCGAACCCGTCGGCGTCGAGCACAGCACCCCGTCGCAGCCGAACGAGGACACCGGCCTCCCGTCCACCTCGATGAGGGCGTCGAGGATCCGCTCCCGCGAACTCTTCTCGACACTGGCCTCATTGAGCGCCCAGGTTTCGGCGACGACCGCGCCGTCCACCGTCACCGTGACGTCGATGGTCATGCGCTCCTCGACCCGGTACCTGCCTTCGACGACCCTGTCGACGGTGTCGGCGAGCGCGTCGGAATCGGCCTCGGTGAGAAACCCGACGCGGCCGAGGTTGACGCCGAGCACCGGCACACCGGCCGGTCTCGCGAGTTCCGCCGCGCGCAACAGGGTCCCGTCGCCGCCGAGCACGAGCACCAGCTCGACCCCCTTCGCGGGGTTGTCGGCTGGAGCAACCACCGTGCAAGGCAGCTCACCGTCGTCGGTCTCGACGAGCCTGCGGACCTCCTCGTCGAGCAGCCGCAGCCAGATTCCCGCCGAACCGAGCCTTGCGGCGACCGCGCGCGCCGCCCCCCGCGTGGCATCCCGGTCCGGATGCACGACGAGCAGCACTTCTCTCTTCTCGGCCGGTGCAGTCACGATGGTCCTTCCCTGACCGCGGTGTCGACCAGTTCCCTCATGTCACCAGGCGATTCGACGGGCCGCGCTTCCTCGGCGACGAGCCACGCGAAGTACTCGACGTTGCCAGAGGGGCCCGGCAGCGGGCTGGCGACGACGCCCCTTGCCCGCAGACCGAGACCGGCGGCCTCGGTGAGCACGTCGAGAACCGCGTTGGCCCGTAGTTCGGGATCCCGCACGACGCCCCCACTGCCGAGCCGGTCCTTCCCGACCTCGAACTGCGGCTTGACCATCGGCAAGAGGTCGGCTCCTCGCCGCGCGCACGCGGCGAGCGCCGGAAGCACCAGCCGCAGCGAGATGAAGGACAGATCCGCGACGACGACGTCGACCTGTCCACCGATCGCCTCCGGCGTCAGGTTTCTGACGTTGGTCTTGTCGAGCACGACGACGCGGTCGTCGGTGCGCAACCGCCAGTCGAGCAGTCCTCGCCCCACATCGGCGGCGACGACGGTGCTCGCGCCCTCCCGCAGCAACACGTCGGTGAAGCCTCCGGTCGAGGCTCCCGCGTCGAGACAGCGCTTTCCCTTCACCGAAAGCCCTTCGGTCTCAAACGCGCGCAGCGCGCCGATCAGCTTGTGCGCGCCCCGCGACGCCCAGCCGGGGTCGTCGGTGTCGCGCACCACGATGGCCGCGTCGGCCTCGACACCGGTCGCCGGTTTGCTCGCCACCATTCCCCGCACGGTCACCTTGCCCTCGCCGATGAGCGAGCTGGCGTGTTCGCGCGACCTGGCAAGGCCCCTGCGCACCAACTCGGCATCGAGGCGCGCCCTGCGTGGCACGGTTAGACCTTGTCGATGCTCGACAGCGCCACCGCGAGTTCGGTGTGCACCGTGTCGAACCGCTCGACGTGCTCGGCGAGCGGCAGGTCGGCAAGCCCTTCGAGGCCCGCGATGGCCTCTTCGATACCCGCCCTCGGGTCGGTCTCCTGCGGGGCGGGCCCTGTCATGCCGGGCGGCGGGCCGGGAACCGGGCGTGGCGCTGGGTTCGTGTCGTCGTGCACCCCACAACGCTAACCGATCGCGGCTGCCGGTGGTGCGGCCCTCAGGCGAGTCGCAGTTCGCTCAGCGCAGCGGCGGCGGGATCGTCGGCCGCCTTCACAGCGGTGGTTCCGGTGCGCCAGGCGTGCGCGCACAGCGCGCGCAGCAGTTCCAGCGCTTTCCCTCCGCTGTCACCGGACACCGTGAGCACGGAGCCCGTGTCATCGATCCGCCAGCCCGCGCGAGGACCGATCTCCAGATCGCCTGCCTTCGCGGTGAGCGCGCCGAGGTCGGCGGCGAGATAACGAGGCCGCTCGGCTGGACCGGCCGCGAGCAGCCGCTCGGGAGTCACCACACCGGTCAGGACGGCGAGACCGGCCAGACCGGCCGCCACCGCTCCCGAGATGTCGGTGTCGAGCCGATCTCCGACCACCAGCGCTGAGGTCGCGTTCGCCGATTCCGCCGCGGTCGTGAACAGCGGCGGCCTCGGCTTGCCCGCCACGACGGGTTCGGCTCCGGTGGCCGCTCTCAGCGCGGCGACCATCGCCCCGTTGCCGGGAAGTTCGCCGCGTTCGGTGGGCAGGGTCGCGTCGAGATTGCAGGCGACCCACAGGGCACCCGCCCTGATGGCGACGCACGCCTCCGCCAGATCGACCCAGGTGGTTTTCGGGGAGTGGCCCTGCACGACGGCGGCGATGTCGGCGACCTCGGCGCCGACCTTGCGCACCGCGCGCAGGCCGAGACCGTCGATTTCCGCCGCCAGCGCTCCCGTTCCGACGACCAGCACACCGGAGCCGGGTGCAAGCCGTTCGACGAGAATGCCCGCCGCTGCCTGCGAACTGGTGCTGACCTCTTCGGTGTCGGCGGCGACGCCGACACTGCGGAGATGGTCAGCGACCTCGGTCGGCGCCTTGGAGGCGTTGTTGGTGACGAACCGGACGGCGGTGCCCCGTTCGCGGACGTGCTCGATGGCCTCGGCGGCACCGGCGATGGGTTCATTGCCCCGGTACACCGTGCCGTCGAGGTCGAGCAATACCGCGTCGTGCCGTTCGAGCAGAGCGACGTCGCCGGAGGGCTCAGTCACCGGCCAGCTCCGCCGCACGGTGGGCCGCGTCCGTCTCCTCCTCGGTGTCGGCATCCGCGGCGTGGAGGAACCAGCGGATGGCCTCCTCGGTCCGGCCCGCCGCGGTCAGGTTGTCCGCGTAGGCATAGAAGAGCCGCGCGTTCCACGGCTGCGGCTTCTTCGGATCGAGGTCAGCACCCTGCAACGCGACGACGGCGGCGTCAAGCTGGCCGAGATCCCTTCGCGCCCCAGCCGCGACGATGCGCAGTTCGATCGCGACGTCCTTCGGCAGGGTCGCCGAGTCGGTCTCCTTGGCGATGTCGAGCGCGCGTTCCGGCCGCCCCATGGCTCGCTCGGCGTCGGCGATGACGGCGACGTGCGCGTCGGTGCGCGTCATCCGCCGCACCGCGCGCAGCTCGGACAGCGCCTCTGCCCACTTACCGGCGTGGTAGGCGGCAAGTCCCGCGGCTTCCCTCACGATGGGAATGCGGGATGCCTTTCCCTTCGCGTAGCGCGCGTGCTCCAATGCCGCTTCCGGGTCGTCGTCGATCAGCGTTCCCGCCGCGACGAGGTGCCTTCCGATGCGTTCGGCGAGTTCCTTCGGCAAGGAGCGCAGTTCGCGGCGAACTTCAGAGTCGAGATCGGAGAACTGGATGTCGTCGGGCACCTGCGGCGCTTCGAGCAGTTCCCTCGCGACGGCCTCGTCCGACCGCTCCTCTCCTCTTGGCCCGGAAGAGCGAGGACCGCCGAACCGCCGGTCGTCGTTCCTGGCGTCCCGGCCCCTGGTGTCGTTGTCCCGGGCGTCGTCGCGCTTGGAGTCATAACCCTTGGAGCCGTGCTCCTTGGAGTAGCCCTTGGAGCCGTCGTCGTTCCTGGAAGCGCTGTTGTCCCGGTCGTTCTTGCGAAACCGATCGTCGCCGCCCGGCCTGGATCCCCTGTGCGAACCAGTGGACCGGTCGTCACGATTCCTGTTTTCGCCGGAACGGTTGTCCTTGCGGAACCGGTCGTCGCCCGATCGCCGGTCGTCGCGACGGGGGCTCTCGTCGCGACGTCCGCGTTCCCCACCCCGGAACCGGTCGTCCCGTTGCGGCCGGTCACGCCGGTCACCGGTAAACCGGTCGTCTCCCCGGCCCCGGTTGTCGCCGGAGCGGAAGCGGTCCTCACGCCGGTCCTTGTTCTGGTACCGGTCGCCGCCGCCCGGCCGCCCCGAACCGCGGAATCGTTCGCTACCGCGAGACCGGTCGTCCTTGCGGAACCGATCGTCGTTGCGATACCGGTCGTCACGAGAGGGGCGGTCGTCCCGGCTTCCCTTGGACCACCGGTCGTCACGCGGACCCTGCCGGTCACGGTAGGACCGGTCGTCGCGCCCTCGGTGCTCGCCCTCGCGGCTATCCCGGTCGCGATCGTCGCGGCGGTTGCCGCGGTCGAAAGATTTGTTGTCACCAAAGGACTTGCCATCGCGACGGCCCTTGTTGCCGCCGCCGGCGCCACCTCGGTAGCCGCCGTCCCTGTGGTTGCCGTCCCTGCCGCGATTGTCCCGGCCGTAGCCGCTCCCGCCACGGTTGTCGTAGGACTTGCCGCCGCGCCCCTGCCTTTTGTCGCGGCCGTCGCGGCTGTCCCGGTCCCGGCTGTCGCGGCTGTCGCGGTCGAACCGGCCGCGTCCTCCGCGGTCGTTCTTGCCCTGAGGGCGCCCCGAACGGCCGTTTTTGTTGTCACCGCGCCCGGTATCGCCACGGCCGCTACCGCCGCCCCGGCCTTGCGGTCGAGCGGACTCGCCGTCGTCCCCTGAGTCTCGCCGACCGTACTCGGACACCTGTCCTCCAGCTCTCAACGCTATTGATAAGAAGTGTGCACACATGGCTATGGCCCGTTAGAGCCGGTCTACTCAACCAACTCTAACGGGCCATCCCAAATTTTTGTTCGGCGGTGTCCTACTCTCCCACACCCCTTCGGGTGCAGTACCATCGGCGCTGGTGGGCTTAGCTTCCGGGTTCGGAATGGGACCGGGCGTGGCCCCACCGCTATGACCACCGAAACACTATGAAACAAACACACACCCCGGGTTCCACCACTGTGGTGGGGTGGGTGTGGTGTTTCAGAATCGTAGAGTGAGTGCGTAGCAGCTTTGTGGGCAAGTCCTCGGCCTATTAGTACCAGTCCACTCAATAACACATTACTGCGCGTCCATGTCTGGCCTATCAACCCAGTGGTCTACTGGGAGCCTTAACCCACAACGGGGTGGGAGACCTCATCTAGGAACAGGCTTCCCGCTTAGATGCCTTCAGCGGTTATCCCTTCCGAACGTAGCTAACCAGCCATGCCACTGGCGTGACAACTGGCATACCAGAGGTTCGTCCGTCCCGGTCCTCTCGTACTAGGGACAGCCTTCCGCAAGTCTCCTGCGCGCGCGGCGGATAGGGACCGAACTGTCTCACGACGTTCTAAACCCAGCTCGCGTGCCGCTTTAATGGGCGAACAGCCCAACCCTTGGGACCTACTCCGGCCCCAGGATGCGACGAGCCGACATCGAGGTGCCAAACCATGCCGTCGATATGGACTCTTGGGCAAGATCAGCCTGTTATCCCCGGGGTACCTTTTATCCGTTGAGCGACACCCCTTCCACCAGGAGGTGCCGGATCACTAGTCCCTACTTTCGTACCTGCTCGACCTGTCAGTCTCACAGTCAAGCTCCCTTGTGCACTTACACTCAACACCTGATTGCCAACCAGGCTGAGGGAACCTTTGGGCGCCTCCGTTACTCTTTGGGAGGCAACCGCCCCAGTTAAACTACCCACCAGGCACTGTCCCTGAACCGGATCACGGTCCGAAGTTAGATTCCCCATTCGACCAGAGTGGTATTTCAAGATTAACTCCACCAACACTAGCGTGCCAGCTTCACAGTTTCCCACCTATCCTACACAAGCCGAACCGAAAACCAATACCAAGCTATAGTAAAGGTCCCGGGGTCTTTCCGTCCTGCCGCGCGAAACGAGCATCTTTACTCGTAGTGCAATTTCGCCGGGCCTGTGGTT